>CAZEUJ010000011.1:0-25433 GCA_964514525.1 uncultured Dehalococcoidaceae bacterium
TGGCAGCAGCTAAGCTGGGACGAAGCCCTGGATACGATTGTATCCAAAATTAAAGAGAGCCAGGAGAAGTACGGCAAGTCCTCCATCGCCGTGTCCCAGGGGACGGGCCGCGGCTATAACGAGTACACCCACCGGTTCGCCCGCTCCATCGGCACCGCCAATATCATCACGCCGGGCTACATTTGCCACAGTCCGCGGCTCGGCCTTTACGGGCTGGTGACCGGCTACGGCCGGCTTTACTGCGACTATCACGGGTGGGGTGGGGAGTTCCCCAAGACGCAGATTTCCTGGGCGAAGCAGCTGGAAATCAGCAGCGCCGACGGCGAAATGGCGGTCTG
Source organism: uncultured Dehalococcoidaceae bacterium (assembly GCA_964514525.1). GTDB lineage: Bacteria > Chloroflexota > Dehalococcoidia > Dehalococcoidales > RBG-16-60-22 > JBFYTX01. Next base: position 339 of record CAZEUJ010000011.1, read on the forward strand.
GTACATGAATTCGCTGAGGCATGTAAAAAACCTTATCGTCATTGACCCCAGGGAAACCGCGCTATCTTCAAGGGCGACGCTCTGGCTGCAAATCCGCCCGGGCACGGATGCCGCCCTGGCGCTGGCTATGATAAACGTTATCGTTAACGAAGAGCTATGGGATAAAGAATTTGTCCAGAACTGGACATACGGCTTTGACCAGCTTAAAGAGCGGGTTCAGGAATACACTCCGGAACACGCAGCGGAAATTACGTGGTTAAAAGCGGACGACATCAGAAAGGCGGCCAGGCTCTTCGCTGTGGACACGCCCGGCTGTATACAGGTCGGCAGTTCTCTGGAGCGGCAGGCCAACTGCGGACAGACGTTGAGGGCGATAATCTGTCTTCTCGGTGTTACGGGAAATATCGAAAGGCCGGGCAGCATGGTGGCCTGGATGCCGCCGGATACCGGCCTGCGCGAGGATTTCTTTACGGAAATCCCCATTACCGACGAAATGCGGAAAGGCATCGTGGGCAGCGATGAGTACAAGATGGGTGCCGCCCGCACCGCCCACTCCGATACGATTATAAAACAGCTTCTTAACGGCAACTCGGTCATCAAGGTGTGGTTCAGCGTGGGCGGGCAGCAGATTATTCACCTCGCCAATACCAAAGAGGTGCTGCAGGCACTATCAAAAGTGGAGTTCCTGGTACATGTCGACCAGTTCATGGGGCCAATGGCGGAGCACGCCGATATCGTCCTGCCGGCGGCGCACTGGCTGGAAATCGACGATATCTATGATATGCACCCCCGTTTTATGATTGAAGCCCATAACAGAGTCGTCGACCCGCCCGGAGAAGCCTGGCAGGACAGCAAGATATTCAACGAGCTGGGCAGGAGGCTGGCGCCCCAGTACTGGTTCGAGAACGTCGAGAAAATGCTCGACTACCAGCTGAGAAAAGGCAATATGACCTGGAAGGATTTCAGCAAAAAGGTCTTCCACGCCAGGATGGGCAAAGACCAGATTTACTATAAGTACAAGACCGACTACTGGAGGAAAGGGGGCGGTTTTCCCACGCCGACCGGTAAGATGGAGCTTTACTCCACCGTGCTGGAGGACCTGGGTTATGACCCGCTGCCCTACTTCCAGGAACCGGGCGAGAGTCCTGTTTCTACGCCGGAGCTATTCAAAGAATACCCGCTCGTCCTGACTACCGGTTACCGGCAGCCCTTCTACTTCTTATCTCAGTACCGGAACATACCGTGGCTGCGGAGCTTCCAGAAAGACCCGGTAATGCAGATACACCCCGATACGGCCAAGCTTTACGGCATTGAGGACGGCGATTGGGCTTGGATCGAGAGTCCGAGAGGCAGAATCAAGCAGAAAGCCAGGCTTTTCCCAGGTATACTTCAGGGGGTGGTGATGGCTACGGCTAACTGCTTTTATCCGGAGGAGCCGGGGCCGCTACACGGGCTGCTGAAATCAAATCCTAACCTGCTGACTTCAAATAATCACTGCGATCCCATGTATGGTTCTCCGGACCTGACGGCGCTTTTATGCAAAGTGTACAAGGCCGAAGACGGGAAATAATAATCGCTTTACTTCATCAAGGATTTAAAAAGTTCCTCAACTTCATCTACGGATATCGCTTGATATATCTTACACCGCACATAAGGAGCGAGCATCTGTGTGATTTTTGTCAGATTCTGCCAGGATTTCGCGCCCATAGAATAGCCCTTGTTTTCGCCTATAAAAGCTCCCCATTCACTACCCGGGTTTTCTTTCAAATATTGCTTCGTTATTTCCATCAACTTTCTTAATATCGCCATCCGTTCATTGGGGTCGGTAGGCATCCGGCTCATGTCCATTTCCCATAAATTAAAAAGTTTTGGCATTTTACTCCTTTTTATCATAGCTTTGTTGAAATAAACCTGGCATTCTTTTCGCTGACACTAGACCAGCTGAACTTTTTTTATACCGATATCACCTCCTTATCTGGTGGTCAACAAAACTTTCTCTTTCTTCATTCAAACATAATCACGTTACGCAGCGCTTTGCCCTTCTCCACCAGCTCGATAGCTTGGTTGATGTCTTCCAGGGGGAAGCGCGCCGTGATGAGCTCGTCCAGCTTCAAAATCCCTCCTTGATAAAGGGCGACCATCTTGGGAATGGCCGTTTGAAACTGTGTCGTGCCCATGTAGCTGCCGGTAAGTACTCTCTCGTCTTTGATAAAGATAAAAGGCGGCATCTGGAGGGTATCCCTGAACTTGGGGAGGCCGACGATTACCGTCATACCGCGTGGGCCGGACATAAACAGCCCCTGGCTGATAGCGTCAACACTGCCCACCGTTATAAAAACATAGTCGGCGCCGCCTTCCGTAAGTGCCTGGATTTCTTTAACGGCATCCCCTTTGGCACTGTTAACGGTATGCGTGGCGCCGAAGGTTTTAGAGGCTTTCAGCTTTTCGTCCGAAATATCCACCGCAATGATGGGATAGGCCCCGGAAATAGCCGCTCCCTGCACGGCGTTGAGGCCGACTCCCCCCACCCCGATAATAACACAGCTGCTCATTGGCTCTACCTTGGCGCGGTTGACCACCGCCCCGAACCCGGTAATGACGCCGCAAGCCAGTAACGCCGCCCGGTCCAGCGGCATATCATCCGGGATTTTTACCAGCTGGGACTCGTGAACGATATTGTATTCGGCAAAGCTGCCAATCCTTAAAGGCTGTGGTAAGTCCAGCCCCTTTTTATTGTGCATGCGAGCTTCCTTTTCGAGCGGCCAGACGGCGTTGCACATGTGGCTCCGCTCGGTGAGGCAGTAGCGGCATTTCCCGCAGTTAGCCATCAACGATATCACCACCCGGTCGCCGCGCTTGAAGCCGGTAACGCCTTTGCCCACCACATCAACGTAACCGGCGGATTCATGCCCGCCGACCAGGGGCGGCTCAAAGGGAAGGTCTCCCTTGAACATGTGAATATCGCTATGGCAGATGGCGGTGGCGGCTATTTTTACTTTAACCTCGCCCGGCTTGGGCGGATCGATGTCCACCTCCTCAACGACCAGTGGCTTGCCAAGTTCGTAACAGACTGCGGCTTTCAAGTTGCCCTCCTTAGATAAAAATCAGACGGCTCATGCTGTTGTCACCAGTCTATTTCCTGTCGGGAGTAAAGTCAAATCGGGAGGATAATGCATTGACAAAAGAATTGAGGGATATTTATGATAAGACTGGAATTAGGCACCACGGAAGGAGAATGAAAGTGGCCAAAGCTAGAATACTGAACATTGTATCAATCGAATGCTCGCCGCAGAACGACGAGAAGTTCAATAAATGGTATAACGAAGTCCATATCCCTATTTTTTTGAAATACAAAGGCTTAAAGAAAGTAACGCGCTATAAGATTATCGAAGCACCAGGGGCGAAACCGAAGTACATCGTGATTTACGAGTTCGACACCGTAGATGACTTAAATGGCATGTTCGCCAGCCCGGAATTCAAAGCCGCTAGAGAAGAAATGCAGGAAACCTGGAAAGGTCAGATGTTCGATATCAAGTGGGCGGTCAGCTGCGAGTCGATAAAGACCTGGGAAAAGTAGTCGGGACTATGACGATTTAATAATTGGAATATCGCGGACGGAGAACGTGTAAGGTGATAAATAAAGCGACAGCGCCCGGCTGGCTGGATTCGGCGGTGACATTTAAAAAATGCACCGTGCTGAAAATTTCCTTTATTCTGCTGAGCCTGCTGGACCTGCTCCTGACAGTACTGGCGATGTACCTAGGCCTGTGGGAAATGAATCCCCTGGTGAGATTCCTGGTTCACGTTCCGGTACTGTTGGTTTTAATTAAACTGGTGATTCCGGTTGCGGTCGCCTGGATCATGCCGGGCCGTCTTCTGTGGCCGTCTATCGCGGCGCTGGGTCTGGTTGTTATCTGGGATATCAGGGAGCTTTTTGTTTTCTGGTTATAAGTTTTTATCTTACCCCGCTACGCGCTAAAGTATCATCCTTATGGTGCAGGCTGCCCATCGTTTCCAGATATAGCCTGGCGGCGCTGACCCGCAGGTGCTTGGTATTATAATCGGGGTCCGCCTTGAGCTTGCTGTACATGCTGTTTAGATGGTGCTCGACGGTCTTAATATCAATGAAAAGCGCCTCGGCGATGGACGAGTTGGTATAACCCTGAGCCAGCAGGCTGAGGATTTCCAACTCGCGGGTGGTAAGCTGTTTCAGGAAAGGGCACTCCGGCTTGCCGGCGAACATATAAGTAGCCAGCGGCGGATCGAGAATGACCTGTCCCTGGCTGACGGCCAGAATCGTCCGGCACAGCTGGTCGACTGTATCCAGCGATTGCTTTAAGAAGAGCGCCATGCCGCTTTCGCCGCAGAGTGCCAGCCGGCGCAGCAATTCAATATCATGAGAACTGTAATAAATGATTAATATCACTATACCCATCCTGGGATAACTATTCCTGATTTGCTCCAATTCCTCGATAATGTCGATATCAAGCTTCTTCATGCTTAAAAGCAGGACCTGGGGACAAAGCTCGGAAACCGCTCGCATCAGGGCCCCCGTTTCGCCGTTTTCTGAAATCCGCAATACTTCAATATTGGCCCGCGTCGTAAGTGACTGATAAATCCCCCGGTAGATTTCCTGCTCCTCCACTACATATATACTTACGTTTTCTGACTTTATCGGATTCATGTTTTTGCCTTTCGCCTGACTATTTTTGTCGCTCACTCATCCTCACTTATCCCCACTTATCCCCCCACCAGCAACCATCTAAGATTGTAAACTACATACATAAAGAGAGTAATAAAGATTTATAAATATCCCATTAAATAATCATTAATATTTCATTATGTTTTCCACCTGGCGAAATCAGGTGCGTACCCTGATTCTGCCATCACAACCCCTGGTTTACAATAGATACTGCCCCCCATTTCCTCTCAGGGACTACCTTACTTTCTTACTACAGCAGATATGCATAGCCATAGGGACTTCCATGCCGGACCCGCTGGAAGGTCAAACCCGGTGGGACTGGGTGAATACCCCGATGAAATAAGGGTTATCTTGATTGCGACGTTGATATGGCAGTAGTAGTGTGAGACTGTGCCGCTTATTTCCTTTAAAAACGCCGTGACGTGCCTCTGGACAGCTGAGGAGATCGAAAGATGAGTGATAAACAGCTACAACGCCAGAGGACTAAAGAGCTTAAATGCCTCTGTGAAATCGGCAAGGCCGCGGAAAAAAGCCGTTCCATCGATGAGTTCATCGCTAAAGTGGTAACGCTGATTCCGTACGCCATGCCGTCATCTGAGGCAACCAGGGTCAGGATAACCCTGCACGACCGGCTCTATGAAAGCCCCGACTTTCAGCAATTTAACAGCAAAGTAACGGAAAATCTGGTGGTCGGCGGTGAGCCGGTGGGCCTCGTGGAAATATTCTTCGATCGTAGCAAACCCTCTTTAAAAAAGAGAGACCAGCTGTTCAGGACCCTCGCCGAGAGAATCGCCGGTGCGGTCCGGCAGCTGGAGCTAGAGCAGGTCCAGGAGAAGCTCATCCGTTCCGAAAGACTGGCTGCCGTCGGTGAACTGGCCTCGGGTGTGGGGCACGAACTGCGCAATCCCCTCAATGTGATAAGGAACTGCGCCTACCTGCTTAAAATGCCCCTCTCGGAAAAAGACGATGCCGAGGCCATGAATACCCTGGCCGTCCTTGATAAGCAGATTGACATCGCTAATAAAATCGTTACCGACCTGCTGGACTTCACCCGCATTACGCCCCCATCGGAGGTCAGGGTCGACCTTAAAAATATTATCAATGAAAGCCTGTCCTGGATAACCGTGCCACCGCAGGTCACCGTCAGGAATGATTTTAACCGCAATTCCCGGCCTGTCCGGACCGATCCCGAGCAAATAAGCCGTGTCTTCGCCAATATCATATCCAACGCCATTCAGGCCCTGGGTGCCCGGGGCGGAGAGCTGAACATAGAGACCGGTGAAGATGACGATTTTATCTGGGTAAAATTCCATGATAACGGTTGCGGCATACCGGCCGAAAACCTAGAAAAGATATTTGAGCCGCTCTTTACCACCAAAGCTAAAGGCATCGGCCTCGGCCTGGCTATTTCTAAAAGGCTTGCCGAGCAGAACGGCGGCAAAATCGAAGTTGAAAGCCGGGTGGGCCAGGGGACGACTTTTACTGTAAAGCTGCCGCTGGAGAAAAGGATACAGACCCGAAATGAGTAATGAACTGACCGTCCTCGTCGTTGACGATAACAAAGATTTGCTCGAGACGTTTGCCATGATTTTAAAGCGGCATGGCTTCTTCGTCGAGACCGCCGAAAACGGCTTATCGGCCGTTAATAAATATAAAAAACACAGGTTCGATGTTGCGTTGATGGACATCGTTATGCCGGAAATGAACGGCGTGGAAGCCTTCCGCAAAATAAAAGAAATTCATCCCGAAGCAATAATTATATTGATGACAGGCTACTCTGATGAAGCGCTGATACAGCTTGCCCGGGACGAGGGTGCCCGTCACATCGTCCATAAGCCGATAAAGATCGACCGGCTGATCGGGCTTATTACTAAGGCAGCCAGCCACCAGCCGATTCTGTTAATCGGCGAATCCGCCGATACCAGCGACTCTCCTACTACGGTGCTGAAAAAGCACGGATACGAAACATTAGCAGCAGGCGGCTCAGGTAAGAAACCGTATAATCTCAGGTGAACCGATGAACATTAATGAAAGTATACTGGTAGTTGACGACGACCTCGATTTCCTGGAAATTATCAAGCGCATCCTGGCGAAAAAGGGCTACACGGTCGGCGCCGCGCCTTCGGCTAATGAGGCGATATCGCAGTTGAAAGAGCGCTTTTATAATATCACCATTCTGGATATCAGCCTGCCGGATGCCGATGGCACCGACCTGCTCTCCAGAATTTTTGAAATGCATCCGGATATCATCGCCATCATGCTGACGGGTCATTCCTCGATGCAGAACGCAATCAGCTCCCTCAACCGCGGTGCCTTCGCTTATCTGCAAAAACCGCTGGACACGGCCAACCTGTTATCGGTTATCGAACGCGGCCTGGAGAAACAGCGATTAGTCATAGAAAACCGGCAACTGCTGGAAGAACTGGAAAGGCATAACCATATCACCAATACCCTGCTGAACGTATCCCAGGTGGTGTCCGAGTCCCTTGACCAGCAAAAAATACTGGACTCGGCGCTGGAGCGGGTCGCCCTTTGTACCGGCCTAGAAGCCAGCTTCGTCTATATCAGCGAGAACGACCGATTGTTGTTCAAAGCCCATCACGGGCTATCGCGAAGAATGGTCGACACTATGCCGAAAGAAATCCACCACGACAACGGCACTATCAGTCAGATTTTCGATCAGAGTCAATTTGACATCATCGAGGACCTGCGGAAATACACCGGGGCAGACCTCGGTTTCCTGAGCACCGGCGGTTACCTCTCTTTTGCCGGGGTGCCCCTGACAATTTTAGGCAAGAGCCTCGGCGTTTTGGGGGTAACTACCAGCTTCGCCCATTATTTTAGCGTGAATAATATCGAACTACTCTCCGGAATCGCCCGCGAAATAGCCATCGCGGTACGCAACGCCCAGCTGTACGAAGAGGCATCCAGCGCCAGAGCGCTCCGCGAACTGGACACGATGCGTACCGAGTTCCTGGCCAACGTGTCCCACGAACTGCGTACCCCGCTTTCCGTCATCAAGGGTTCGGCCAACAGCCTGCTGCAGTCGGATGTTATTTTCGATGAGCAAACACGGCGGGATTTCCTCGCATCGATAGACCGTGATGCCGATACGCTTTCTCGCCTGGTGGATGACCTTCTTACGATGTCGCGCCTTGAGGCCAAAGCCCTGGAGGTTAGGAAAAAACCGCACCAGCTAACCGAAGTAATCGATGCTATTAAGGACCGTCTGTATAATCTGACCGCCAAACATCACCTCGCCATTCGAGTTCCTGATGACATGCCGCCGGTTTACATTGACGATAGCCGCATCGGCGAGGTATTAACGAATCTGGTGGAGAATGCCGTGAAGTTCTCCGATGACAACACCGCGATTGTCATTGACGCGCGTTATAACGGGAAAGAAGTCATTGTCAGCGTGACCGATGAAGGGATCGGTATCCCCCCGGAACTGCACCAGAAAATATTCGAACGGTTCTTCCAGGGGGAAGGCCGCAAGGCCGGCCGGAGAAAAGGGACCGGACTGGGACTGGCCATCTGCCAGGGTATTGTTGAGGCGCACGGTGGCAAAATCTGGGTGGAAAGCGAGCCGGGCAGGGGCGCTAAATTCAGTTTCACGTTGCCGGCGGACTAAAGGGAGAAAACAGCTATGGATAAAAAACGGATATTGATTGTTGATGACGACCCGGCGATATTGAGATTACTCAGCACCAATCTCAAGGCCCGCGGTTACGAGGTTGTTACCGCTACCAACGGGGAGGAATCTCTGGAAGCAGTCCAGAATGAATTTGTCGATCTCATCGTACTGGACCTCATGATGCCCAAGGTGGACGGCGTGGAGGTGTGCCGCCGCATCCGCGAATGGTCTAACGTGCCTATTATCATACTCAGCGCCCGCGGCGATGAAAAAGATAAGGTAAAATGCCTGGACCTAGGCGCGGACGACTATCTAACCAAACCCTTCGGTATCGCCGAACTGATGGCCAGAATCAAGACGGCCTTCCGCCACCGCGGCGACCCCACTGTGGCCCCCGCCCAGGCCAATTTCGTTTGCGACGACCTGGAGATCAACTTCGCCAAGAGGCGTGTCACGGTAAGCGGTAAGGAGGTAACGCTTACCCCCACCGAGTACGCCATGCTGCAGCACCTGGCGGTGAACTCCGATAAAGTCCTCACCCACAGCATGCTGTTACAGAGTGTCTGGGGTAATGAATACTCTTCGGAGAAAGAATACTTGCGCGTCTTTGTCGGGCGACTGCGCCGCAAGCTGGAACCGGACCCCAAGAATCCCCGGTATATTCATACCATCCCCGGCGTGGGCTATCACTTGGCGACGGTTAAATAACAAAGGCCGGTTTTCCGGCAAGAATAAACGAGGGGAGCCTTTACAGCTCCCCCCTTATTATTCATTTAACATTTAGTTGATATTCAATACTCACCCCCTTATCTCCCTCTCAAACAGGATTATCCCAAGTACATGACTCATTTCTTGTTTGAGAGGGGGACAGAGTATGAGAGGGGGCTACGCCCCCTCTCTCTTATATTCCCCTCTCCAGCCAGAAGAAATATCTACTCGCCCGATGAAGCAGGCTGGAGAGGGGAGCAAGGGGTGAGGCTATTACCGGCGCTCAAATATGCTTCCCTCTTTATTTGTTTATTTTTCACGTTTAGGAGTAAAATCAGGTAAACAATTTTCAAATTATAATAAAAAAGGAGTATTCTGGATGACCGCTAAAGAAATGGAAGCTCGGTTGAAAGCCCTGGGAAAAAAGGTAGGTATTTTAGAAGATATCAATGAGGTGAAGCGGCTGCAGCGCGTCTATAGCTATTACGTTATGCACATGATGCGCGATGAGATTTATAACTTGTTCGCTGACCACCCTGAAGTAAAGCTGCACTGGCTTGAGGGCACCTGGCTGGGCAAGGATGGCGTGAAACGTTACTTCGGAGTAGGCTCGGACAGGCCGGATCCTCCGCCCGGCTTCCTGCATCAGGTCATGCCCATCGCCGGGGTAGTCGATGTCACGCCGGATGGTAAGCGTGCCAAGGGGCGCTGGTACTCTTTCGGCGGGGTCGCCATCCCTAAAGCTGACGAACCGGGAAAATTCAATTGTTCTATCGTGGGCGGCCTTTACGAAATTGAGTACATCAAGCAAAACGGCGTCTGGAAGATGCTGAAAATAGACTGGATTATTCCCCTGAATATAAGAATCCCTTCGGAAAACTGGATACCGGTCGAGAATTTCGTTAATGCCATCAAGAATTTTAAGGGACCTATCCCCGATATCGCTCCCGAGGATTTCGACCCCCGTTTCGTTTCCGGCTATATCTTCCCGTTCCACTACAACCACCCGGTTACGGGTAAAGCCACCTCGGATAAGGCTAAGAACGCCAAACTTATTGCGGCGGCGAAAGCTAAAACTAAGACTTCGCCAAAATCCAAAGCCAGATCAAAAGCTAGACCGAAGTCTAAAAAGAAATAGAGAGGACGGAATAAAATGGCGACCCGTACAAAATACGGAAAATGCATCCATACTAAAGACCTCATCAGGGAGATCCCCTATTATACCGGCAAATCTATCGTCGCGCACGATGGCGAGCTGGATGCGGACTGCTCGATAGGTTACCACTGCATCTCCAAGCCAATGTCTTTCGATTTCCCCCACTCCCATAAATTCCCGGAGATGCTTTGCTTTATTGGCGGTAAAGCGGAGGATATCACCGATTTCGGGGCGGAAATTGAGTTCACACTGGGCGGCGAAAAACACTTAATCAGTAAGCCGGCCGTCGTATCTATACCCGCCGGGGTGAAGCACTGCCCTATCGTTTTCAAGAAGGTCGAAAAACCCCTGGTGTTTTTAGAAATCTCGCTTACCCGCATCTGGAAGCCCGGAGGTCCGCGTCGAAAGAGGTCGGCCGGGCCGACGAAAAAATAGACATTAACAGGAGAATTAATTTGGCAAAATCGAAATACAGTAAATATATCGTCTATGAACCTCCGCAGCCGAAGCCGGGCGATAAACCCTTCCCGCAGCCCAAGCGCCTGGTGGAAGCGCGGGCGAAGGGCAACTACCTTGAATCTACCTGGATGTTCGCCCTGGACAATAGAGTCGCCGAGGGGGCTTTTTATACCAACTGCGTTTGGCTCTGGAAAAAGCACGGCGCGGAGCCCCTCGATATAGAGATCGCCCATACTCATAACTTCGATGAGACGCTGGGATTCGTCGGCACTGTGCCTGACAAACCGCATGAACTCGGCGGAGAGCTGGATTTGTGGCTGGAGGACGAAAAATTCAATATCACTAAAAGCTGCCTCATTTACGTCCCCAGGGGCATGAAGCACCTTCCCCTGACACTGAAAAGAATCTATTATCCCATTTTTTTCTGGACGGCCGGCAACGGCACCGATTATACCAGGTCGTCCGGTAATGAAGAATTCGTTTAAATATTGACCGTCAACGATAGATTATTATTTTAAAAAAGGAGCGAGTCATGGTTGATAAAACAAAATACGGTAAATATATCTTGAGAAACGCCTTTAAAAAACATCACCAGATGGAGGGCCTTTCCGCCAGCGGCGACGAGATGGATGCCGACTGCATTTTAACACACCACATTTTCTATAAGCCGGAATACGTGCTCAAGCAATCGCATTTTCATGACGATTTCATGCAGATTCTATGTTTCCTGGGGACGAACCCCAAGGACGTCCGCGATTTCGGCGGGGCGGTCATCGAGCTTTGCCTGGGCAAGGAAGAGGAAAAACATATCATCGACTCCCCTGTCATCGTCCCTCTGCCCAAAGGACTGCCCCACGGGCCGCTTTACTTCAAGAAACTCCCCAAGCCCGTTATCTTCCTGGAGATAATGCTGACTCGGAAATACCACAGCAACCTGCCCCCTCCTCCTATGCAAGTGGTGAAAACAAAACCTGTATCTAAAATTAAGGTCAGGCCCGCGCCCAAAGCTAAAACCGCGTCTCAGGTTAAGGTAATACCGGCAGCTAAAGCCGGGAAATAATTAGGTCAAGGTATTTAGTTATCAGCTCTATAGTTATGTAAACTATATTGGCCCTGTTTACGTTTTTTTCTTTTGTCTCCCGCCTTCTTGTAATTTCATTAATAAAGTATTTATCTTATCTCCCGCCACGTTTATGCTCCGTTTATCGCTCGGATGTTAGTCTATGGTGTCATCGTAAATTACCGTAGGAGACTAACATGTCAGCGAAAATAAAAGTACTCGCCATCAGCCGCGATCCGATATTGGTGAATTTTCTGCGACAGGAACTCGGCGAAGGTGAGTATGATGTCGTTAGCACCCAGTACACCGGAGTCCAGCTTAAAAATATCCTTGATACCGAGCGGCCGGGGTTTATCATTATGGACATCGTGATGCCCTCGCTTGACGGTATTGGCATGTGTCTGCAACTTCGGCAATGGACCCAGGCCCCTGTCATGATGCTCAGCACCTGGGATACCAACAACGGCACGGTGAGAGGTCTTGACCTCAGCTCCGATAACTATCTTACCGAGCCTTTCGGCGTTGAGATTCTGAAAAAGCAGATTAAAGAGTCGTTGAAGCGGAACGACCTTACCGACCTTCTGCCGAATGTCCCTACCCATAAAAACTAAAGAAAAGCGAGTTTCGATAGAAGAATCTACCGCTTGGAAGGAATAAAATGATAATACTTTGGGTAAGAAAAAGAAAAGCTGAAGCGCAAAAAGACTCATCCGCAAATGATAAAGAGACTTTTCAGGAACATGACGAGATTATGAAGAAGTTTCGACTTGCCCACCCTGACCGGGAGGTGAAAATCGTTGCCGCGAAGGATATTATATCCGCCGATGGCAATCTGCTCGCGCCTGTCGACCCGGTAAAACTGGATAAAAACAAAAATAACTAGCTCCCGGCATCTCGAACGACCATTACTCAACAGAAAGCTCTCCTTTTCTCAAGAGGAGAGCTTTCTGTTATAGCTGATTTATCCGTAAAACAGCTTCAATCTGCTTGCTACAAGGCGTCTTGTAATGATAAAATAATTAGTAATATATATGGGCCGTTAGCTCAACTGGTAGAGCAGATGACTCTTAATCATCAGGTTGGAGGTTCGAGTCCTCCACGGCTCACCAGGTTCATTATACGTCTTCCGCAACAAGGAGCCTTCTGGTGGCGTACATTAAAATCCCGGAACGTATCGGCAGACTTAATGAACTGGCCAACAGCCTCTGGTGGAGCTGGCACCCGGTCGGAAGGGCCGTATTCAGGACACTGGACTACACCCTGTGGCGCCAGAGCGGACACAATCCGGTACAGCAGCTTTACGGAATCAGCCAGGAAAAGCTGGAGTCCGTCGCCCGCGACCCGGATTTCCTCTTTTTATACGATGCCGCCATTTTAACCTTTGACAATGAAAAAAAGGATGGGAATTCCTGGTATGCATCCTCCCATCACGGTGCCTTCACGGGACCTATCGCTTACTTTTCCATGGAATTTGCTATTCACAATTCCCTGCCCATTTATGCCGGCGGCCTCGGCGCGCTCGCCGGCGATACCTGTAAAGAGGCCAGCGACCTGGGAATACCGCTGGTAGCAATTGGATTCATGTACCCGCAGGGATATTTCCGGCAGCGCATCTCCGCAGATGGCTGGCAGGAAGAAGAGTACCAGCAGTTGGATTTCAGTAAAGCACCGGTACGCCCTATCCTTTCCAGTACCGGCCAGAGATGCCTGGCCGAAGTCAAGCTGAAAAACCATACGCTGCACATCGGGGCCTGGCTCGTAGATTTAGGCCGGGTAAGCCTTTATCTTCTTGACACCGGCCTGGGCGAAAACGACCCCCAGGACCGTCATCTATCGAGTCGACTCTACACCGGCGACCGCGAACATCGCCTCCAGCAGGAAATTCTGCTGGGCATTGGCGGTGTACGCGTCCTGCGGACGCTGGGCATCCAGCCTTCCGTCTGGCATGCTAACGAAGGCCATACGGCTTTCATGATGCTGGAACGTATTAGAGAAGAAGTGGTTAAAGGTAGTACCTTCGCCGAAGCCCTGGTAAACATACAGAAGACATCCGTATTCACCACCCATACCCCCGTCCCGGCCGGCCATGATATTTTCACCACCGAACTGATATCTCAGTACTTTGAAAATTACTGGCCGACCCTGGGCATCAACCGCGATACCTTCCTTGATCTGGGACGCAAGAGTCGTACCACTGACGGCTCTTTCAACATGACTGTTCTCTCGCTGAAGACATCCGGTCACCGCAACGCCGTCAGCCGTCTCCACGGTAAGGTCACCCGCCGCATGTGGTGCGGACTCTGGATGGACTGCCCCGAGGATGAGGTGCCCATTATACACATAACGAACGGCATACACGTGCCCACCTGGGTCGCCCTGGAGCACCGGCAGCTGTATGAAAAATACCTCGGCAAGGACTGGATAGACCGTCAAGATGACGTTCAACTCTGGAAACACATTGAAGATATCCCGGACGACGAACTCTGGAGAATTCATACCCTGTTGAAGAGGAAATTATTCCACATCATACTGGAACGGGCACAATTACGCTGGGCCAGGGGCGAAGCCTCGCCCCAGCAAATCCTGGCCATGGGCTCCCTGCTTGACTACGATGCTCTAACGATAGGTTTCGTCCGGCGTTTTACGGAATATAAACGCCCGTCCCTGCTGTTCCGTGACATCGAAAGACTGAAAAAGATAATTAACGACCCGCTACGCCCCGTACAGATCATTTTCGCCGGCAAGTCCCACCCTACGGATACCGCCTCTAAAGTACTGCTGCAGCGCGTGCATACCATGGCCCGAGACCGCGTCTTCCAGGGGCGCATCGCCTTCCTCGAGGATTACGATATACGCCTTGCCAGGTATCTGGTTCAGGGTGTGGATGTGTGGCTCAATACGCCGCGCCGCCTGCAGGAAGCCTCCGGCACCAGTGGTATGAAAGCCGCCCTAAACGGCGTCCTTCACCTGAGCGTGCCGGACGGCTGGTGGCATGAAGGCTTTAACGGTGAAAACGGTTGGGTTATCGGTGACGATATGATCAGTATCAGCACAGATCAGGAGGACAGGTCTGATGCTGAAGCTCTATACAAGCTGCTTGAGGATAAGGTCGTGCCTCTTTATTACGACCGTAACTCGAGCGGCGTACCGCAAGCATGGATTGCCATGGTAAAAAAGTCGATAAGCTCTATCGCTCCGGCGTTTTCGACGCGGAGAATGCTCAAAGAATACTGCGAGAAAATGTACCTGCCGGCAGCGAAACCCTGATAAAACAGCTACGGGGAAAAGCATATGGAATTGAGCTACGGCCGCTACCGCGTCATTATCGAGAGTGTCAACCCGGAGGTCGACGGTGGCCGTTTCCCGGCTAAGAGTATTGTTGGCGATACCGTCTACGTCGAGGCGGATATCTACGCCGACGGTCATGATGCCCTTTCCGCCCGTCTTCTTTATCGCCGCGAAAAAGAGACCGGATGGACTGAGACACCGATGCGGCACCTCGGCAACGACCGGTGGCAGGGCTCTTTCGCGGCTCGCGAAACGGGAAACTACATATTTACCATCACGGCCTGGGTTGACCAGTTTCAGTCGTGGTGCCTGGACATGAAAAAGCGTATCGCTACCGGTCAAAAAGACCTCGAGTCGAATTTATCCGTCGGGGTACAATTAATAAAAGAGGCCAGCCAGCGCGCCGCCGTGCCGGACCGCGGGAAAATGACTGAATTCATCGGTACGTTAGAATCCAACCGCGTCAGCCGGGATAAAAAGATAAAACTCGCCCTCGGCGATGAAATCAGCCTTTTAATGCAAAAATATGACGACCGGCAGTATGCCGTCACCTATCCCCGGGAACTGGGGGTCGCTGTCAAACGGGAAAAAGCCGGATTCAGTTCCTGGTACGAGATGTTCCCCCGCTCCGCTTCCCCTATCCCCGGACAGCACGGTACCTTTAAAGACTGTGAAGCCCGCCTGCCCTACATTGCCCGGATGGGTTTCGATGTGCTGTATTTGCCACCCATCCACCCGGTAGGCCACACTAACCGGAAAGGAAAAAACAACACAATTCCCGCTAAACCGGGCGACCCGGGCACGCCCTGGGCCATCGGCTCGGAGGAAGGCGGCCATAAAGCCATCAATCCGCAGCTGGGTACGCTGGAGGACTTCAAGCGCCTGATAGCCAAGGCTAAGGAATATAATATTGAAATAGCCCTGGATATCGCTTTCCAGTGTTCGTCGGACCATCCTTATGTCAGGGAACACCCCGAGTGGTTCCTCTGGCGACCGGACGGCACTGTACAATTTGCGGAAAATCCCCCGAAAAAATACCAGGATATTTACCCTCTTAACTTCGAGACAGAGCACTGGCGGGAACTCTGGGAGGAGCTTAAAAGCATTGTTCTCTATTGGGCCGGGCAGGGCGTCCGCATCTTCCGCGTGGACAACCCGCATACCAAGCCCTTCCGGTTCTGGGAGTGGCTGCTGCCCGAAGTAAAAAAAGATTACCCGGATGCCATTTTCCTCTCGGAAGCTTTTACCCGTCCCAAGGTCATGTACCGGCTGGCCAAGCTGGGATTTACCCAGTCATATACCTACTTCACCTGGCGTAACCATAAGAAAGACATCACCGATTACCTTACCGAACTGACACAAACGCCGGTCAAAGACTTTTTTATACCAAATTTCTGGCCGAATACGCCGGATATCCTCCACGAGTACCTGCAGACCGGCGGCAGGGCGGCTTTCATGGCGCGCCTCGTCCTTGCGGCCACGTTGAGTTCTAACTACGGTATCTACGGGCCCGCCTTTGAGCTTATGGAAAACAAACCTCGGGAGCCGGGCAGTGAAGAATACCTGAACTCGGAAAAGTTTGAAATCAAGCACTGGGATATCGACCGGACGGATAGCCTGACAAGTTTTATTAGCAGCGTTAATCAAATCCGGCGCGAGAACGCCGCCCTCCGGCGCAACCGTAACCTCTGGTTTAACGCGACCAATAATGAGCAGTTGATTTGTTACAGTAAACATACCAATGACCTTGCCAATATAATATTAGTAGTTGTTAACCTCGACCCCCAGGCCACCCAATCGGGTACGGTCAATGTACCATTGAAATCATGGGGCTTCGATTACGAAAAGCCCTACCAGGTCGAGGACCTCTTGAGCAATAAACGCTATACCTGGCGCGGTGAGTGGAACTACGTTGAGCTTAACCCCGATATCTGCCCCGCCCACATATTTCGTCCCGCAGGCCTCACACCCGTGCCCCTGAAAGAGGCAAGTTTTGACACTGACGTAGAAAAAGGGCAATAATCCTAAAAATGCTAAACGAAAAAGATAATACTGGCCCGCTCTGGTATAAAGACGCCATAATCTATGAACTGCAATTACGCTCGTTTTTTGACAGCGATGACGATGGCATCGGCGATTTCCCGGGCTTGATAGACAAGCTGGACTACCTTGAAGACCTCGGCATTAACACTGTCTGGCTGCTGCCGTTCTACCCTTCGCCCTTAAAAGATGACGGCTACGATATTTCTAACTACCTGAACGTTCTACCGGCCTACGGTACCCTATCCAATTTCAAGAGCTTTATTGAAGCAGCGCACCGACGCGGTATACGTGTCATCACCGAGCTGGTGATAAATCACACCTCCGACCAGCACCCCTGGTTCCAGAGGGCGCGAAAAGCGGCAAAAGGAAGTCGCTATCGTGATTATTACGTGTGGAGCGATACTCCGGAAAAATATAAAGATGCCCGTGTTATTTTTACGGATACCGAAACGTCCAACTGGACCTGGGACCCGCTGGTAAAACAGTATTACTGGCACCGCTTCTATTCCCACCAGCCGGACCTCAACTTCGATAACACGGAAGTCAAACAGGCCATCATGAAAATCATGGATTTCTGGCTGAAAACGGGCGTCGATGGGCTCCGCATCGATGCTGTCCCTTACCTTTACGAACGCGAAGGCACCAGCTGCGAAAATCTGCCGGAAACCCACGCGTTTATTAAGGAGTTGCGCCGCCACATTAATGATAATTTTCAGGACCGGATGCTGCTGGCTGAAGCCAACCAGTGGCCGGAGGATGCGGTTGCCTATTTCGGTAACGGCGATGAGTTTCACATGGCCTTTAATTTCCCTATCATGCCGCGGCTCTTCATGTCCCTCCGTATGGAAGACCGTTTTCCCATCATCGATATCTTTCGGCAGATCCCTCCGATTCCTAAAGACTGCCAGTGGGCTTTGTTCCTGCGCAACCATGACGAATTAACTCTGGAAATGGTCACCGATGAAGAACGCGATTATATGTACCGCACTTATGCCCCGGACCCCGCCGCCCGCCTCAACCTCGGCATCCGCCGGCGCCTGGCGCCCCTACTCGGTAACGACCGCCGGAAAATAGAGCTGATGAACGGCCTCCTCTTTTCGCTTCCCGGCACCCCCGTGGTCTATTACGGTGACGAAATAGGCATGGGAGACAACTATCACCTTCACGACCGTAACGGCCTACGGACCCCCATGCAGTGGAGTCCAAAAAGAAACGCCGGCTTTTCTAAGGCAAGTCCCAGGCAGCTCTTCCTGCCATTGATTACCGACCCTGAATACCATTTTCGAACAGTCAGTGTAGAAAACCAGTCGAAGAACCCCGATTCTCTTCTCTGGTGGATGAAACGACTCATCGCGCTGAGCAAGCCTTATAAGACCTTCGGGCGCGGCGGCATTGAATTCCTTGAGCCGGAAAATCATAAAGTGCTGTCCTATCTACGGCAGGACAAGGACGAGACTATCCTGGTTGTCGCCAATCTATCTCACCTCGTGCAGCAGACGAGCCTTAACCTTTCTAGATTCACCGGCTTTCATCCTGTCGACCTTTTCGGTCGGGTGCGGTTCGCCCCCATTACCGACAATAAATACTCATTCACCCTCAGTCCTTACGCTTTCTACTGGTTCTCGCTGGAGTCGGAACCGGAAGAATCTTTAGTCTTACAGACCGCACCTACCCCCAAAGTTAGAAAAGTGCCGGTACTGAAAGAAACCGCGGAAAATCTTTTCGGCAAGAAAGAGAACTGGTACATCCTGGAAGCAGTGCTGCTGGATTATATCAAAGGAAGACGCTGGTTCCGCGGTAAAGCACGCGATGCCTGGGCAGCCGAGGTTCAGGATATCGTGCCCATGCGCTTTGATAACTCGACCGCCTACATCACCCTTCTGGAGGTAGAATACTCTGAGGGTGAGCCGGAGACTTACATCGTTCCCTTGATAACCCGTCCTGTCGTACAGGAAGCCGGGATGATCGAAAAAAATCCCCAGGCTGTCATCGCTCACTTAAGAGCCCCCGGTAAAGACGGTAAAAGCGTGCTCTGCGATGCTATGGTCGATACGGAATTCAATCATATGCTGTTAAGTGCCATCCAGCGCCGCCGTACCTTTAAAAGCGAAATCGGAGAAATTACCGCTACGCCAACCAGTTTCCTGAATCGCGTCACCGTTTCGGCGATAAAAAGTCTGGAGCCGTCCCCGCTGAAGGCCGAGCAGAGCAACACTTCGATTTCCTATGGGAACCAGTTGGTCTTTAAACTCTTGCGGAAACTGGAAGATGGCATCAACCCTGATGTCGAAATAGGTACCTTTCTGACGGAAAATACGAGTTTCGCCAATATCGCCCAGGTAATCGGTTCATTGGAATACCGGAGGGGACGCAACAAACCGTCAAGTCTGGGCGTCCTCCAGAGCTTTGTACCGAATGAAGGCGACGCCTGGCAATACACTCTTAATACCCTTCAACGCTATTTTGAGCTGGCGATGGCCCGTCCCACGGTACAGGTCCCGCCCGTCCCCCGCCAGCCGCTACTTTCTCTGCCGAAAGAGCGGCCTTCACTGGCGAGAGATACTATCGGGACCTACCTGGCCTCGGCGCAGCTTCTCGGCCAACGCACCGCTGAACTGCATACCGCCCTCGCTTCAGATAAAAACAATGCCGACTATGCCCCGATGCCTTATACTTTGATGTACCAGATATCTTTATACCAATCACTACGCGGGTCCACCGTGCAAACTCTTCAACTGTTGCGGGAACGTCTGCCAAGTTTGCCTGAAGAAACTCAAAAAGATGCACAGGCTGTACTCGAAATGGAAAAAACTATCATCGCTCGCTATAACTTGATCCGCCGCGAGAAAATAGGGGCGTGGCGTATCCGCTGCCACGGAGATTATCATTTGGGACAGGTGCTTTACACCGGCAAGGACTTCATTATTATCGATTTTGAGGGCGAGCCGGCGCGTTCGATTACGCAGCGGCGTATCAAGCGTTCGCCCCTCCGGGACGTGGCCGGCATGATACGTTCTTTTAACTATGCGGCGTACACTGCAATGTCGCAACAGGTATCGCTACGGGACAAACCGGAAAGCACTTTTCCTCTCCTCAATCAATGGGCGCAGTACTGGTATATCTGGGTTAGTACGGCATTTTTAAACGCTTACCTCAATACCATCAGGCCGACCGCCCTGCTGCCGGAAAATCCCGACCATTTGAAAATACTCCTGGATGCTTTTCTACTGGAAAAAGCTATCTATGAGGTTGGCTACGAACTAAATAACCGGCCTGACTGGCTAAGAGTGCCTCTCCAGGGTATATTGCAGATGCTTAAGACGGAAGGGTAAAGAGAAAATCAAATGCCCCCGCGAAAGAGCCGCGAACGGTCCTCGGCCGGTGAAATAACGCCGGTAACCGATGTCAGTCACGATTTCTCGCTGCTTTCTGATGTCGACCTCTATCTATTCAATGAAGGCAATCACCACAAACTTTATGACAAGCTGGGCGCTCATCCCCTTGAAGTAAACGGTACTGCCGGGACATATTTCGCCGTTTGGGCCCCCAATGCCCGTGATGTGTACGTCATCGGTGATTTTAACGGCTGGAACAGGACCAGCCATCGTTTACAGCCGAGAGAGAAATCCGGCATCTGGGAAGGTTTTATTAAGGGCATCGGTGCCGGTAGCGTCTATAAATATTACATCGTTTCGCAGTATCATGATTATTCCGTCGAAAAGGCTGACCCCTTTGCCTTCTTTAGCGAAGTACCGCCGAAGACTGCCTCAATCGTTCACGACCTCGGCTACGCCTGGGGCGACGAGACCTGGATGAAAGAGCGCCATAAGCGCAATGCCCTCGATGCCCCCGTCTCCGTTTACGAAGTCCATCTCGGCTCCTGGCGGCGCGTCCCCGAGGAAGGCAATCGCTGGCTGACTTACCGTGAGATTGCTCCCAGGTTGGCCAGGTACGCAAATCAGATGGGCTTTACTCATGTCGAGTTCCTGCCGGTCATGGAGCATCCCTTTTACGGTTCCTGGGGCTACCAGACGACCGGCTACTTCGCCCCTACCAGCCGCTACGGCACCCCGCAGGACTTTATGTATCTCATCGACTTTCTGCACCGGCATAATATCGGCGTTATTCTGGACTGGGTGCCTTCCCATTTCCCCAACGATCAGCACGCCCTTGGTTTTTTCGACGGCACCCACCTCTACGAACATGAAGACCCCATTCAAGGTGTTCACCCCGAGTGGAACAGCTATATCTTTAACTATGGTCGCAACGAGGTAAGGAGCTTTCTAAAAAGCAGCGCCCTTTTCTGGCTGGACAAATACCACGCCGACGGCCTGCGGGTGGATGCCGTGGCTTCCATGCTCTATCTGGACTACGGTAGAAAAGAAGGCCAATGGCTGCCCAATAAATACGGCGGGCGGGAAAACCTTGAGGCGATTGCTTTCCTCAAGCAGTTCAATAAGACCGTCTACAGTGAAAAGCCGGATGTTCAAACCATCGCCGAGGAGTCCACCGCCTGGCCGATGGTGTCGCGGCCTACCTATAGCGGCGGCCTGGGCTTCGGCTTGAAGTGGGACATGGGCTGGATGCACGATACGCTGGTCTATATCACCCGCGACCCGATATACCGCAGTCATCACCAGAACGACCTTACCTTCCGCATGGTCTATGCCTTTACCGAGAACTATACCCTGCCCCTCTCCCATGATGAGGTGGTCTACGGGAAAGCTTCGCTGCTATCCAAGATGCCGGGGGACGATTGGCAGAAGTTCGCCAACCTGCGGCTGCTCTTCGGCTACATGTATGCCCAGCCCGGGAAAAAACTCCTGTTCATGGGTGGAGAGTTCGGCCAGCGGGGGGAATGGTCCCACGAAGAAAGCCTGGAATGGCATCTGCTCCAGTACCAGCCGCACACCGGCCTCCAGCAGTGGGTGACCGACCTGAATTTGCTTTACCGTGACCAGCCGGCCCTCCATCAACTCGACTTCGACCCCGCCGGCTTTGAATGTATTGATATCAACGATTCTAGGCACAGCATCATCAGCTTTATCCGCAAAGGACATTCGCCGGATGATATGATAGTAGCGGTATTGAACTTTACGCCTGAGACGCATTTTAACTACGATATCGGCGTGCCCCTGGCAGGAGTTTGGAAAGAAATATTGAACAGCGATGCTACTAAATACGGCGGCAGCGGTCAGGGTAATCTCAATCCCTTGACGGCATTAGATAAAGGCAAGCACGGTCGGGCTTATTCCCTCACTCTGACGATACCGCCGCTGGCCGCAATTTTCTTTAAACGGGAATTGTAACCTTATTAGCCTACCCTGATAAGCAAGAGCTTGCCCAGCGATGTGAAATCGCCGGCCCATTCTTTAGCCTGCCGGTCGCCCTGTTCCGCTTTACGTTTGAACTCGGGATAGGTTTTCGCTAAAATATCCCAGAAAATGTTCTGCACCTTCCATAAATCTACCGGGAAGGGCAAACTGTGTGCCAGTGAAACGTCATCGAGAAGCTTTTTCAGGCGTGTACCTGATGGGTCCTCCGCCAGCGTGGCGGTCATCTTTTCAAGATTTCTCTTAAGGTCATAGCTGATGCCTGCGGTATCCGTCTTAATTTGATATTTTTCTGCGGCATCAAGCAAGGCTCGGACTTTAGCAGCATCTATGGGGTCGGTTTTGACGGCGCGGTGTAAATTTATATTTATAATAAGTTCGTCAACGGTATGGTACGCTTGAGGGACAGGCCCGCCGAGCTCGGCGGAAAACCGCGCTGGAGGGTATAATTTTTCAAAGAAAGGCCGGAATGACTTCTCTAAGTCGGCTACGGCCGACTCAACGATAGAATCCAGGGTTTTACGCTGGTCATCGTAGCCGGTGCCTGCTTTCGCTCTGATCATCGCCGGCCGGACCAGTTGTTCGTAAATGCGCTTTCCGTCTCCCTGCGCCGGTATGTTGCTTTTCGCCTGCTCCAGGATATTTAAAAATTCCTCCTCTGCATTGTCGCCGAATATCTCCTGTGCCAGCTGCACTACCCGCCCGGCGTACTGCATGAACTGCACCGGTTCGGGACGGGAAAGCTCATCGAAGTACCAGCCGTCGCTGGTATACATCAACATGGCATAACGTTGTAGCTCAAGCAGTTTAAGCGCTGTTGTTTTTTCGTCCTGATCAAGCTCGCGACCGGCGTATCGGTTAAAGAAACGATTGACGCTTTCTGGGGAGCGGCCGAGGATAATATCTATATAGCCGTCGCGCGCCGCCCAGGGGTCTTTCAGGAGTTGACGGGCTTTTTCCTCATACTGCCTGGCCAGGCTATCCCGCAGCCAGTCGAAGGCGTTGCGGAGCGGCGTCCGCCATTTCTGATTCCATTCCGGGTGGCTGCCGGCGCCTGTTGTACAGCCGCAATCGCTCCACCAGCGGTCGACCCCGTGTACGCAACTCCACGATGTCTTTTCGACAATTTCTACCTCATGGGTGGGGGGATATTTCTCCAGGAATTGTCCATAATTGGTGAGTTTTGCCACGTTGTTCGCCTCGATGTGGTGAAGGGCATAAGCCAGCGCCATGTCCCCGTAACGATGGTGATGTCCATAGTTCTCACCGTCCGTGGCGATATGCACTAACTGAGGATGATGCCTTTTATCCGAAAAGGCACCGGTAAGCCTTTTAACGAAAACATCACCGTTTTTTAGTAAATCTTCAAAGGAAACGGCACCGGATATTTGCATATCGTAAAAAAAGATATTGAAGCGCCGGCCTGACGGCAGGTTGACCAGATAGGCCTGGGTGGTATCGATACTGCCGCCGCCGCCGACGTCTTTCCACCCCGATGAGTCGATCCGGTGCACCCTTTTTGCCTGATGCGGAGCTAGGACGGTGAACTTTATGCCCAGTTCCGCCATGATATCCAGCGTCCCCAGGTCGACCGCCGTCTCGGGTAACCACATTCCCTCCGGTCGCCGCCCGAAGCGGTACTCGAAATCCCTGATCCCCCAGGATACCTGACTGTACCTGTCCCGGCGGTTGGCCAGCGGCATTATCATGTGGTTATAGACCCCCGCCAGTGCCGAGCCATGCCCGGAGTAGCTTTCGCCGCTCTGCCGATCCGCCTCGATAATCGCCCGGTAAACATCCGGTTCGTTTTGTTCCAGCCACGCAAGGAGCCCGGGGCCGAAATCGAAGCTTATCCCGGCATAATTATTAACGATACGGCTGATATAGCCTTCGCCGTCCAGGATACGTGAAGAGGCGTTGGGCAGGTAGCACTCGGCGGTGACTTTCTCATTCCAGTCGTGGTAAGGATAGGCCGAGTCCTGCCACTCGACGCGCCCCAGCCAGGCATTTTCGCGGGGCGGCTGGTAAAAATGCCCGTGAATACAGATATAGCGTTCCATAATCTTCAGAATATCACTAACGCCGCCGCACGGCAAAATCCTTGACCTCGCTATTTTTACGCGGCGGGTTTTTTCTTGCCGATCCGTTTATAGTATTTTTCCGGTATATCCCCGGGATTTTTGTAAAAGGCAAAGTGGCAGTGTTCTTCACATACAGGTTCATGCACGATATGCGCGGCCAAAAAATCTCCAGTATTTTCTATATCCAGCATCTCCATTACCGGGCAGTGCACGCCGTAAATGGGGAAATCTTTCATGCCCCAGGTAATGCGGTGGGGCTTTTTGACCCTGGCCAGGCCGGCTTCATACCCGCCCTTCTGGATTAACCTCTCACCGGAGCCGCACGGCGTCATCGTAACGGTGATTTTTTCATCGTCTTCTTTAACGGTTATCGGCTGCAGATGCCCCCTCATACCGCCCACCATGTGTTCCACGAGAGAACGGATGTCAGTCTTCTCCGATGGCTTGAATACAACCCTGGCTTCAATGGTATGCGCTTCCCTTTCCGCCTTTTCCACGGCGTCGATGCCATAATTTTTATATATGTAGGTCAACAGGCCGGTAACCCAGAACATGTAGCCATCGTGGAGGTAATTAAACTCCCGGTACATCCTTTTTGCCAGGTCTTTAGCCTTCTCCTTGTCCCCGG
>CAZEUJ010000012.1:0-24468 GCA_964514525.1 uncultured Dehalococcoidaceae bacterium
CCCATCGTAGCGACGGCGGTGCCGAAAGCGCCTGCCCCCTGGACGCCGCTTTGCGTACCCATCCAGTAAGCTAGCAAGAGCGCCGTGCCGATGATGATAGCGGTAGCGAAGGTGGTGGAAAAACCCACGGACATGCCCATGATAATATTAGTAGCCGGGCCGGTCTTAGAGGCTTCGGCGATATCCCGCACTGGCCGGTAGCGCCACTCGGTGTAGTACTGGGTCACAAAGACGATAACGATGCTGGCGGCGATGCCGATGAGTCCGGCGCCGAATAGCCACCAGTTATTGAGCATATAGTGCACGGTTATCGCCAGGCCGGCGATGGAGAATGCTATGGCGACATAATAGCCGCGGTTAAGGGCGTTCATGGCGTTCTCGTTCTCTTTAGCCCGCACGCAGAGCAGGCCTATCATGCTGGCTATCATGCCGAAGCCGCGCACGCACAGAGGGAATAGAATCCAGGCGATATTATTCGTCGCCAGGTAGGCGAAGATACCCAGGATCATCGCGCCGATATTCTCCGCGGCGGTGGACTCGAAAAGGTCGGCGCCGCGGCCGGCGCAATCGCCGACATTATCGCCGACGAGGTCGGCGATAACAGCGGGATTGCGCGGGTCATCTTCCGGTATACCCGACTCGACCTTACCGACGAGATCAGCGCCTACGTCAGCAGCTTTAGTGTAAATGCCGCCGCCAAGCTGCGCAAAGAGGGCAACGAAGCTGGCGCCGAAACCGAAGCCGACAATGAGATGAGGTGCGATTTCAGGCTTGGTGTTGCCACCGTAAGCGAAGAAGATAGCGGTGACGCCGATAAGGCTGAGGGCGGTGATAAGGAACCCGGAAACAGCCCCGCCGCGCAGGGCAACACTAACAGCATCAGTCAGACTCTTCTGGGCGGCGGCGGCACAGCGGACGTTAGATTTAACGGCGATGTACATGCCGATAAAGCCGGCCAGCCCGGAGCAGAAGGCACCAACGAGAAAAGCGACGGCAGTACGCCAGCCGATATCAAGGCCTGTGTAGTTGTACTTTTCCAACCCGGTATGCCCCAGCACGCCGACCAGCACGCCGATGATAATAGCAATCCCCGCAGAATACATCGCGATAGTGCTGTACTGGCGTTTCAGGAACGCCCAGGCCCCCTGAAAGATAATATCGCCGATTTCTTTCATTTTAGGCGTGCCCGTAGGGCGTTTCATGACATTCCTGATAAGCAACAGGGCAAAGATGATGGTAAGTACTCCGGCGGTAGGGACGATCCAGAATATTCCCGGTAACATAACTCCTCTCTTCCTGCTAAGCTGAAAAGCTTAAGCTCGGTTTTTCATATCTCCGGGCGGACGATATTTTTACAATACCCGGTTCGTTTTGAATTTTACACATAATAAAAAAGCAGGGGTAAAATAACTCCTGCTCTCTATCAATAAACAACGTACGACCATAATTATCCAAGAATTATATATGATAACAGGCGCGTTGTCTAGTACCAGAGTCTTAAAACTCAGGTACGATACTTTTTAAGGCTGGGGCGCCCTCCTTACTTTTTCCCGAACTTGATCCTCGGGATGCCGGCTTCCTTCATGCTATCTGACATTGTCCAGAAATAGGCTTCGCCGGTATAAAGGTGGAACACTTCCAGCAGTTTATTTGTAGGCTCGGTAATGCCGAAACCCTTGACGAAAGGACGTTCTTTAATGCATCTGGCTCTCATTTCCATATCGTCGTCGATGAACTTCACCTTGCCGTAAACACGCATTACTTTACTGAAATCCTTGGCATTAAAATAGACCTCTACTTTAGGGTTTTTTCTCATCTGGTGGCACATAGCCTTGATGTTCTGGGCCTGGAAGTAAAACCCTTTTTCATCGGCGTACCACATCCCCAGACAGCGCACCCTCGGCTGGTCGCCCTCAGCAGTAGCCAGATAGCAGGTCTGATTTTCGTTAGCAAATTTGACACAATCTTTGAAATCCATCTTCTTGTTCCTTTCCCTTGAATTCAGCGTTTTATTGATTAGCCCTTGGGATTCCACCTCACTTTAGCATAACGCTCTCTCAACTTGGGTTTTTCAATCTTACCGGTGGGATTTCGGGGCACATCGCCAAAGAGGATGATCCTGGGCCAGGCATACTTGGGCAGTTGCGGCTCATAGTATGCCCGCATTTCCGCCTCGGTCAGGTCAACGCCTTCTTTGGGTTGGACGACGGCGGCCACTACCTCACCGTACCGGTCATCCGGGACGCCGATGATGGCGACGTCTTTGACCTTGGGCTGGCCGATAAGGACAGATTCCAGGTCGACGGGATAGATGTTCTCCCCGCCGCTGATGATCAGGTCTTTTTTCCGGTCGACGTAAGAGATAAAGCCTTCCTCGTCCTGCCGTACCAGGTCCCCGGTGTGCAGCCAGCCGTTGCGGAGGGTCTCGGAGGTCTTTTGCGGGTTCTTGTAGTATTCCTTCATAACGTTGGCGCCCCGGATAATCATTTCACCGATGGTACCGATGGGTACGTCCTTATCGTTATCGTCGACGACCCTGGCATCGAGGTTAATCCTGGGGTAGCCGAAAGAGCCGAGCTTATGGAGATTTTCCAGGCCGAGGTGCATGCAGGGCCCGGCCGACTCGGTGAGTCCGTAGTTTTCTTCGTATTGAATATTCGGGAAATATTTAAGGAAGCGTCGGACGAGCACCGGCGGAATGGGTTGCGCGCCGGAGTGTACCAGTCGAAGCGAACTCAGGTCATAATCAGATAGCTTGAGTTCACCTCTATCGAGGGCGGTAACGATATCCTGAAGCCAGGGTACCAGCAGCATGCTTATCGTTACTTTTTCCTTATGGATGGTCTCCAGAATGAGCTTGGGGGTGACCCTTTCGCCACCGGTGGTCATGACCGCCCGGGCGCCCGCTATAAAGCTGCCGAACCAGTGCATCTTGCCGCCGGTATGGTAGAGCGGCTGGATCAGGAGGAAGCAGTCCTTGCGGGTCTCCCGGTGGGAAAAGTTTTCATTCACAGCCACATGCTCGAGGCTGCGGTGGCACAGCAGGGTAGCCTTGGGGTCGCCGGTGGTGCCGGAGGTGAAATAAAGACCGGCTTCATCCTCACCGGTCAACTCTATCTTCGGTGGCAGCGGGGAGGCTTTGGCCAGTGCTTCCTCGTAGGCTTCCATACCCTGGGGCGGTTTTTCCCCCACGAAGATATATTTCTTTACCGTCGGCAGCTGTGAGCGAATTTCGGCGATGCGCTCGGTGAAGTCCTGGTCAAGGACTATGATTTTCGGTTCGGCGATATCAGCGCAGTATTTAATCTGGCGGCTGATGAACCTGAAATTAAGCGGGGCTGCCATGGCACCGGCCTTGAGTATGCCGAAATATGCCTCAAGCCACTGGGCGGAGTTCATCATCAGATGCATGACGACATCGCCTTTTTTAATACCGCGGGCAATCAGGGCGTTGGCGAAGCGGTTGGCACGGTCGTCGAACTCTTTCCAGGTAATCGTCCGTCGGTAATTTTTACTCGGCGTTATCTCTACCAAAGCGATAGCGTTAGGAGTGAGCCTGGCATTTCGGGCAAGTATCTCCGTTATCGTCATCTTCCTGACTCCTTTTACCTTAAATTTGCATGGTTGTATCTAGGGAAATATTACTTGGCGGAAAGAAAAATACCCCTAAAACCCATTTCGGGATTGAGAATAAGGGGCATATTGAACACGTTTGATTATAATGCAAAAGAGCGTGGATTGTCAATTCAGCCAGCTTGGAGCGCTAGCTGATACTGTGCTATAATTCTGGTGAGGAAACTATAAAATGATGGCACAGTTGGAAAAAATCGAGAAACGCTATCAGGAACTGGATGAGAGAATGGCCCGGCTCGAGGTGGCGACCAATCTCAATGAGTTGCAGGAGCTGGCGCGGGAAAGGGCGTCCATCGAGGCTGTAGTCAGGCTCTACCGCAAATATAAGAAGGCGGCGAAAGAGCTCCAAGACGTCAAATCCATGCATATCACGGGCTTGGATGATGAAATGACGTTTCTCGTAAAACAGGAAATTGCGTTACTGGAAACGAAGCTAATCGAAATGACCGAGGAACTCAAGATGGCTCTGCTGCCTAAAGACCCTAACGATGAGAAGGATATCATTATTGAAATACGGGCGGGGACGGGGGGCAATGAAGCCGCCCTCTTTGCCGCCGACCTCTTCCGCATGTACAGTCGTTATGCCCAGAGCCGGGGCTGGAAGACCGATATCCTCAGTATGAGCGAGAGCGGCATCGGGGGATTCAAGGAAATGATCTTCGAAGTCAGAGGCAAGGGCGCTTTCAGTCGCTTAAAGTACGAGCGGGGCGTTCACCGGGTGCAACGCGTGCCGGTCACCGAGGCCTCCGGCAGGATCCATACCTCGACGGCTACGGTGGCCGTCCTGCCCAAGGCGGAGGAGGTGGATATCAGCATCGACCCCGCGGACCTTAAGGTGGACGTTTTTCACAGCGGTGGCGCGGGGGGCCAGAATGTAAACAAAGTGGCCACGGCTATCCGCATGACCCACCTTCCCACGGGCATGGTCGTCGTCTGCCAGGACGAGCGCTCGCAGCTTCAAAATAAGGTTAAAGCCCTGTCCGTACTGCGCACCCGGCTCCTCGATATCGAGCGGCGTAAGCAGGAAGAGCAAATAACCTCGGACAGGCGATCGCAGGTGGGCACGGGCGAGCGCGCTGAAAAAATAAGGACGTACAACTATCCTCAGGACCGCGTTACCGACCACCGTATCAATCTCAGCCTCCATAACCTGCCGCGATTCATGGACGGAGCGCTCGATGAAATGATTGACACTCTGGCGACCAACGAGCAGACCAAGCAGCTCGAGGGACAGGCGGTGTGAACCTCAGACAGGCGTTAGCTCATACCCGCAATGCCCTGGCGAAAGGTGACATCGAAGACTCTTCCCTCGAGGGCGAAATTCTCCTGAGACATGTGCTTGGAATAGACCGTGCGCAGCTATATTCGGACCTTGGTCTCGATTTAAACCACGAGCAGGAAAAGAGCCTGAATTTACTGCTGGAGCGGCGTCTCCGGGGAGAGCCCTCGGCCTATATCACCGGGCACCGCGAGTTCTGCGCACTCGATTTTATTATCGACCGTAATGTGCTTATCCCGCGACCGGAAAGCGAATTGCTTGTCGAGTCGGGCATCGAGCTGGCGCGAAAATACTCTACATTGGAAATAGCCGATATAGGGACGGGGTGTGGGGCTATCGCTGTTAGCCTGGCGGTGAACCTGCCGCAGGCGACCGTATACGCTACCGATATATCCCCGGCAGCGCTGGAGGTCGCCCGGCTTAACTGCCGAAAACACGGCGTAGTGGACAGGGTGATCTTGCTGTTGGGCGACCTTCTGGAACCTCTAAAAGAGCCTGTCGATATGATAGTCGCCAACCTGCCATATGTCCGGGAAGCGGATTTATCGCTAAGAAGTCCGCTAAGATTTGAGCCGGCACTGGCGTTAAACGGGGGAAAAGACGGACTGGACAAGGTAAAGAGCCTGTGCCATCAGGTGGGGGAAAAGCTAAATAAGGATGGATATCTGCTGCTGGAAATAGGGGAGGGGCAGGTAAAAACGGTGGTCGCCACCTTACGCCAGGTATTTCCTGCGGCTGCTATCGAAGTCCATAAAGATTTAGCCGGAATCGAGCGCGTTATCTGCCTGCGTTTGACATAGCTCCGGAGATGATGCTAAATTAGTTCTGAATTCCCTCAAAACTTTATTTCAAAAGAGAGCCAGTAAATCATGAATATAATTGTTTGCGTCAAGCAGGTCATTGACCCCGAAGCGCCGCCGAGCGGCTTTACAATCGATTCCGCCACCAACAGGGCTGAGATGCGCGGCGCATCACCGGTCATCGACCCCTACGGCGAGTATGCGGTTGAGGCGTCGTTAAAAATCAAAGATTCCAAAGGCGGCAAAATCACGGTGATGAGCCTAGGAGCTAACCTGCTGCGGGAAGTAGTCAAGAAGCCGCTGGCGATGGGCGCTGATGAGCTTATCTTGCTCGAAGACGAAGCCTTTGCCGGCGGCGACAGCCGTTCGACAGCAGTAGCTCTGGCGGCGGCCATAAAAAAAGTGGGAGAATATGACCTCATCCTTTGTGGTCGTGAAGCCTCGGACACTAACGCCGGTCAGACCGGAATTGGCATCGCGGAGATACTGGGCATCCCCGGCGTCACGCTAGCGCGCAAGATAGATTCCGTTGATGGCAAGCTCAGGGTAGAAAGGGTGACCTCCGCCGGCTACGAGGTCGTCGAGGTGCCGCTACCGGCGGTGATAACCGTCAGCAATGAAATCGGAGAGCCGCGTTATCCTACCATCAAAGGCATCATGGCTGCCAAAAAGAAAGAGCCGGTCGTCTGGAAACCGGCCGATATCGGTATAGACACGTCACAGGTCGGGGTGGCCGGGCGTCGGATCAGGGTGAGTCGATTGTTTCAGCCGGTCCATGAAGGCAAATGCGAATTCGCCGAAGGGGAGAGTCCTGAAGAGGCGGGGGTAAACCTGGCTTTGAAACTCAGGACGGCTAAAGTACTTTAAAGAATTAACGAGTTCTTAACAATTCTGATATACGATGGGGGAGACCAATATGGCCGAGTATCAGGGCGTGCTCGTCTACTTAGAATATAAGGGTGAAAAGCTACTGCCGATTGCGATGGAAGGGCTGGGTGCGGGCAGAAAGCTGGCGGATGCTCTCAGTCAGCCGCTATCGGCGGTGCTAATCGGTAGTAATATTGGCAGTCTGGCGCCACAAGCGATTATTTCCGGAGCAGAAAAGGTATATGTAGTTGACGACCCACTGCTCAAAGACTATGAGTCGGATGCCTATGTGGGTATTATGGAAAAAGTTCTCAAACAAGCAAAACCCCAGATTATCATCTTGGGTCAGACCGATACCGGGCGCGACCTGGCGCCGAGGCTGGCTTTCCGATCGGGGACGGCGGTAACGATGGACTGCGTCGAACTGGCTATCGATCCGGCCTCAAAGCGTCTGCTGGCGACCAAGCCCGTATATGGCGGTAACGCCCTGGCGGTCTTTATCAGCGAGGCTGACCCGCAGATAGTCACCATACGCACCAAAGCCATGGCCGCCCTGGAGCCGGATGCTTCCCGAAAAGGAGAAATCATCAATATCGCGGCGGGGCTGGATGCCGCGGTTATGCGGACAAGGGTTTTAAACAGGGTGGTGGAAGAAGTGGCCGGTATCAAAATAGAAGATGCCGGGACGTTGGTCGCCGGGGGTAGGGGCATCGGCAGCGCTGAAGGTTTCAAGCAACTTGAAGAGCTGGCGAAATTATTCAAAGGGGCGGTAGGCGCCAGTCGGCCACCCTGTGACAACGGCTGGGTTCCGGATACTGTACAGGTAGGACTCACCGGTAAAATTATCGCCCCGGAGCTTTATATTGCCGTAGCGATATCCGGCTCGAGCCAGCACATGAGCGGCTGTTCCGGCGCCAAGACAATCGTCGCTATCAATAAAGACAAGGAAGCCAATATCTTCCGTCACGCCCGCTTCGGCGTAGTCGGCGACTGGAAAAAAGTGCTGCCGGCTTTTACGGCTAAAGTCAGGGAGCTATTAGCTTCATAAGCCCAGGGCCGGCCGTTCGGGTTGGGTCTGGTTACATTGAACGTAATGAATGATTTTGCTATAATACGGCATGGGATAAAAGAACTCTATAAATACTTACTCTGTGAGGTGGCAACGCGATGAAAATGTTTAGGTTGATTCCCTGTTTATTTCTCCTGGCAACGATACTGGCAGCTTTCTTTTTGCCCGGGGTAGCGCTGGCACAAGATGAACCCACTCCCATACCCGAAAGCATTACCCTGACCACTGAGTTTCCCAAGCTGGAAGCTGTTGCCACCGGCAGTTTTGTGTTTACCGTGAAGCTCCAATACGTGGGTCAGACAGATCGTGTCTTCGACTTGAATGCCACCGTACCGTCAGGCTGGGATGCGTATGTCACCCCACAATATGATAGCGTGAGAATATCGTCCATCACCCTGGAGAAATCTTTCGCCGCCACGACGAAAAGCGTTAAGGTAAGCGTCAGCACGCCCTCCTGGCCGCTGGCCGAGCCCGGCGAATACATAGCCAATCTAGAAGTATCTTCCGGTGATGTCGTCGGTGAAATCAATCTCACCGCCAAAATAACCGCCAGGTACTCTCTCAGTGCTGTCCCTGCCAACCAACTCTATAACACTAAAGCTAAACCCGGTGAGGATAATACTTATTCCATCACCGTTGCGAACGTAGGAACGGCTGCCATCGATAATATCACTTGTACTGCCGATAAGCCTACCGGTTGGGAAGTAACCTTTAATCCTGCAAAGATAGATTCACTGGAAATTTTAGACTCTAAGACTATCGATGTGAATATCAAACCGCCGCATAAGACGGTGGCCGGCGATTATATCATCACCTTGCGGGTATCCGGTAAACAAGCTTCTTCCAGCAGCATGGAAATCCGGGTTACCGTGGCGACACCCTCAATCTGGGGGTGGGTCGGCGTGGGAATTATTGCAGTGGTAGTGGTCGGTTTGGTTGTCGTTTTTATGAGATTCGGTAGGCGATAGGCGATGACAGATAAACTGGCTATAGAAACAAGGGACCTGACCAAGAAATACGGTGATACCACCGTGGTCGACCACCTCAATTTTCAGGTTAAGGAAAACGAGGTGTTCGGCCTGCTGGGCCCCAATGGCGCCGGAAAGACCACCACGATACTTATGTTGCTGGGACTGACTGAACCGGCCGCCGGCTCTGCCAGGGTTTTCGACTTCAATCCCACCAGAGAACCCATCAAGGTAAAGCGAATCGTGGGATATCTTCCGGAACAGGTCGGCTTTTACGATAACCTTTCTGCTACCGAAAATCTGAGATTTATTGCTAATTTGAATAACATCAGTCCGGCAGAAAGCGAGCGACGCATCGGCGAAGTGCTAAAGACGGTAGGTTTGGCTCAGGAGAAAGACATGGTTACCGGCAAGTTTTCCCGCGGTATGAGACAGCGCCTCGGCATTGCCGATGTGCTCATCAAACAGCCGAAACTGGTCATCCTCGACGAACCAACCTCCGGACTCGACCCCCAGGGTATCAACCAGCTCCTCGACCTTATCGCCAGCCTGCCCGGGAAGGGTACGAGCGTTTTGTTGTCGTCCCATCAGTTGCACCAGGTACAGAGGGTATGCCATCGCGTGGGCATACTGTCGAAAGGCAAGATGGTTGTCGAGGGGGTTATAGACGAGTTGGGCAGGGAAGCCCTGGCGGGCGGTCGTTATTTGATCGAGATCGAGACCGCCGAACCTAAAGCGGAGTTGCCGGATGTCATCAGAAAAATAGAGGGTGTGGAAAAGGTCGAGGTAAATGGTGTATTAATGAAAATCAGCACGAGCTCCGATCTGCGGTCACAGATATCACGGGTGATAATCGACAGCGGCACGTTGCTGGTGCAGATGAAGGTCCATGAATTTTCACTGGACGATATCTACATGAGATATTTCCAGGAAAGCTAGATTGACATAATGATAGCAATAATACGTAAAGAAATAGCGGACTACCTCAACAGCGCCAGGTTCATGGTGCTGTTTCTCGTGGTGCTGGGACTCAGCGTGTTCGCGCTGGTTTCAGCTTACAACGGGATTCGCGGCGCGGGTACTAATGAATTTATCTTCTTAAAGCTATTTACTACCATGCCCAACGGATTACAGGGCGAATTTGCCTATTTCTTTATTTATACTTATTTTATTCCGTTGATTTTTATACCTCTAGTAGGAGTATTGCTGGGATTCGACGCTATTAATAAAGAACGCATCAACGGTACGATGAGCAGGATCCTTTCACAGCCAGTTTACAGGGATAGCGTCATTAATGCCAAATTCCTCGCCAATCTTTTTATCATGGCACTGATGATGGCATCCAGCATTCTGCTCATCGGCGGGTACGGGCTCAGGATGATAGGAATACCGCCAACGGCCGAAGAAATCATCAGACTTTTTATCTACTTTATAGGTATTATGATTTACGGCGCTTTCTGGATAGGTCTCGCCATGCTTTTTTCCGTTATTTTCCGCAACCTGGCGACTTCAATAATAATTTCCTTGGTAATCTGGCTATTCTTCAGCTTCGGCATGTATTTCATCGCTAGGTCCCTGCAAGACACAAACGTACTCAACTACTCACCCAGCTGGCTATTCGGACAGGCGTCGGCGTTGGCGTTATACCCATCGATAAGAACACTGGGTACGATACCGTCGGACCTGCTAGCTTATATGATACCCAATCCGCTCAGTCTTGGTCAGAGTCTGTTGGTGATGTGGCCGTACATGGTCGGCCTGATAAGCCTGAGCGCGGTCTGCTTCGGCATCAGTTATATCGTCTTTATGAAGCAGGAAATAAGGGCGACGTAGCTAAGATGTCATTCTGGCATAGGCCAGAATCCACACTTTTCCCCCGCCGACTGGATTCCATCTTTCGCTGGAATGACAATGGAGAAAACAAGTTAACTTTTAGCGGCTTTTTCCGCCTGTCTCTGGGCGACTATCCTCTGGGTTATTTGCGCCGGTACTTCTTCGTTGTGGTCGAACTCCATGATATAGGTCGCCCGTCCCTGGGTCATCGATTTCAGGTCGATGGAATAACGCTGGATTTCGGACAGTGGCACCTGCGCTTCGATAACATTGGTATCGCCTTCCGGTGTCATGCCCATGACGCGGGCGCGCTTGGTATTCAGGTCGCCGATGATGTCCCCGGTAAGGTCGTTAGGGACGGTCACCTTGAGATTCATTATCGGCTCCAGGAGAATCGGACGCCCTTCAGCCATTCCTTTTTTAAATGCCTGAGCGCCGGCAATTTTAAAGCATATTTCCGAGGAATCGACCGGGTGATAGCTCCCGTCATAAAGGGTCGTTTTAACTCCGACGACAGGATAGCCAGCCAGTACACCTTCCTGGTACGCCTCCACGACGCCTTTTTCCACGGCCGGGATGTAGTTCCTGGGCACCGACCCGCCGACTACCTTATCGGCGAACTCGTTATCACCGCGGCCCGGTAAAGGCTCGAATGCCAGAAGGACGTGCCCGTACTGGCCGTGGCCGCCGGACTGTTTCTTATGCTTGTATTCGGCATCACAGGTAACGGTAATGGTTTCCCGGTAGGGGACCTTGGGCATGGATAATTCCACGTTCACGCCGAACTTCCGCTGCATTTTATCGGCGGCCACCGCCAGGTGGGTATCGCCCATGCCGGAGAGGATGGTCTCCCCCGTGCCCAGCTCGCGGTGTACTTTGAGCGTGGGGTCTTCTTCCGCCAGCCGGGATAGGGCTGTCCCCATTTTATCGATGTCGGTCTTGGTCTTGGGGTATACGGCTTCCCGGAAAATGGGGGCGGGAAAGACTATGGATTCCAGCTTGACCGGTTTATCCGGGGCGCAGAGCGTATCCCCGGTGGCGGTGACGTTTAATTTGGCTACCGCGCCGATGTCGCCGGCCCTGACCTGCGGCACCGCTTCCTGGGTTTTGCCCCGCATCATGAACAGCTGGCCGACGCGTTCCGTGGCGCTCTGGTTGGCGTTAAGGACCTGTGAGTTGCTGTTGATGACCCCGTTATAGACGCGGAAATAGGTAAGCTTACCGACGTACGGGTCCGCCGTGGTCTTGAACACCAGGGCGGCCAGCGGCAACTCTTCCTTGGGTTCGACGGCGGCGCCTCCGCTCATAATTACCTTGCGCTCTTTGGGCAGGGGCAGGTAATCGCAGATGGCGTCCATCAAACGGTTAATGCCCGCGTTCTGGAGTCCTGAGCCGGCCAGTATCGGCACGATGCGGCCGTCCAGCACCGCCTGCCGCAGTGTTTTGGTCAGTTCCTCGGTGCTGATGGCTTCTCCACCCAGGTATTTCTCGATGAGCTTATCGTCAACCTCGGCGATAGCTTCCACGAGCTTTTCGCGGTAGGAATCGGCCTGCGCTTTTAAAGCTGCCGGCACCTCTATCTCTTTGGACTGGGAACCGGAACCGGTATAAGCCTTCATCGAAAGCAGGTCGATGACTCCCTGGAAGCTGGTATGCGCCCCGATGGTTAACTGGAGGGGAACGCACCTGGCGCCCAGTTTAGCTTTAATTTCTCCAACAACCCTAGCAAAATCAGCGTTCTCGCGGTCCATCTTGTTGATAAAGACGATGCGGGGCAGCTTGGACTCTTCGCAGTAGTCCCAGACCATCTCCGTGCCGACCTCTACACCGGAGGTCGCGCCGACGACGATAACCGCGCCCTCGCTGACGCGCATCCCCGCCCTGATCTCGCCAACGAAATCGGTATATCCCGGGGCATCGATTACGTTTATCTTGTTATCACGCCACTCTACGGGAAGCAGCGACAGATTAATGCTTATTTTACGCTTGATTTCATCAGGGTCGTAGTCGGAGGTAGTCGACCCATCATCGACCCTGCCCAGTCGGTTGATCGCCCCGGCGTTGAA
This sequence comes from uncultured Dehalococcoidaceae bacterium, assembly GCA_964514525.1. Lineage (GTDB taxonomy): Bacteria > Chloroflexota > Dehalococcoidia > Dehalococcoidales > RBG-16-60-22 > JBFYTX01. The sequence continues at coordinate 12,516 of CAZEUJ010000012.1, forward strand.
TAGCATGGCCTCCGATATCGAAGTCTTACCGGCACCCCCGTGCGATAGTAAGACGATATTGCGGATATTATCCAGTCCGTATTTAGGCATGAAATCACCTGCTCTCTATGTTCTTCGAATAACATTATAACCGCAGACGACCGAATACGGCAAGCGCTCGTATAATCAGCTATATACCTTTGAAGAACGCTAAAGTTATTTACCCCATTTATTTTTAATAACAAGCTCGAACAGCTCTTTTCTGGGGGGTGCTTTGCCTTCGTGAGCGGGAACGCCGACGGGGAAAAGGGTTACTACCCGGTAGCCTTTGGGCACGCCCAGCGCTTTCTCCGCCTTGGCGGCATCAAAGGTGCCGATAATCACGGTGCCCAGTCCCAGGGCATGAGCCGCCAGTACCATGTTCTGCACAGCCAGGGCGGTATCGAACATGAACCAGTCACCCTTGTCCGTGATGAATTCGCCGCCGCCGCCCCCGGGGCCAGGAGGCGTACCGGATTTACCCATCTCCGCGCAGACGACGATAACCGCAGGCACGGTCTTGATAATATTAGTCGCCGGATTATCTATCTCCTTATCCGGTAGCTTGAACTTAAGCAGTGTTTCCGCCAGTTTAGACTTAATTTGGGGGTCGCGTACCACAACGAATCGCCAGCACTGGGTGTTCGACCATGAAGGCGCCCAGCGGCCAGCCTCCAGAATCGTCTCGATTTTCTTCTCGTCCACCTGGTCAGAGGTATAACGCCGGATACTCCGCCGGTTCTTAATAGCTTCAAATAACTCCATTTATTTCCCTTTTTATTTGTTGAATTTTTCTTTATACAGCACCGCGGATAGCTGTTTTCTCGGAGAGACCTGGCCCTTATGGTCCGGGACGCCCAGCGGGGTCATCGTCACCACGCAATAGCCGGCCGGTACCTCAAGTATTTTAGCCACTCTAGGGGCATCAAATCCCCCGACAATCACTGTGCCCAGACCCAGGGCGTGGGCCGCCAGAGTAAGGTTTTGCATTGCCAGAGCGATATCGAACATATACCAGTAATCGCCTTTATCGGTAACGGGCGTGCCATCGGGGTGGCAGCCCGCCTTGCCCGTTTCAGCGCAGAGGACGATCAACAGCGGCGCCTGTTTTATGGCTTTGGTGGCGCCATTTTCCACCCACTCGTTATCAATTCTTGTCTTGGTCAAGGTATCGGCAACCTGAGCCTTGATTCCGGGGTCGCGTACCAGAATAAAACGCCAGCACTGCAAGTTGCCCCAGGACGGCGCCCAATGGGCGGCTTCCAGGACGGTCTGCACGGTTTTATCATCTATCGGATTAGTCTTGTAATGTCGTATACTTCTCCTATTCCTGATAGCTTCAAAGACGTCCATGGACTCTCCTCCTTATTCGAAGCTGGATTATTTTTGCCAGGCGTTTTTACCAATCAGAGAAACGAAGCGGCAGCCGCCCAGATTTTTAACTGTATTGCCTTCGCGGCGCTTGGTTACTTTACACAACTCCTGTATATAACGCGAGCCTGTCGGAATTATCATCCGGCCGTCGATAGCCAGTTGGTCGAGAAGTTCGTCAGGGATGCCGGGCGCGCCGGCGGTAACCATAATCGCATCGTAGGGTGCGTTTTGCCGCCACCCCAGGTTGTCCTCGGCAAGATGTATCTTGATATTGGTATAGCCCAGGTCCTTTAGCACCTTCTGCGCGGATTCCACGAGACCCGGGACGCGCTCTACCGAAATCACCTTTTTAGCTAACTCGGCGAGAATCGCCGTCTGATAGCCGCTGCCCGTGCCCAATTCCAGCACCTTTTCGGCACCGGTGAGTTCCAGCGCTTCCGTCATCAGGGCGATGATATAAGGCTGGGAAATTGTCTGTTCGTAGCCGATAGGTAACGGCTTGTCTTCGTAGGCCAGGTGGCGGACCTCCGGCGGGACGAATTTCTCCCGGGGAATGCTCGACATTACCGCCAGTACCCGCTGGTCTTTAATCTCGGAACTGAGATGCTCAATTAGCTTGGCTCTTGCCTTTTGAAAGTCTATCATGGCTGCCAGCCAGACTAGGTTAAAACAATAGATAACACAACGAGGATGACGATAATTATCCCCGCCAGGACAGCGATTCTCCACAGTTCGCTGGTAATGAAAGGATAGGGGTTTACCCCGGCTTTGGCGGAGGCCAGCGAGGCCGTTTTGGGTACCGGCGGAGCTGTCGACGGTGCTACCGGTCTCGGACTTTCCGGCATACTGGCGGTTGACTGGGGCGCCGTGGCTGTAGTTGCCTGCCGCCGCAGCGCTTTACTCTTTTTACTGTAATGAGGGTGTTTACCTTTACCGTGTCGAGATTTGCCTGGCATCCGTTGCCTCCTCAAGTCTAGTCTTTTGCTCTGGGATGTGATTTATCGTACGTACGGCGGACATGCTCGGTAGTCAGGTGAGTATAAACCTGGGTGGTGGATATATTGGCATGCCCCAGCAGTTCCTGGACCGACCTCAAGTCCGCCCCGCCGCTCAGCATGTGGGTGGCGAAGCTGTGCCTTAAAGTGTGCGGGCTGATATGGGAATCTAGTCCGGCCGATTTTACATACTCCTTTAGTTTCTGCCAGAAACCCTGCCGCGTAAGCCGCTCGCCGCGGGCATTAAGGAATAGGGCCGTTTCCTTTTTACCATGGGCCAGCTTGGGGCGGTCTTCGTCAATATATTTCTTGATTGTCAGGGCGATCTGTTCGTAAAGGGGGATGATGCGTTCTTTACGCCCTTTGCCGAAACAGCGTACAAAGTAATCGCCCTCGGTGTTGACATCGCCCAGGTTTAAAGACACGAGTTCGCTTATCCGCATGCCGCTGGCATATAAAAGCTCCAGCATGGCTTTATCCCTCCTGGCTTCGGCGGTAGAAAGCTTGGCGGGCTGTTCCAGCAGGAGACGGACCTGATTGATCGGTATCGGCTTGGGCAATGCCTTTCCCACGCTGGGTGAACTCATATTTTCGGTTGGGTCCGTTTTGATAATGCCCTCTGATACCAGGAAATTAAAGAAAGAACGCCCGGCAGCCACTTTGCGCGCCATGGTGGTGGCAACATAGCCTCTCTCTTTAAGGTCGAGCAAATAGCTTAACATATTCTGGCGTGTAAAGCCTGCCCAGGAAGATATGCCCTGTTTTTTGGCGAAGTCCGCCAGTCTCGTGAGGTCGTTGCGGTAGGCGACTATAGTATTCTCAGAATAACCTTTTTCTACAGACAGATAATTGAGAAAATTAGCAATTGGTTCTTTCATTACGTCTCCTCATGATTCGGTAAGTCCACCGGTACTGTATGATGTTTACCATAGATATTTTAACATAATACTTTAACATAAAAAAGTACCAGTGACCCCACAAGTTTTTACTAACCATTACCTAATCATTATTTCCTAACCAGCTTCGTATCCCTCTAATTACCTATGACGAAAGAGCTATTGTAAATGGGACGAAAGGTAGATAATATGAGTCTGATAAAGCACAAATTTTCTCATGGATAGGGGTAGTCTTTATTATGGCAGATATTACCAGAGAAACCAAGAGTAGCCTGCGTAAGAAACCTGAGTCGGATGTTTTACGTCTCATACCAGAGTCCGTGGCACGCAAGTACAACGCTTTTCCCTTATCCACCGATGGCAATGTCCTGCGCGTGGCTATGTCGAACCCGTCCGATATCATCGCCCTGGAAGCCTTAGCCAGCCGGAGTCAGATGCGTATCGAGCCCGAGATGGCTACCGTTGAAGAAGTTAGCGAGGCTATCGATTTCAATTATAAGGCCTACGAGGAAATAGAAAAACAGATTTCCAATATAGAAGTATCCGAAGACGTTAAGACTAAAATAAGTAAGCAACTGGCTCTCGACACGGCCACCGAGGCGCCGGTAGCCCAGGCTCTGACTCTTATTATTGATGAAGCCGTTAAAGCCAGAGCCTCCGATATTCACCTTGAACCGGGCGAGAATAAAATGAGGGTACGTTTCCGCATTGACGGCACGCTTCATGATATGTTCTCGCTGCCTTTGATGACCATGGCGGCCATTGTCTCCAGAATCAAAATTATGGCCAGCATGAACATCGCGGACCACCATCGCCCGCAGGACGGCCAGTTTTCAGTAAAAACAAAGGGACGCCTTATCGATATCCGCGTCGGCATTATCGCAACGATATACGGGGAAATGGCCGTTTTGCGGCTCCTGGATAAGACCCGGGCCACGCTGGATCTATCCGACCTCGGCTTTCTCCCCCAGAGCCTGACGTTGTATGAAAAGATGCTTAAAGTACCTTATGGTATCATCCTGGTCAGCGGGCCCACCGGAGCCGGTAAGACTACCACACTCTACGCTTCGCTAAATTCTCTCGACCAGAATGCACGTAATATCATTACCGTTGAAGACCCGGTCGAATACCGGTTTTCCAATATCAACCAGATTCAGGTTAACCCGCGCGCCGGCGTCACTTTTGCCAGCGGCCTGCGGTCCATATTGAGGCTCGACCCGGATGTGATACTAATCGGTGAGATCCGCGATGCGGAGACGGCCAATATCGCCATTCAGTCGGCTCTGACCGGACATCTGGTGCTATCTTCGATACATGCTAATGATGCCGTAGGCGTCGTGATGCGCCTTATCGACCTTGGCGTGGAGCCTTTCCTGGTATCCTCAGCCCTTATCGGGGTGGTTGCCCAACGTATGGTGCGCCGTCTTTGTTCTCATTGTGCCCGGCCGATGGAAGGCACCACCGAAGAAAAGCTGGTCTACGCCCAGGAGACGGGGGAGGAAAGAAAAGAATTTCTCCATGGAGTGGGCTGTAAGGCTTGCGGTAACAGCGGATATCGGGGCAGGACTGGTATCTTTGAGTTGTTCTTTACCAGCGACCAGATCAAGACATTATTGGTAAAAAGCGCTACGGCCGGCGAAATACGTAGTCAAGCGATTAAAGAAGGTATGGTTACCCTGTTGCAGGACGGTATGTTGAAAGTGAAGAAAAATATTACCACGCCGTCAGAAGTCATACGTAACGCCTATACCGTTGCCTAGGAGGGAACAAAGGCTCTACGACCGTAGCTGAGAGATGAATATCGGAACGGAGATAAGATGATTTATCAATATATAGCCTGTAGTGAAGCGGGCGAAATCGTCAAGGGTAAAATAACGGCGGACGCCGAAGAATCGATTACTCAAATCCTGAGCTTTGCCGGTTACCGTCTGATCAACCTTAGGCCATATATTCCTTTCTTCACTTTGGGGAAGCTGATGTCGCAGCTGTTTCCCATCAAGCAAAGCGATATCATACTGTTCTTTCGTCAATTAGCCCTGCTTCTCGAGTCCGGTATCAGCATTGTCACCGCTCTGGAATTACTGCAGGAACAGATATCCAAGCATGCTTTAAAAAAGGTAATTGGCGAAATTATCGCCGATATCCGCGGCGGTCACCAGTTATCGGCGGCCATGAGCCGGCACCCGGAAATATTTTCACCTATGAATTGCCGGACTTTGAGCATCGGCGAGCAGAGCGGCAGTCTTGAGGTGATGCTCCGGCAGGTTGCCGATTATATGGAAAAGGAACTGGCTACCCGTAAAGGAATTAAGGGTGCCCTCCTGTATCCGGCCATCGCGGGGGTGGTAACTATCGGGGTGGTGAGCATCTTAATGTTTTTCGTCCTGCCAGCTTTTGCCGACCTGTACGGGTCGCTTGGCGCCAAGTTACCGACCTTAACCAGAATAATTATGGATTTATCGGTGATACTCCGCAAATATGCCTTTCATATCGTACTGGGGATTGTTATCGTTATCGGGACATTCATTATCTATGCCAGGACCGCGGATGGCAAATATAAACTGGATGTTCTTGCATTAAAAATGCCGTTACTGGGTAAAGTGAACCTCTTAAATGAGCTTGCGCGCTGCTGCCGGAGTATTTCCCTTTTATTCACCGCCGGCCTGCCTTTAACGGATATTATGCCTCTGGTTATTCAGGGGTGCAATAACAGGGTCGTCGCACAGGCTTTGTACGGCGTTCAGGCAGACATGCTTAAGGGTGAGGGCTTGGCCAGACCCATGGCCAAAAATACTATATTTTTGCCGATGATGGTACAGATGGTCAAGGTCGGTGAGGAGACCGGTAGCCTGGATAATACCTTACTTGCGGTGGCACAGAATTTCGAATCGGAAGCTGCGGAAAAGACCAAAACGTTGATAGGCATGATACCCCCGATCATGACAATGATCATTGCCGCTTTCGTCGGTCTGATTGCGCTTTCCATGGTCACTGCTATGTACTCGATCTACGGTCAGGCGTTTTAATTGCTGGGAATATAAGGGACGGTTATATGAAATATTTAAAATTTAGTAAAACAGGCTGGCTAATTCTCTCGGCCGGCATCTTCATCGTCGTCCTGGCTGGCCTGGGGATAACTCGCTCTCAGCAGCTTCAGGAGCAGGATAAACTGGACGACGAGTTAGGTATTTCTCAAAAGAGTCTGAGTAGTTTACAGGTTACGGACTTACAGCAACAGCTGGCTGAGCTGCAGCAAAAAGCGGATGAAGAGCAGATTCACCTCGACGAGGCCAGGGAAAAACTAGACCAGACGGTAGTGAGCGTCGACGTTACCGATGAGTTTTTCTCCATTGCAGAATATTGCGGCGTAAAAATTATGAGCATCAGCACTGCGCCGATCATATCAAATAAATACGAAGGTATCGAACTTTCTACAACTGCAATGAACGCCGTGGCGACAGGAGAACTGCCCAACCTGATTGATTTTGTGGTAAGCCTGAACAATGGTTTTACTACAGGCCTGGTTAAATCGACGCAGATAGATATTCCCCCGTTATCCGGTGAAGAAGCTCCGTCAGTAAGCGTTCAAATAATCATATACTCATATGAAGGATAACTACGATGGCTAAAAAAACAACGACTCTATATATTAGTGACACCGGGATTCGCCTGATGGTGAACAGCGGTAAGCGTATCACCAAGCTGGCTGATATGCCGCTGGATGTGAGTTTAAGCGATCTCAACAGTGAAGAAAAAGAAGCTGAACTCGTTGCCAAGATTAAACTTCTCTTTAAGAGTAATCATATAGGGGCCAGCAAAATCGTCCTCGGATTGAGCGGTTTACACTGCCTGACCCGGCCGGTGTCTCTACCGGAATTACCTAAAACGATGGTGGAAGAAGCAATAACTAGAGAAGCAAAAAGGGTTCTACCGGTACCACTGGACCAGCTCTACATATCATGGCAAATTATGTCCGCCTCGGAAGGGAAAATGCAGGTATTCGTGGTGGCCACACCCAAACACATCGCTGATACCCTGGTCAGAGTATTGAGTAAGGCAGGGTTCAAGCCGTATCTTATGGATATCAAACCAATAGCCCTTGCCAGAGTATCTCGAGAGGCTACCGCCATTATCGTCGATATCCAGCCGAAGGAGTTTGATATTATTGTCATGTCCCAGGGAGTTCCAAAAACAGTCCGTACTGTGCCCTTCCCCCAGGAGTACCTGGCTCGAACGGACAGACTCTCCATTGTCAGAGATGAATTGAAGCGGACGATTCAATTCTATAATTCAAATAATCCAGAGAGCGTCATAGAGCCGAATACGCCCATGCTTGTTTCCGGAGAGCTGGTGGACGAGGCAGAGACTATAGAATTCCTGGCTCAGGAGCTGGGATATAAGGTATCTCTGCTTCTTTCGCCGATGAAGTGCTTAAAGCAGCTCGACCCGTCCCATCACCTGGTAAACGTAGGTCTGGCGCTGAAAGAACTGGACAAAGAAGCCGGGCCTCTATTACCTAACATTAATATATTACCGTTACCTTATCAGCCCAAACAGATACCCCGCGGCCGTCTGATGGCCGTCCCCGCTGCGGCGATGGCTGTTGGATTAGTCGTTCTACTGGTGCTGACTGTTCAGAATGCAGCCGCCAAGATAGAAAAAGACCAGAATACGCTTGAGCTTACCACACTGCAACTTGAGCAAAAGCAGGCACAGAAAAAGGTACTAAATGAAAGTATTGCGGTTATGGAACAACAGTTGTCCGGTATCGAAACCGCCCGTGATAATTTTATAGCGGCTCTGGAAAGCATGAATACCAAGGGAGAACTGATGAATGGGGACCTCAACGCGACCGTAGATAATGTCGTAGCCGACCTGAAGTTAACCGGTATCAACTATTCCGGAGACCTGTTGCTTTTAACCGGTCAGGCATCAACCGAAAATGAGGTTATGCAGTATGTCCGGAAACTGCAGGATACCGGCAGGTTCTCTGAAGTTACAATTACCGGTCTGGTGAGAGTTGTTGACGAAGAGACTACAACAGAATATATGAAGTACTCCCTGGCTCTTAGGTTGAAGGAAGGTTAAAATAATGGCAGACATCATTGCGTTATTGAAATTAGCCAAATCAAGAGACGCGTCTGATTTGCACCTGGTCGTGGACCGGCCGCCGTGCCTTCGTATCAACGGCAGTCTTTTGCCCGTCGGCGAACTGCCGGCGTTAACGGCCGAGGATATTGAGCAGGCATTACGTCAGGTGGCGACAGCTAAAAGGATGGCTGAATTCGAGCGTTGCATGGAACTCGACTTCGGCCTTACCGTCCCTGACGCAGGACGAGTCCGTTTCAATGCTGCCAAACAGCGCGGGACCATCAGTATGGCAATGCGTCTGCTGCCAATGGTCATACCTGACCCGGAATTCCTGGGGTTGCCTAAGGTATGCACTGAGCTTATCATGCGCCCCAGGGGTCTGGTGGTCGTCAGCGGGCCTACCGGGAGCGGCAAATCCACTACACTGGCGGCGATGGTTGACTATCTTAATAAGGTTGAGAGCCGACGCGTGGTGACCATTGAGGACCCGATCGAGTACACCTATGATAATAAAAGGTGCACTATTACGCAGCGTGAACTCGGCGAGGATACGGTTTCCTTCGCCGAAGCTTTAAGACACGTGTTAAGGCAAGACCCGGACGTGATTCTGGTCGGCGAAATGAGGGACCTGGAGACGGCCGCGGCAGCCCTGACTGTAGCTGAAACCGGACACTTGGTACTGACGACCGGTCATGCGCCCAGTGCCTCCCAGGCCGTAGAGAGGATTGCCAGCTTATTCCCTCCCCACGAGCGCTATCTGGCGCAGGCCAGGCTGGCTTCGCTGCTTCTCGGCATTCTCTGTCAGGCGCTGGTGCCCAAAGGCGACGGCTCGGGTAGGGTGGCCGCCATCGAGGTGATGTTGGCTAACTCGGCGGTGAGAAACCTGATCAGAGAGGGCAAGAGCTTTCAGCTGCCCAATGTTATCCGCATGAACAGCGCTAACGGCATGGAGCTCCTCGACCAGGCCCTGGTCAGGCTGTACCGCGACGGAGTTATCACCCGCGAAAGGGTCTATGAATACTGTAATGACCCTGAGGAAATAGCCAAGCTTATTGGCGATAAGGGCGGTAAGAAACTGGACGACATAGACCTGGCCATGAATACCCAGTTCAACTAATCACTGCGTTTACACTAGGCATTACCAATACAGCACGATCAATTATCCTCCATTCGCACGGTTGAAAATACTCCTCTGGGTTGAAAGAACCGGAGGAGTGTTTTTTATCGCAGGATCTATGCACTACGATTATCTACTGGACGTTATAATGTTTATTTTGGGTCCTGTTGTAATATGATCGGTATTATTTCCTAACCTTTTCTACCCTCGGGCCGGAAACATCGGTAAGAGACTACAAACACTGATAGCCGGGGAGGGGAGCGCGGTAGGTGGGGCGAATCTCTGAGGATATATCCCTATCTGAGTATGTTCATAATTCATTGGCAGGGTAACCTGGTGATTAACAACGCGGAAGGACTCCGCTAGGAGGGCTGGGAATCCCGGTCGGAATAAAGCCAGCTTGCCGGAAATCAGTGCACTAAGATACGTCCTTGGATATGGGTTACCGGCATGGTGAGGAGATTGGGTGAATACTCGTAGTAAGCCCTGGCTTGAGGAATCTAACAGCTTATTTTTAAAAAAGAAAACAGAAAGCCTATCAGCATTTATAATGTACTTGCTGATAGGCTTTCTGGTTTACAGCTGTAAATATAATCAGTCTAGCTGTTTCGTATTACTCTTCATTCTGGAAAACGTTGCCGTCTTCATAGAAGTCATAGGTGACACCCTGAACCTTGGTAATGCCGTCCTCATCGAGCCCTGTTAAGTAGTCACTCAATACCAAGGGAGTAGTGTCGTCGGTCACGACTAAATCCATATCGGTTTCGTCATCAAATAACACAATATTAGTATCAGAATCATCGTCGTCGCCAGCCAGCTTGCTGGTCACGCTATCAGCCAGCATGGCCATCATACCGGTCTGGATGTTGTGCAGTTCGGTCTCCTTGGCCTCGGTCTTCCCTCTGCCGATGAACTTGCCCACGTTGGGTACGGCAACGGCGGCCAGCACACCGAGAATCGCTACCACGACCAGCAACTCAATCAGGGTGAAGCCTTTCTCTCCATAACGGAACATCCTAAAAAAGCTCTTCATACGGGTACCTCCTTTCGCAATTAATTAGCTTTTTTCCTGTATCTACAGCTTAACATAGTCTCGAAGCAGTTCAATGACGAATTAGTCCTAGGCGTAAATAGGAATAAAGTCCTGTGAATTTCGATATTGAACCAATAGACATCTCCATAACGACATCCACAGTTTATTGGCTTGTCAGCCAATTGACGATAATACCTTCACCCAATTCCAATGAGGGTAAACCCTTATCATCAAGGCAGACATGTATTATAGAATGAGGAAATCCGGTTGACTCGCACGCTAAAACAGGGCAAAATGTAACGGTATGACTATCGGTCTGTATATTCTCTTTACCATTGTCGGTATCGCTATCGGTAGCTTTTTAAATGTCGGCATTGACCGCCTCCCGTTAAATAAATCGGTGATTTTTTCACCTTCTCACTGCGATAGCTGCCAGCGCCGGATTGCATTAGTGGACCTGATTCCCTTGTTGAACTATCTATGGCTACGCGGGCGCTGCCGCTATTGCCATGCCAGGATTCCCCTGCGGGTTCCCCTCGTGGAACTACTCAGTGGCGCCCTCTTTTTCTTCGCTTTCTGGCGTTTCGGTCTGACCTCGCAATCCGGGATTACCGCTTTCTGGTGCTGTGTGTTCCTGGTGATAATCTTCATCGACTGGGAACATAAATTGATATTGAATAAGGTAACTTACCCGATGGCGGTAGTGGCTCTGGTGATTCTAACAATCGATTCATTTATGCCGGATGTAATGATACTGGGCAACCTTGCGTTTTTGCCGCAGGACAAGCCCAGCATACTGAGCGGGGTTATCGGGGGAGCCGTAGGCTTTAGCTTTTTCCTGATAATATTTCTTATTAATCCGCGGGGAATGGGTATGGGCGATGTCAAGCTGGCCGGCCTGATCGGCCTGGTTATGGGATGGCCCCTGGTAATCGTGGCTTTGTTAATCGGGATTTTTATCGGCGGTCTGGCGGCGATTTTACTGCTGTCGCTGAGACTCAAGGGCAGAAAAGATATGATACCTTACGGCACTTTCCTCGCGATAGGGCCGATTATCGCCTTATTCTGGGGGGTGGATATTTTCCGCTGGTATCAGGATTTATTCGGGTTTTTACTAATATAAGTAGTAAATTGCCCAAAGCATTGTAAGCAGCGCTTGTTGACATTGTTACATTCCACCAGTACAATAGTCCTATATGAACGTGCAACTAAACGGCAAACCCGTTCTGGGCAAAGAAACCGGCCAGCCCTTCGGCGGTAAGATGGGGCGGCGGCGTTCCAATATCGAGATTATTGCCGATATGCTGCGTGTGGGAGAGAACGGCGCCGGTAAAACGGAAATCATGTATACCGCCAACATGAGCTATCATCAGATACAAAAATACCTTGAATATCTGGTAAATCAGGGTTTTATCAATAAAGTGAACAT
>CAZEUJ010000013.1:0-24135 GCA_964514525.1 uncultured Dehalococcoidaceae bacterium
GGGGCATGTCAGAGGCGGGCACAGTGGTCGACGTTATTGGTGCCCAGCACCACCCTCCCGAACTTCTGCATCAAATAGCATGCCTCGTTGGTGCTGCGCGCTGAAGCGACGATGCCGATTTCGCTGCTTTTATAGGTCTTGAGTTTCGCCGCGACCAGGTCGAGAGCCTCGTCCCAGGTTGCCTCTTCGAACTTGCCGTTCTTTTTGATAAGCGGTTTTTTAAGTCGGTCCTTATGATGGACAAAATCAGCCACGCCGAAGCGCCCCTTGACACAGAGGTGGCCTTCGTTGGCCGCGCCTTCTTTATCGCCCCTGACGCTGATAATCTCGCCGCTGCGGATACCCAGGTATACCTGGCAGCCCACGGCGCAGTAGGGACAGGTAGTCTTTACCTCGCGGGTCACCAGGGCATTATTGCGGAAGAGCAACGCGCCGGTAGGGCAGCGTGAGACACATTCGCCGCAGGTCTCGCAGCGGGACAGCAGGATGGGCAGATTCCCCAGGCCGGCAATCGTGGCGGCGTTGCCCCGATAGGCAATATCGATAGCATCGATGCCGGTGACTTCATGGCAGGCGCGCACGCAGCGGGCGCAGAGGATGCATTTATTCATGTCGCGGACATAGGCCGGGTTGCTGTCGTCAACCGGGACGACCCTGGTGCTCTTGCGCAGGCGGTCGAAGGACGCCTGTTCGATGCCCAGGTACCGCGCCACCGTTTGGAGTTCGCAGTTCTGGTTCTTGGCGCAGGTGAGGCAGTCGCCGTGATGGTTGGCCATGATAAGCTCCATGACGGTGCGGCGCGACTGGTTGACCGCGGGCGTCTCGGTATGGACGACCATGCCGTTAGTCGCCTCCGTGCAGCAGGATACGGGCAGGCCGCGCGTCTTTTCAATCTCGACGATGCAGAGACGGCAGCCGCCGTAAGGCTTTAGGTCGGGGTCGTAGCAGAGGGTGGGGATATAAATCCCCGCTTTCTTGGCTGCCTCCAGCACGGTAGTCCCTTCCGGCACGTCGACCTTTACGCCGTCGATCGTCAAAGACACGGTCTTCAGTTTTTTATCACTCGCTGTGCCCGACCTGGCTGTTGTCATCGGTTGCCTCCCTCGATATCAAATGAACATGGTCACATTCTGCTTAAACTTTGCCGCCCACCGGTACAGGTTCGGCGGGCGCGGTAAAGGGCTCCCCGGAGACTTTCTTCACCGCCTTGAATTTCTCCGGGCAGACCTCCAGGCAGGTGCCGCACTTAATACACTTGGCCTGGTCGATAACGTGCACCAGGCGCTTGCCGCCTTTAATGGCCTCGACGGGACAGGCCCGGGCGCAGATACCGCAGCCGGCGCACCTGTCTTTATCGATATAATAGGTCAATAGCGCCTTGCAGACACCCGCCGGGCAGCGCTTTTCGTTGATATGGGCTTCGTACTCATCGCGGAAATAGCGGATGGTCGTCAGCACCGGGTTGGGGGCCGTGCCGCCCAGGGCGCAGAGGGAGCTGTCTTTAACAGACGCGCCCAGCTCCAGGAGAAGGTCGATATCGCCCTGCCTGCCTTTACCCTGGGTAATATCATTTAAAATATCGAGCATTTGCTTGGTGCCCCAGCGGCAGGGTATGCATTTGCCGCAGGACTCAAGCTGTGTAAAGGTAAGGAAATACCGTGCCACGTCTACCATGCAGTTGTCCTCGTCCATGACCACCATGCCTCCCGAGCCCACGATGGAACCGGCCGCTGCCAGCGATTCGTAGTCGATGGGCGAATCGAGGAAGCTGGCTGGCAGGCAGCCGCCCGAGGGCCCGCCGGTCTGGACGGCTTTGAACTTTTTATCGCCGACGATGCCGCCGCCGATGCCGTAAATGACTTCGCGTAATTTGATGCCCAGGGGCACCTCGATAAGCCCGGTCCGCACCACTTTACCCACCAGCGAAAAGGTCTTGGTGCCCCGGCTCTTATCGGCACCGTAACTGGCCCACCAGTCTGCCCCTTTCTGCATGATGGCGGAAACGTGGGCCCAGGTCTCGACGTTATTGATATTGGTGGGCTTGCCCCAGAGACCGGAATTGGCAGGGAAGGGAGGGCGTGGACGTGGCATCCCGCGGTTGCCCTCGATGGATGCCATCATGGCGGTCTCCTCGCCGCAAACGAAGGCGCCGGCGCCTTCTTTAATGTGGACGCGGAAATTGAAGCCTGAGCCCAGGATATTTTCGCCGAGCAGCCCGTATTTCTCCATTTGCTCAAGAGCGACTATCAAGCGTTTTATAGCCAGAGGATACTCCGCCCGTACATAGATGTAGCCCTCGGACGCGCCGATGGCGTAGGCGCCGATGAGCATTCCCTCTAAAATGGCGTGCGGGTCGCCTTCCAGCACCGCCCGGTTCATAAAAGCCCCGGGGTCGCCTTCGTCGGCGTTGCAGATGATATATTTTTGAGTGCCGGGGGCATCGTGGCAGAACTGCCATTTCATGCCGGTAGAAAAACCGGCGCCGCCCCGGCCGCGCAGTCCCGACTTCTTAATTTCGTCGATGATTTCCTGCTGTTTCATCTTTAGAGCTTTAAGCAGGCCGTCGTAACCGTTATTGGCCAGGTAATGTTTGATATCCACCGGGTCGATATTACCGCAGTTGCGCAGGACGATGCGTACCTGGGGCTTGAGCACGGGGAGGTCAAACAGTCGGGGGATGCCCTCGATGGTTCCCTCGCCGCGGGTGCCCAGAGCGAGGTCGGGACGCGGGTTGTCGCCGACCAGATAATCGCGGACTATCTCGGAAATACACTCCGATGTAAGGTTCCCGTAAAAAATGGAGGGTTTGCCCGGTTTGATTATCTCCACCAGGGGCTCGGCGTAACACAGTCCGATACAGCCCACCTGGATGATATCCGCCTTGATGTTATTTTTATCCAGTTCCTGGCGGAGTGTGTTTAAAATATTTTCGGCGCCGGCGGCGACACCGCAGGTGGCTGTCCCGATTAATATGCGTGGTCTCGGGCTGTCGTTCATGGCCTGCCACTGTAAGACTGCCTGTTTTTTAGCTTCTGTAAAATTCATGGCATCCCCCTGAATTTGCTTCACCGTATCGACTATTTTTTGCCGAGAATCTGTTTGGCTTTGTCCGGCGTCATTCGCCCGTAGACCCTGTTGTTGACGACCACCACCGGCGCCAGGGCGCAGGAACCGAAGCAGGCGATCGACTCCAGGGTGTATTCCAGGTCCGGCGTCGTCCCTCCGTCTTTAATCCCCAGCAGCTTTTCCACCTCTTCGAGGACACGGGGAGAACCTTTAACATAGCAGGCCGTGCCGCGGCATACCTTGATGATGTTTTTCCCTATCGGCACAAACTTGAACTGAGCGTAAAACGTTGCCACCCCGTAGACGACGCACTCCGGCACCTTAAGCGAGTGCGCTATTTGCCGCATGGCGTCTTCCGTAATGTACCCGAAATCCTGTTGCACCCGCTGCAATATCGGGACTAAATCGGATTTTTCCCCGGCAAACGACGTCAGAAGCTTATCCAGTTTAGCCTCCGGGCTGATTTTATCCTCACGGACCGCCGTTTTAGTAACCTTCTTTATCTCAGCCATGCTCGTCAAGTCCTCTCTTTACTTACCGCTTTTCCTGTTGATTAATCCTGGGGAAAACTCCATCGGCGTACTTTAGGCAAGTACTCTCTATAGAATACCCGTTTTTGGTCATAATACTCAAGGGCAAAAATACCTAATGCATACAATACTATTATCTGGGTCTATGATGCAAACCAATCGGGGTAATTTTATATGGTGGGATATGAACTCGAAGACCTGGGCGCAGTCTTCAATCGAGAATACTACTTATGCAGATTGAGATGAAGACCGGAAATCAGGGCTTTAACCGCTTCGGGGCAGAACTGATTACCGGCACCGCTGTTCAGTTCCTTGATGGAGCGTTCGGTAGACATCGCCGGTTGATTTCCACGGTCGATAGTCATGGTATCGTAAGCGTTGGCTACGGCAATCAGGCGGGCACCCAGCGGTATGTCCTCGCCCTTCAGCCCGTTGGGATATCCCTGGCCGTCATGCCTTTCATGGTGAAAAAGCACGAGTTCGCTGGCCTTTTCCAGGAAGGGTATTTCTTTCAGGAGACTGGCTCCTGTAGCAGGGTGCCGGCGTATTATCTCCCATTCCGATGGATTCAACGATTCGCTTTTATTCAGTATCCGCGAGTCTATGGTGATCTTACCGATATCGTGGAGCATACTGGCATATTCCAGGGTTTCCGTTTCCTCGGCGGTCAGGGAGAAGTATGTGCCTGCCAGTAAAGCATATTCCGTGACGCGTTGGGAATGCCCGCGCATCGAAAAGTCTTTAGCATCGATGGCTGAAACCATCGTCTGAATGGTGGCTTTAAAACTATCCAGAGTTGCCTGGTACAGCCGGGTATTCTCGATGGCTACCGCTGCCGTGGCGGCTATCGAAAGCGTAATATCCAGGTCCCTTTCGTCGAACTTGTCGTTATTGAGTTTATTCAGGACTTCAATCACGCCTATGGTGCGATGATGTACTATTAGCGGTGCGCAGATAAGCGACTTTGTATTGAAGCCGGTAGTGGTATCTATCATTTTATGGAAATTCTCGCTGCGGCTGACGTCATTAACGATTAGCGGTTTGCCGGTGCGGGCAACCTGCCCGGCGATGCCGTACGGGCTGTTCAATTTTACCTGTTTCAGTACCTTGCTTACCGGTCCCGAGGTCGCTTCGAAGAACAGCTCCTGGTCATTATCTCTAAATAACAGTATCGACGCGGCATCTATATTAAGGGTTGTCTGAGCCATCTTGATTATTTGTTCCAGCATTTGCGTCATATGTGGCACCGACCTGCTTTTTTTATTTGGTTCATGAGGCAGTTCCAGCTTGTCTTCACCCGCCCGTTCTACCTGTCCCAGTAACGCTGTTGCCGGTTCAGATGATTCATGATCGATTTCCATGGAGATCTCCTCGCTTAACGGTTAGGAATATTTAACATAACAATCTTGCTCGCAATTAATGACATTAATTCTGACGCGCGATGGATTCAATATTCCGAGATATGCGGCGTATGCCCACGAACAGTTATTTCTTAAAATTTTTATTAATAGAAGAAAATCCAGCCGGAACTGCCCGCAATTGTTGTATTTTTTCTCGCCCGGCTGATTGCTTGGCGCGGGGAATGTAGGGGGTTTGACTGTGACTCGGCGTCCCAAAATACTAAACATCGTAAATCTATAACGCTATCCAATATACCGACTGGCTGATATTACGCCGAAGGCGATAAACAAAACATAAAATTTATTGAGGCGTATCTAAACAATGTATTAAAAACGTATCTAACGCGTTTAATAAAAATGAAATAAAAAAATTACCTGATGGTATTGACAAACCGGTTGTGACGTGTTAATATTAAAATTACGGTAAACGGTTACCGCATACCGTTAGTGAGGAAATAAAGATGAGACAGATATATTTAAAAGAGTCGGTCTGCATCGGCTGCCATCTCTGTGAGGTCTACTGCCGACGAAAACACTCCCGTTCCGGCGACCTGTTCAAAGCCTTTAAAAAAGAGTCGCCGCGGCCGCTGCCTAGACTGCGGGTTGATGAATGCGGCATCGTATCGCTATCGGTACGCTGTCAGCATTGTGAGCAGGCCCCCTGTATTAATGCTTGCCTCACTGGCGCCCTGTCCCGCGACCTGCTGACCTCGCTGGTAACCGTTGATGAAGAGCGTTGCATCGGTTGCGGCACCTGTTCGCTGGTCTGCCCCCTCGGTGTGCCGGGGCTTGATATAGCTAGGAAGAAGATGGTGAAATGCGACCTCTGCCAGGACGAGGAAATACCCGTATGCGTCGCCAACTGCCCGAATGAAGCGCTGGCTTACGGGGAGATAAGGAGCATGCAACCGACTCAGGCGGTATTGAAATGATAACGATAATAGCAACAAAATATCTAGTTATCGGGAACTCGGTCGGCGGCATCGGCGCGGTCGAGGCTATCCGGGAGGTGGATAGGGTGGGGGATATCGTCATCGTCTCCGATGAGCCCTACCCGGTCTACTCACGCCCGCGTATCGCTGAGTACCTCGCCCATCCCGGCCCCATCGAAAGCATATTGTACCGTAAGCCGGATTTCTACGGGAAGAACGGTATCCGGACCATCTTCGGTGAAAGGGCCGTCACGATAGACCCGGATGCCCATAGCGTAAAGCTGGCCGGCGGACAGGCGCTGGCCTGGCAGAGACTGCTGCTGGCCACCGGCGGTACGCCCATCGTCCCGCCGACGCCCGGTGCCGGTCTGAAAGGGGTCTTTACCTTTAATAAGCTCGATGACGCCATTGCCATCGACGAATTTTTGAAAGAGCGCCGGAATCAGGTTAAAGCCGTGGTCATCGGCGGCGGCCTGATAGGCGTCAGCGTTGCCGAATCGTTAGTCACAAGAGGCGCCAGCAGGGTCACCGTCATCGAGATGAAAGACCGGATTCTAAATACTATCCTCGATGAAGCGACCTCCGCTATGGAATCGCGGGTCCTGGAGGAGAACGGCGTCAGTATCATCACCGGACATACCGCCGTTAGTATCAATTCCAGTCTGCGGGGCGAGGTCGGCGGCGTATCCCTCGATGACGGGCGGATTTTAGCCTGCGACATGGTTATCATCGCTATCGGCGTGCGGCCGCGCCTGGAGCTGGCCGATGGGAGCGGCATCAGGACCGGCCGGGGCATTATGGTCGACCGCCGCATGATGACTTCCGCGCCCGATATTTACGCTTGCGGCGACGCGGCCGAAGCCTATGATTTCGTTCTCGGGCAAAACCGGCCCACACCTGTCTGGCCCAATGCCTATGAAGGTGGCAGGGTGGCCGGATTGAATATGGCGGGCAGGCCGACCGAATACCAGGGCGGGACCGCCATGAACGCCATGAAATATTTTGGCATAAACATCGTCTCGGCGGGGCTGGCGACGCCACCCGATGACAGCTACGAAACGCTGGTTAATCAGCATAACGTCATCTACCGCAAGGTAGTAATTAAAGACGGAAAACTGGCCGGGCTGGTCTTTGCCGGCGATGTCGAGAAATCGGGCATCGTCTATAGTCTGATGAAGGAAGGCAGGGATGTCAGCGGCTTTAAAAAAGTCCTCGTCGCCGATGATTTCGGCCTGGCTTCGCTCCCCGAAGCCATCTGGCGGGAACGCCTTGCCAGGCCGGCCGCGGATACGGTGATGATGACCAATCCCGTCGGGCCGCCGGAAGAAGCCCTCATCGGGGACTAGCATATATTCCCGGAAGGAAAGACCATGAAAAATCTCAGTCAACGGAACAATACGTATAACGACGATAAGGTAATCGATGCCTGCTCTATCTTCGGGGCAATGGATACTTCGGGTCGGAGATTCTCCGGCGAAGGCGTTATTAAAGCCATTGCCAATATGCATGATCGCGGCAACGGTTTGGGCGGCGGCTTTGCCGTCTACGGCCTCTATCCGGAACACGCCGGGCAATATGCCTTCCATATCATGTACCTGAGCCATGAAGGCAAACAGACTACGGAAGAATATTTACGCCGTCATTTCAACATCGTCTGGCAGGAGGAAGTACCCACTCGACCAACCAAAACCATAAAAAATCCTCCGATGGTCTATCGTTACTTCGTGGATATACAAGTACTTCCGGATAACTTGTCGGAAGACGATTATATCGTGGCCAGGGTCATGGCCATAAATACTGGCCTGAAAGACAGCTTTGTTTTTTCCAGCGGCAAGAACATGGCCGTCTTTAAAGGGGTCGGCTACCCGGAGGAAATCGCCGACTATTTCCGCCTTGAGGAGTACCGCGGCTATCTCTGGACGGCGCACGGCCGGTTCCCCACCAATACCGCCGCCTGGTGGGGCGGCGCCCACCCGTTCTCCATTCTGGACTGGACGGTGGTACACAACGGGGAAATATCCTCCTACGGGATAAACCGCCGCTACCTGGAGCAGTTCGGCTACCAGTGCACCATGCAGACCGATACCGAGGTCATCGCCTACGCCATCGACCTGCTGGTACGCCGGCACGAACTGCCGCTGGAAATCGCGGTTAAAGTGCTGGCGGCTCCTTTCTGGGATGATATCGCGCGGATGCCGGAGGGGCAGCAAGAGCTCATGCGGGCACTGCGCCAGGTCTACGCCAGCCTTCTTTTAAACGGGCCGTTTGCCGTCATCATCGCCCACACCGGGGAGATGATAGGGCTCACCGACCGCATCCGGCTGCGGCCGCTGACCGTCGGCGAAAAGGGCGATATGCTTTACCTTTCATCGGAAGAGTCCGCCATCCGCCTGGTATGCCCCGACCTCGATAATACCTGGTCCCCCGAGGGCGGCCAGCCGGTCGTTGCCCGACTGAAATCTAAAGTCACAGCCGGGAGGAATTAAAATGAAGACATATATCGCACCGAAATTTAAAGTAAATAGAGATAAAGACCGCTGTATCCAGTGCCAGGTCTGCGTCAACCAGTGCAGCTTCGAGACGCATTACTACGACGCCGAGGACGACGAGGTGAGGAGTCGCGAAGAGAACTGCGTCGGCTGCCAGCGCTGCGTCCTTTTCTGCCCCACCAAAGCTCTAAGCATAGCTTATTGTCCGCCGGAATACCGGGGTAACTATAACTGGCGCCCTGAGGTCATTGAAGACATTTCCCGGCAGGCGGAGACCGGCGGCGTGCTCCTGACCGGCATGGGTGATGATAAAGACCAGCGTATTTACTGGGACCATCTGGTGCTCAATGCCAGCCAGGTGACCAACCCGTCTATCGACCCGCTGCGGGAGCCGATGGAACTGGCTACCTATCTGGGACGCAAGCCCGACCGACTGGAAATAGAACCGGGTACTCTTCATTTGAAAACCAGGTTGACGCCGCAGGTCAGGCTGGAAGTGCCGGTGATGTTCGCTGCCATGTCTTACGGTGCCGTCAGCCTTAACGTGCAGGAGTCTCTGGCGCGGGCGGCCGCCGAGATGGGCACGCTCTGGAATACCGGCGAGGGCGGCCTGCATCCCAGTCTGTACAGATATGGGAAGAATACAGTCGTCCAGGTGGCTTCCGGGCGTTTCGGCGTCCATACCGATTACCTGGATGCCGCTACCGTGATTGAAATTAAAATCGGCCAGGGGGCCAAGCCGGGCATCGGCGGGCACCTGCCCGGAGAAAAAGTCAGCGCGGACGTTTCTCTGACGAGGATGATTCCCGAAGGCACCGACGCTATCTCGCCGGCGCCGCAGCACGATATTTACTCTATCGAAGACCTGGCGCAGCTTATTTACGCCCTTAAAGAGGCGACCAACTATAACAAGCCGGTATCGGTGAAGATTGCCGCCGTCCATAACACCGCCGCTATCGCCAGCGGTATCGTGAGGGGCGGGGCGGATATCGTCGTTATTGATGGACTGCGCGGCGCCACCGGCGCCGCGCCCAAGGTCATCCGCGATAATGTCGGCATCCCCATCGAGATGGCTTTAGCCTCGGTGGACAGTCGCCTGAGGCAGGAGGGCATACGGCACCAGGCTTCTCTTGTAGTCTCCGGCGGCATTCGCAATAGCGGCGATGTCGCCAAAGCGATTGCCCTCGGGGCGGATGCCGTCTATATCGGCACGGCCGCCCTTATTTCCCTGGGCTGCCGCGTCTGCCAGCAGTGCCATACCGGCAAATGCGCCTGGGGCATCTGCACCACCGACCTGCGCCTGGGTAAAAGAATCAATCCGGAAATCGGCGCCCGCCGGGCGGCCAACCTGCTCCGCGGCTGGAGCCTCGAACTTAAAGATATTCTCGGCGGTCTTGGCGTCAACGCCTTGGAAAGCCTGCGCGGGAACCGGTTGCACCTGCGCGGCGTCGGCCTGTCCGATACCGAGCTGGATATATTGGGAATCAGAATGGCAGGGAGGTAAATATGCCGAACGTAATTGAAACTATCGCCAAAATCAATGCCAGCGACGTCCATTACCGGGATTTAAATGCCCGATTGCGTGACATCGTCGCTGATGGCGCGGTGAAAATTGATTTACATAACGTGTACGGGCAGAGGTACATCGGTACCGGCCTGAATAAGCCGGTGGAGATTGAGGTCTTCGGCACGCCCGGCAACGACCTCGGCGCTTTTATGAACGGGCCTAGAATCGTCATCCGTGGTAATGCCCAGGACGGCTGTGGTAATACGATGAATGAAGGTGAAATAATCGTCCATGGCCGCGCCGGCGATACGGTGGGGCTTTCCGCCCGGGGGGGCAAGATATTTATCAAGGGAGACGTCGGTTACCGGGCGGGCATCCATATGAAAGAGTATAAGGAAAAGAAGCCTGTAATCGTTATCGGCGGGACCGCTCAGGACTTCCTCGGCGAATATATGGCCGGGGGGGCTTTGATCCTGCTGGGTCTGGACCTGGGCAAAGGCGAAGGCCACCGGACGAAATACATCGGCACGGGAATGCATGGCGGCGTCATCTACGTTCGGGGAAATATCGCCGCATGGCAGCTGGGGAAGGAAGTAGGCGTTGCCGAATTGGGAGAAGCCGATTATGATACTCTTAATAAATATATTGTTGAGTTTGCCGGAGAATTCGGCTATCATGCGAATGACATCATGAATCACAAGTTTATCAAGCTTTATCCGCGCTGGCTGCGGCCGTACGGCCGACTTTATGCTTATTAATAGTGGGGAATGAACCAATGAAACGCGCGCTGATAATCGCCGGGGATGCCGGTTCTAAGGTGGAGCTCAGGAAAAATCTGTCCCATCATGGCCTGGCATGCTCTTTTACGTCCTATAATAACGGTGTGCGGGAAGCCATCGCCCGCGAGAGACCCGATATACTTCTGTTCGAGTTTGATGGACAACAGCCCGAAACGCCGGAAATTATCACGAAATTAAAAAAGAGTGAGAGTTTACCGGTAATAGTGCTCGTTCCGGGGGAACTCGTCGAACGCATCGATATTAACCTCGATGCTGACGATTTTCTCGTCAGCCCTTACGATGTCAAAGAGTTGATTATAAGGATAAATCGGGTCCTGCGTAAAACCGTAAAAAACGAAAGCAGTGAGCAGATAAAATGCGACGATATGACGATAGATCTGGCCACCTGCGAGGTTACCGTCGCCGGAAAAATCGTCGAGCTGACTTTTAAGGAGTACGAGATGCTCAAGCTGCTGGCGGGCAACAAGGGGCGCGTCTATACCCGTGAAGCCCTGCTCGATAAAATCTGGGGCTATGACTACTATGGCGGCGACCGCACTGTGGACGTGCACGTGCGCCGACTCCGCAGCAAAATCGAGGATGCCGGCCATACCTACATTGAGACGGTGCGCAACATCGGTTACAGGTTTATTAGGAATACATAAAATAGGATTATTTATTTACCTTACCCCCTCTCGGTGGACTACTCCTTTAGGGTTACGGGGCGTCAAAGAGGGGTCACGACCCCTCTTTCATTAAACTTCCCCTCTCCAGCCAGACAGATACACGTATTTCAACCGTGCCGCAGGCTGGAGAGGGGTAAGGGGTGAGGTTTAGTGGGCGAGGGGACACCTCTCTTTTTTATCCCCCGTAATCTAAATTTAACCTTTTTATCCCCCGTAATCTAAATTTAACCTTCCCGTAATCTGTTCGTAATATTCCCCCTATAAAATGAAGACATCAAGACCATAAGGAGGTCGGGATGTCTATCAATACCGGAGACACCGCCTGGCTGTTAATTTCCTCGGCGCTGGTCATGCTGATGACGCCCGGCCTCGCATTATTTTATGGCGGCATGGTGCGGCGGAAAAACCTCCTCTCCACGATGATGATGAGCTTCGCCTGCCTGGGACTGGTGGCGTTGCTCTGGGTGCTTTATGGCTATAGCCTGAGCTTCGGCACCGACCACGCCGGTATCATCGGGGGATTTAACTTCCTCGGCCTGATGAACGTGGGGCAGGAGCCCTCGTCGGTCTATGCCACCACCGTGCCCCACCTGGCTTTTATGATATTCCAGGCGATGTTCGCTATAATCACCGTCGCTTTATTTACCGGAGCTATCGTCGAAAGAGTGAAATTTAGCGCCCTGCTTATCTTTTCGGTGTTGTGGTTGACCTTGGTTTATGTCCCTGTGGCCCACTGGGTCTGGGGGAGCGGCGGCTGGCTGGCTAAGCTCGGCGTCCTCGACTTTGCCGGCGGCGCGGTCGTCCACATCAATGCCGGTTTATCAGCCCTAGCCCTAGTCCTGCTGCTGGGCAAGCGGCGCGGCTTTCCCCAGGACGCCATGGAGCCCAACAACGTGCCGCTGGTCGTGCTCGGTGCCGGCCTGCTCTGGTTCGGCTGGTTCGGCTTCAATGCCGGCAGCGCCCTGACTTCCGGCGGACTCGCTTCCAGCGCTTTTGTCACCACTAACACGGCGGCCGCGGCCGCGGCTTTTACCTGGATGACGATTAACTGGTTTTACCGCCGGCCGACCATTCTCGGGATGGTTACCGGGGCCGTAGCCGGCCTGGCCACGATAACGCCAGCGGCCGGTTACGTGACACCTTTAGCGGCTATCCCAATAGGCATAGTAGCTGCTTTTGCCTGCTACTATGTTATGTTGTTTCTTAAGACGAAACTTGGATTCGACGACTCCCTCGACGTGTTCGCCGTTCATGGCGTGGGGGGAATCCTGGGGATGCTGTCCGTTGGCATTTTCGCCAGCCTAACAGTAAACTCCGCCGGCGCCGACGGCCTGATCACCGGCAGCGGCCTGCAGCTATTGAAACAGTTAGTCGGGGTGGCATCGGTCGGGGCTTTTGCCTTTGGCGTTACCTGGGTGCTGGGTAAGCTGGTGGACATGACCATCGGCCTGAGGGTGGGGCAAACGGAAGAGACTGTTGGGCTGGACCTCTCGCAGCACGGCGAAAGGGCTTACGGAGGTCTGCTCCGGTGAAGAAGATAGAAGCGATTATCCGGGAAGAAAAGCTGAACGCTGTTAAAAAATCTCTCGAAGAAAAAAGCTATTTCGGCATGACCGTCAGCGAGGTCAGCGGCCGCGGTAAGCAGAAGGGAATCCCGTTGCAGTGGAGGGTAGGGGAATACCGGGTGGACCTCCTGCCCAAGCTCAAGATTGAACTGGTCGTCCTCGATGAGGATGTCGACGCGGCGATAGAAGCCATCGTCCGCAATGCCAGGACGGGTGAGACCGGCGACGGTAAAATATTCGTCCTGCCGGTAGAAAGCGTGGTCCGCGTCCGCACCGGCGACAGGGACGAAAACGCTATCTAGAGAAGGGGCATTTAAGAGGGGCGGAGCCCCTCTTCTCTAATTATTCCCCTTCCCCTGACAGGGGAAGGGGATGAAGGGGATAGGGTAGATACACAATTGTCAAGGCGAGGTTGACGGTATGTGAAAAAAAATAATGACAAAATATTCCAGAACGATTACAATAACGTTATAACAGGAGGGAACAAATGGCAATGAAAAGTAAAGCGGAGGCCAAGGAATACATCCTGAAGAAGTCCAAGGAGCAGGATGTCAAGTTCATCAAATTGTGGTTCACCGATATCCTGGGTATGCTTAAAAGTTTTGATATCACTGTGGAGGAACTTGAAGGCGCCCTGGAAGAAGGCATGGGGTTTGACGGGTCTTCCATAGAGGGTTTTGCCCGTATCGACGAAAGCGACATGGTAGCCCTCCCCGACCCCGATACCTGGCAGCTGCTGCCTTGGCGTCCCCGGGAGCACCATGCCGAGGCCCGCATGTTCTGCGATATACTCATGCCGGGAGGCCAGCCTTTCGAAGGCGACCCCAGAAACGTCCTCAAAAGGAACCTGAAAAAGGCCGCCGACCTGGGTTATACCTACTACGTCGGGCCGGAGCTGGAATACTTCTATTTCAAGAATGACGGCGGCGTGGAGTTCCTGGACAAGGCCGGCTACTTCGATTTAACGCCGCGTGACGCCGCCATTGATATGAGAAGGGAGACGGTGCTTCAGCTCGAGGAAATGGGTAT
This sequence comes from uncultured Dehalococcoidaceae bacterium, assembly GCA_964514525.1. Taxonomy (GTDB): domain Bacteria; phylum Chloroflexota; class Dehalococcoidia; order Dehalococcoidales; family RBG-16-60-22; genus JBFYTX01. The sequence continues at coordinate 13,984 of CAZEUJ010000013.1, forward strand.
CGGCGTAGAATACTCCCATCACGAGGTGGCCGATAGCCAGCATGAAATCGATATGAGATATACGGATGCCCTGACCATGGCGGATAGCGTCATGACCTACCGTCTGGTGGTCAAGGAAGTAGCCTTTAAGCATGATACCTATGCCACCTTTATGCCCAAACCGGTCTTCGGCATCAACGGCAGCGGCATGCACGTACACCAGTCGCTTTTCCGCGGCGAACGCAACGCCTTTTTCGACACTAAAGACCCCTATCACCTTTCTAAAGAAGCCAGGTGCTTTATCGCGGGCCTGCTCAAACACGCGCCGGAGATAACCGCCGTCTGCAACCAGTGGATTAACTCCTACAAACGCCTGGTCCCGGGCTACGAGGCGCCGGTCTATCTTTCCTGGGCGCGGCGCAACCGTTCGGACCTCATCCGCGTGCCGGAATACCGGCCGGGGCGGGAGAAAGCTACCCGCATCGAGTTCAGGTCGCCGGACCCGGCCTGCAACCCGTACCTGTGTTTCAGCGTCATGCTGGCCGCCGGCCTGGACGGCATCGAAAAAGGACTTAAACCGCCCGACCCCATTGAGGAAAACGTCTATCATATGAGCAGCGAAGAGAGGGAAAAACGGGGCATCGGCACGTTGCCCGCCAGCCTGCTGGAAGCCATCCAGCTTACCGAAAAAAGCGAGCTCGTGAAAAAAGCCCTCGGCGACCATGTTTTCGATTCGTTTATTGAGAACAAAAAAAGGGAGTGGGACGAGTACCGCATTCATGTAAGTGAATACGAAACGAAGAAATACCTGCCGATACTTTAATGCCTGGGAAAATATACAAAAACCGTCCTGAGGAGTATGATAATATCAAATGGAACAGCCTGTCGGCGCGGATGCTGAAAATAAACTGATAGCTATTCTCAAGGTCTTGAGCGAGTCCTCGGAGCCCATCGGCTCAATTCAAATCGCCCGCAGACTCGCTCAGGACGGCATTTTCCTCAGTGAGCGGGGGGTCAGGTACCACCTGAAAATCGCCGACGAACGCGGCTTCACCAGGCCGGGCGGTCGCGACGGCCGCACGCTTACTCCGGAAGGCCGCCAGGAGGTTAAAGAGGCGCTGGTGCCGCAGCAGCTGGGCGTGGTGCGCGATAAGCTGGAGCTATTGGCGTACCTGACCACCTTCGACCCCGTAAAATGTTCCGGGCAGCTGGCTATCAACACTTCGATTATCGATAAAGAAAAGTATAAAAAGGCGTTGGCGGCTATGAAGGACGCCTTCAGAGCCGGATTCCGTGTCAGCAACCTGGTGGCGGTAGCGAACGAAGGGGAAAAACTCGGGGCGGTCGTGGTGCCGGAAGGTAAAGTCGGCTTCGCGACGGTCTGCAGCGCTTCCATCAACGGGGTACTTCTCAAAGCCGGCGTGCCCACGGAGTTCCGGTTCGGCGGTGTGCTCGAAATCAAAGATAAACAGCCGAAGCGTTTCGTTGCTGTTACCGAATACGCCGGCACCTCCACCGACCCTTCGGAGCAGTTCATTCAGGCGAAGATGACCAGCGTAGGACAGGCGGCGCGGACGGGGAGCGGTAAAATACTGGGGGCATTCCGCACCATTCCGGCGCCGGCCAGGGAAGTCGTTGAGGATATTAGAGCCAAACTGAGGGCAGCCGGCATCGGCGGGATTTATGCCATCGGTAATACCAGCGAGCCGCTCTGTCAGATTTCGGTGGCTATGAACCGGGTCGGGCTTATCCAGCTCGGCGGTCTGAATCCGGTAGCCGCCGCCGTCGAGGCGGGAATCGAAATAGAAAATATCGCCGAAAGCGGCATGATTGACTTCGCGCGACTCCAGAGTTTCTGGGAACTGTAGGCTGGGCTTTATCGGGAAGGTTATTCTCTGGTTTTCTTTACGTAGACCCTGATTTCACCGCCGCCCTCCTCAATGCCCAGGCACTCGTTTCCCGTGGTCTGGCACCAGGCCGGCATGTCCTGTTTGATGCCCTTGTCGTCGGCCAAGACCTCCAGGACCTGTCCCGCTTTAAGATCTTTTATTTTCTGGGCGGTTTTCACGATGGGCATGGGGCAGTATAAACCAACGCAGTCCAGCGTCGCGTCCGCTTTCATTTTTTCTTTTCCCTCACGACTAAATAAACAATGTTACTTTGGACTGACGTGCCTCGTTAAGGAAAAAGGCGGCACCGGCCAGGCTCCCGACTTCTTCCCGGAAGGCGCCATCGCCGATTCCCATCACGCTGCACGTGGTGGAACAGGGTATCAGTTTCACGCCCATCTCTTTTGCCATGGTTATAAACTCATCAATAGAGGGCACATGGCTTTCTTTCATGAACTTCTTCATCATCGCCGTGCCCAGCCCGAACATGTGGAAATGAGTTAATTTAAGTCGTTTCGTTCCGCCGCGGTTCATGAAGTTGAGCATTTTTTTCATCAGCCCCTTCCCGCCCGCGCTCCCCTCGTTCTTTTTCAGGATATTCAGTCCCCAGAAAGTAAAGAACATGCTGACATCCATGCCCATGCTGGCGCCGGTGGTGGCGATAATGAAAGCCGAAAGGGCTTTATCGAGCTCGCCGCTAAAAACGACGATGGTCATCTTTTCTTTCTCAGCCATAGTTAATCTTCCCCAATCGTCACGTTTTTCATGTCGGCGCCGCAATGGGGGCACTTCGCGCGATTACGCGGCACGGCTAGGCCGCACTTGGGACAGTACAATACTTTCAGACCGCAGGCTTCACAGTAGGGGAAGGCCGCTTCGGCTATTTCTTCGTCGCAGAAGGGACAGGTGTGGACTTTTTTCTCTAATTTAGTTTTATCAGCCATGATTATATGCCTCCCATTTTCTGTTTGCTCCGGTAATTCTCGATAGCCTTATGGAGTGCCTGGGCGCCCAGGTTGGAGCAGTGGAACTTGTTCTTGGGCAGCCCCTCCAGTTTATCCGCCACCGACTGCGGTGTAATTTTCATCGCCTCGTCTAGGGTCATGCCTTTGGCCATCTCGCTGACCATGCTGGAAACGGCGATGGCCGCCCCGCAGCCGAAGGTCTTGAACTTAACGTCTTCGAGGCAGTCGTCCTTGACCTTGATATAGAAGGTCATCATGTCCCCGCAGACCGGATTGCCTTCCTCTCCGACGCCGTCGGGGTTCTGGATTTCCCCCACGTTGCGCGGGTTCATAAAATGTTCCATTACTGTTTCGCTATAAACGGGCATTTTGCGTGCCTCCTTTGCCGGATTTTACGAATTTATCGTAAAGTGGCGACATCTGCCGCAACCTTTCGACGATAGGCGGCATGGCCTCCAGAACGTAATCGATATCTTCCATGGTGCTGTCCAGTCCGAGGGTCAACAGGATGGAGCCCTGGGCGATCTCGTGGGAGAGCCCTATGGCGATAAGGACGTGTGAAGCCTTGAGCGCCCGCGAGGTGCAGGCGGAGCCGCTGGAAACCGCTATTCCCTTGCTGTTAAGCAGCATGAGCATACTCTCGCCCTCGATGAACTCGACGCAGAAGCTGGCGTGACCGGGCAGTCGGTTCTGCGGATGGCCGGTAACGACCACATGTTCGATCCGCTTGGGCAGCTCCATGAGCAGACGATCGCGTAGCGGCGTTAGTTGATTTATCCTCGAAGCCATATTAGCCCTAGCGATTTCCGCTGCCCTGCCCAGGCCGACGATGCCCGGGACGTTCTCGGTGCCGCCCCTTCTTCCCCCCTCCTGGATGCCCCCGTCGAAGAGGGGCATCAGCCGTACGCCCCGGCGCACCCATAAGGCGCCGACGCCCTTGGGACCGTAGAACTGGTTTCCGGCCAGACTCAACGCATCCACGCTTAATTCGCCCACATCAACCGGAATTGTGCCCGCCGTCGCTACGGTGTCCGTGTGGAAGGGTATTTTTAGTTCCCGCGTTATTTTCGCTATTTCCTTTATCGGCTCGATGGTGCCTATTTCCCCGTTGGCGTGCATTATCGAAACTAGTACCGTGTCTTTTCTAATACTGCGGCGGACCTCTTCGGGGTCGATGACCCCATGCCTGTCCACCGGCACCTCGGTGACCTCGAACCCCCACTTTTCCAGCGTGCGCGCCGCGTGCAGTACCGAGAAATGTTCGATAGCGGAAACAACTACGTGCTTGCCTTTAGACTGCTGCGCCAGCGCTATGCCCTTGACCGCCAGGTTGTTGCTTTCTGTGCCGCAACTGGTGAAAATTATCTCTTCAGGGTCCGCCCCGATAAGCCCCGCCACCTTTTCCCTCGCTTCATCTACCGCCACCCGCGCCGCGTCCCCCCAATCGTGCAGCGAGGACGGGTTGCCGAAGACCTCCCCGAGATAAGGTAGCATCGCTTCTTTAACCTCGGGGAGGAGGGGTGTGGTGGACGCGTTATCCAGATAGACCTTCCTCATGTCTGCCTCCTCGTTTGCCATCGATAGACAATCTCAGTATATTACTCCAACGAAATATGTCAAATGACTTTTATCTCATTAGGTGATTTACAACGACCTTTTCGCGCTTATTCAGCGGATACCTCACCCCTGCCCCTCTCCAGCCTGTATCATCGGTCTGGGCCGGAATTTCTTGGCTGGAGAGGGGAGTTAAGAAGAGAGGGGGCGAAGCCCCCTCTCAAATTCTCTCCCCCTCTCAAACATCGTAAGAATTGAGTATAGATATTAAACCTGTTTGAGAGGGGGACAAAAGGGGGTGAGCTTGGAAAATCAATATCAGCAAAAAGTACCCCATTAAGAAAACTTATACTTCTCCAGAGCCCCGTAGAAAGCCCTCCAGAACGGATCAACTATCGGGTGCTCGAGCTTTCTCTCCTTACCTTTTTCCACCAGGACCATGCCCTTTTCCGGCTTCGTCAGCTCACCGACTATGGAAGACTTTATACCCTTACGGGCAAGGGCTTTCACCACAGCTTGAGCTTTAGGCTCTTTGCAGGCGATAATCAATGTGCCTTCGCTGATAGAAGAATAGGGGTCGATATTGAAAAAACGGCATACTGCGTCCACGCCTTCCTCGACTATTATATTTTCTTTTTCAACCCTGGCGCCCAGGCCGGCCGCCTGTGCCATCTCGTAAAGACCTCCCCACACCCCGCACTCGGTGGCGTCGTGCATGGCGGTCACGCCGTTTTCCCGGACGCCGACGCCCACCGCCGTCAGGGCGTCCTCCACCACGGACATTTTATAAAAGATACCCTGAGTCTTTTTATTGAACTCCGCCCCGAACTCTCTCTCGATAATCTTCGGGAACATGGCCGTAAAAATGCCGGTGGCCTCGATGGCCGGACCCTTGGTAATGATTATCTTATCACCCGCCTTGCAGAATTTAGGCGTAACGTATTCGTCGAGCTCGCCCACCCCAACCATAGTCGCCCCGCCGACCATCGGATAGTGGCAGTTCTCGTAGCGGGCGGTATGGCCGGTAATGATGGAAATACCCATCTTCTCGCACTCGCGGTGAATCACGTCCCAGACGGTCTCTAGCTGCTTTCGGGTCATAGCCATCGGCAGGTTGAGGTCGATGGATAAAAACTTCGGCCTAAGACCGCTGGTAACGGAGTCCGAAGCGATGATATGGATGGCGAACCAGGCGGCTTTTTCCCAGCCGTACTCGGGCACGATGAAAACGGGGTCGGTGGTAAACGAGACCGCCTTGCCTCCTATCTCCACGATGCCCACATCTACCCCGTGCTGCGGCCCGACGATTATCTTATCGCTCTTCGCCCCCAGCCGCGGGAAGATGAGTTCGCTGAAAATATCCGGTGAGATTTTGCCGATTTCGGGCATTTCACTGGTTGCCATCCTATCTTTCCTCCTCTACTTCTTGAACAGTGGCGACATAGCCCTCAGCTTTTTCACTATCGGGGGCAGGACATCGAGGACCTTTTTCAACTCTTCTTCAGTAGTCCATGTGCCCAGGGTAAACCGTAGCGAGCCGTGTGCCTGTTCGTGAGAGCACCCCGTCGCGAGAAGCACATGGGAAGCCTCAAAGTTTCCCGAAGTGCACGCCGAGCCCGTGGAAGCGCAAATGCCTTTCATATCCAGGTTCAGCAGCATGGACTCGCCTTCCACGTAATCGATACTGATATTAACATTATTGGGCAGTCTCTCAACAGGGTGGCCGTTTAAATGGATACCCTCGATACGTTGCTGTAATGCCAGGATAAACTCATCCCTGAGTTTAATCAACCGCGCGGCTTCTTCATTCATTTCCTGCAAGGCTATCTCGGCTGCCTTGCCTAGGCCGACTATCCCCGGGACATTCTCGGTGCCCGCCCGCCGGCCTCTTTCCTGCCCGCCCCCGTGCATAAAAGGGGTGATAGGCGTCCCCTTCCTGATATATAGAGCCCCCACGCCTTTAGGACCGTAGAGTTTATGGGCCGACATGGAGAGCAAATCGACACCGAGCGTATTAACGTCTGCCGGTATGCGCCCGACCGTCTGGACGGCGTCGCTATGAGTAAGGGCGTTGGCTTTACGGGCAATTTTCGAGATCTCCGTCAACGGTTGTATCGTGCCGACCTCATTATTGGCGTGCATTACAGAAATGAGGATGGTCCCGGGAGTAATCGCTTTTTTTACGTCGTCGGGGGCGACCATACCATATTTGTCCACCGGGAGATAGGTGACTTTTAAGCCTCTTTTTTCGAGGAACTTGCAGGTCTCCAGAACAGCGTGATGCTCGATGGAGGTGGTGATGATGTGCTTGCCCTTTTTCTCGTTAGCAAATGCTACGCCTTCCAGGGCGAAGTTGTCAGCCTCGGTGCCGCCGCTGGTAAAAAATATTTCTTCCGGTTCCGCGCCGATAAGACGGGCCACGTTGCCCCTCGCCTTTTCGACCGCCTCCCTTGCTTCTTGCCCGCAGGCATGAATGCTCGAGGGGTTCCCGAAACCTTCGGTGAAATAAGGAAGCATCGCCTTCAGCACATCGGGGTGTACCGGTGTCGTGGCGGCGTAGTCGAGGTATATCCTTTTCATCGGTTTGTCGTTTACGCTATTCAGTCCGGGGCAGGGCTTTAAACTCAACCCCGCCCCGGAATAGGTTTATTTTGCCATGAGGGACTATACGATGGCGCGTTCTTCCAGGCTTTTTATAGCTATGCCGGCTTCCGGACCCGGTAAGGGCGTCACCGGCTCGGTCAGGGTGAACTCGCCCTTTTTTATCCATGATTTCAGCGTTTGCGCGATCTCCACCGCTTTTGAGTAGCTGGATAGCGATGAGGTGGGCACCTGCTTTCCTTTGACCTCTATCCTGCCGGTCTTAAGCTGGGCGTAGCTCACTTCTCCCAGGGTATCCGGTTTTCTCTGCGGATACGCCTCGGAATAGTCGACAATTGGGGCAAAGATATCAGCGTCCGTAACCGTCGTGTATTTAAGGATTTCCTCGGACAGTATGGGTATAGGCACGCCGATACCGACAACCAGGCTGGCGCCGTAGCCCTGCATGCTGATGCCGCGTAGCCATTCCGACCTCATCTGCTTGAGGTCGCCGATGACCGCTAATGTGCCGGCGGGCTTTCGGGGCACCCCGTTCTCCCCCCGCGGCACGCCCGGATTGTGCTGGGTGCCCTGCCAGGCCACATAGCCCACCCCTCCCCCTAAAAATATCCGCGTGCCGATGCCAATCGTCTTATAAAGGGGATCGTTGAGCAGCGGGGAGAGCTGTCCCGCCGAGCAGTAGTTGGCGTTGCCCAGGTTGGGCTTCAGGACGCCCATGTAAGTATAGATGGTCTTGCTGGAAAGATTTACCGCCACATTATAGTTCTGGTAGGCGTTACGCGGATTGAAAAGCACGGCCTCGTTGACTTCTTTGAGATTGATCAGTGTTTCCAGCTTCTTCTTGGGATAGCAGTCCGTGCCGTAAGCGGCCGCCACCAGCCGTACGTCCTTGCCGGCGACCAGCTCCTCGATGACATGTCCGCCGCCGTAGATGAAATCGCCGGGGTGGACACGGTTCCTCGGGTCATCGTCGGGGAGCGCCGTGCAGCCGATATAGATATCCACGGCGGCAAAGCCGGTATAGACCGGGACGTCGTTGAGATAAGCCCGTCCGCCGCCGATTTTTATACGCGGCTTGGTGTGCCCCACGTTAATGTAAGCGCCCGAGGAACACATCGGCCCGAAGGTGCCCGAGGTGACCACGTCTATCTCTCTGGCCGCTGTCGAAACGCCTTTTTCTTTTACGATATCGATTATTTCCTCGGCGGTGACCACCACCGCCCGGCCTTTTTTAATTTTTTCGTTGATTTCTGCGATTGTTTTCACTTTATGCGTTGCCTTTCTATTTTATTTTTTGCGCCCTGTCAGCCCTTGCGGGGCAACGCATTGTCCATAAAATAATCATGTCACCACCTCGATTAGATATTCTGCCTGCCGTTTACAGGTTCTTGGAAAAGCCAGGTTGATAAATATCTTTCGCCCGTGTCCGGCAGGATAACGACGATGAGCTTGCCGGTGTTTTCCGGTCTCCTGGCTACCTGTATCGCCGCCCACGCCGCTGCCCCTGAGGATATCCCTGCCAGTATGCCTTCCTCCCGGGCCAGCCTTCTGGCGGTAATGCCCGCGTTTTCATTACTCACGGTGATAATTTCATCAATCAACTCTTTCTTTAAAATTCGAGGAACGAACCCGGCGCCGATGCCCTGTATTTTGTGCGACCCCGCTTTCCCCCCCGAAAGCACCGGAGAGTCTGCCGGTTCTACCGCAATGACTTTAAATCCCGGCTTCCTGGCTTTAATGACCTCCGCCACGCCGATAATGGTGCCGCCGGTGCCTACTCCTGCTACCAGGATATCCGCTCTGCCTTCTGTATCCCTCCAGATTTCCTCGGCGGTTGTCAGGCGGTGTATCTCCGGATTGGCGGTATTTTCAAACTGCTGCGGCATGTAGTAGTTGTGGTTCTCCGCCGCCAGCTGCTCGGCCCGTTTGATGGCCCCCGCCATCCCCTCCACGCCGGGCGTCAGCACCAGTTCGGCCCCGAAAACGGAAAGGAGCTGCCTTCTCTCCATCGACATCGTCTCCGGCATGGTCAGGATGAGCTTATAGCCGCGGGCGGCGCAGACAAACGCCAGGGCGATGCCGGTATTGCCGCTGGTAGGCTCGACGATGACCGTCCCCTTTTTAATCAGCCCTTTGGCTTCGCCATCGAGAATCATCGCCACGCCTATCCGGTCCTTGACGCTGCTGGACGGGTTGAAATACTCCAGCTTGGCGACCACCTCCGCGCCGGCCCCTTCCGTGATGCGGTTCAGCCTTACCAGCGGCGTATTCCCGATCAACTCCAGAACGTCCCCGGCAATGCCCCGGGTCAGATTCGGTATTTTGAGTTTGTGATATTTCGTGTATTCCATTTTTTTTGTTAATGTCGTCATTTCTCTGCCTCTTTATATGTAATACATCGCCGATTCGGGCTGGCCTTTTTTCTTCTGTTTTTCCGCCAGGTCCTGCAGAGTGGTGGATTCCAGGACGTCATCCATCGCGTCTTTGAGTCGACTCCATACGTCGCGGGTAGCGCAGGCCCCGGACCGGTTGCATACATCTGGAGTATTGACACACTCTACTGGGGCCATCGGGCCTTCGAGGATTCGCGTGATTTCGCTCAGCTTTATCTCCTCCGGCTTCCTCACGAGGGATATGCCCCCCCTGGGTCCTTTGGTGCTGCGGATTATCCCGCCGGCTATTAGAGGGGCCACCAGATGTTCCAGGTACGATAACGAGATTTGCTGCTGCCGGGCGATGTCCTTTAGAAATACCGGTCCCTCGCCTTTATGCATGGCCAGCTCTAAAAGCGCCCGGGTGCCGTAGCGCGTCCTGGTAGAGAGTTTCATCGTCATGCCTCACGTTGAAAATATTGTTGACTATTTTTATCGACATTGTAAACAATAACATATTTAGCGGTGCCATGTCAAGGTTCCATATGCAAAATGCTGTGTACAGGGCGTTTAAGAGGGAGCGAAGCCCCTCTTCTTTTTCTTCCCCCTCTCCTTTTGAGGAGAGGGGGATTAAAGGGGGTGAGGTCGTCAGAACCATATTGAATTCTGCCGGAAAAAGTTGGAGAATAAGTACATCTAAAAAGTTACGAGGCAAGACCATGAATAAAACAATCGGCATTCTTACGGGCGGCGGTGATGTGCCCGGACTCAATCCCTGCATCAAGGCGGTCG
>CAZEUJ010000014.1:0-22903 GCA_964514525.1 uncultured Dehalococcoidaceae bacterium
TACCTATAGAGCGAATTATCCGGCCGCTTTCGTCCCTTACGTGCTGACATTTTTCGTGAACGTAATGTACTTCTCCGGTAGCTTTTCTTACAACCCTATGCTCAATCTCGTAGGTGTCCCTTCCTTCACTGACTGAACTGGAATAGGCGGCATCCACTGCGGCCCGGTCATCGGGGTGGACGGCTTCCAGAAAAGCCGCGTAGGTTGCGCCGAATTCCTGGGGTTTTAAGCCGAAAATACGGTATACCTCATCCGACCATGACAGCTGATTATTAGCAAGGTCAAGTTCCCAGCCGCCCAGGTGGGCGATTTCCTGCGACCGCTCTAACCGTTCTTCGCTCTTTTTAAGCGCCTGCTCGTCTTTTTTATGCTCGGCAATCTCTCTGGTCAGGTCCGTGTATAATTTTTCCAGCGCGGCGGTCCGCTCTTTAACCAGTTCTTCAAGACGTCCGCGGTAAGTAATGAGTTCCGCTTCATTTTGCCGGCGCATGGCGGCTTCTCTGGTGGCTTCCTCGGTCTTTTTATGAAGTCTCGCTGATAGATAACTGATAATCACGCCTACGGCGAAAAATACCAGTGAAATCGGTACGACCCCGATATCGAAGGAAAATGTATGGACCGGCGGTAGGAAATAGTAATCGTAGGCAAACACACTCATGACACAGCACAGTATCGATGGGCCCAGCCCGAAGAAAGTGGCGGTAAGGACGATAGAAAGTATGTAGAGGATGGGTACATTGGAAGGAATGACATCAGGCTTTGCCAGCTCCTTTAGCCAGGTGGATAACACCACCAGTATTGCCGCAAAGAGATAGCCACGCCACACGGCAAACTTTATTTTATTTAACACCTTGATAATACTCATCATTGGTTTTTCTCCCCACGTACCGGTATCTGATTCCCGCGTCTGATTGCCATTGTAACACCGCGTTGTACATAACTCAAAATGAAAAAAAGAAAGAGGGGGGTATTTGGCCCCCCTCCGGATGGTTTGTATTGTGTATGACTATTTGGAAAGAGGTATATCCCCCAGGTTAATGTCTTTGGCGGTATTTAGCTTTTCGAAGGACCTGGTGGCAAAGCCCTTGGCTTCTATCTTGAGGGAATAGGTGCCCTCTTTAAGACCCTCGAACCAGAAATCGCCGAAACCATCGGTAACGACCGTCTTTTTGGCGTTGCGGCCGGGGCCAGTGAGCGTGCACGTAGCGCCGATGACGACCTCCTTTTCAACGGGATCGTAGACGGTCCCGGCAATAAATTTCTTGGGGATATTCAGATAGTAGCAGCGCGGCTTGGCCCCGAGCTCCGGGTTCATCACCACGGCTTTGGCGATTAGGTCTTTAAAGTCCGCTTCCTCCCCGAACTTGAGCGCCTCGGTGGGGCAGGCATCAACGCAACGAGGTACGGTCCATTCACCGCCGTCGAGCAGGTGGGCGCAGCCGGTGCATTTCTGCGCGAGGTTCAGGTCTTCGTTAAAGTATATCCGCCCCCAGGGACAGGCGTCCACGCAAGCCTTGCAGCCGGTGCACTTCTCGGGATCGATAATTACGAGCCCGTCATCTCTTTTATATATCGCCCCCTCGACGGGGCATGCCGGTATACACGGCGCTTCGTCACAGTGGAAGCAGGGCATGGGGATATAGTGCATCTTCACCTTGGGCACGGTACCCCGGATAAACTCATTCAGCTTCAGCCAGAACTGTCCGGTATCCGGCTGGGGCTTGGCGTAGGGTGTCCAGTCGTTGCCGACGTGCTCGTCCTTGCAGGCTATCTGGCAGCTGTAGCATCCGTTGCATATTCCGACATCGATAACAAATACTTTACCCATTTTAAGTGCCTCCTTCTATCCAGGCGTTAAAGCGCAGGCCGGACGCCTGGTCGTACTCTCTTTTATAGGCATTATCGAATGCCTCGGGGTCCATCTTGCGCCAGTCTTCATAGTCTCTTTCGGTGACTTTCTGGACGTCGACCAGGTAGCCGCTGGTGGCCTGGCCGGCGGCGTTGCGGGACGAGACGCCGTAGGGGGCGATGGTATTGATGGCTCCGCCGCGGTCGACCCATCCCGGAATCAGGGGGTCGTGGCGTGCTCCGTGGTCGACATACGCCACGCCGGGCATTATCCTCTCGGTGATATAGGCGCCCACGAGGACAATCCCTCTTTCGTTAAACGCCTTCACGATATCGCCGTGCCTGATGCCTCTTTTTTCGGCGTCTTTAGGGTTAATCCAGATAGGCTCATATTTATAGCCGTCTTTGGCCAGCACCTTGCAGGTCGGGGCTTCCCTGGTCCAGGTGATATCGTCGCCCTGGGCGTGGGTGCGCCACCGGCCGTGGTTGGACATCATCAGCAGCGGGAACATGGCCGCCCTTTCGCTGGAAAGCCTTTCGTCATGGGTCTCGCTCTTCTCAATCCACTTGGGAATCGGCGGTCTCTCTTTGTCATCCGGGAAGTGCTTGGCCAGTCTCTCGGAATAGAACTCGAGCAGTCCCGTGGGAGTCTTTAAGGGGTTGTTCTTGGGGTCTTCGTAAAATTTTCTAAAGCCGGGCGGGTCATTCTCCCAGTCTTTCGCCGACGGAAAGACAAAATATTTTTTATCGAGGAAATCTTCCCAGGAAATCATGTTTTGTATTTCCATGTCGTCGAAGACCTGTTTCTGGAGGTCGCGCGTGGTCTTGTTCTCGCTGAACTTATCGCCGTAGCCGAGTTTTTTGGCTATCTCCAGGACTACTTCATAGTCGCTCTTGGACTCGCCGACGGGCAGGACGGCCTGCTCCATGATGGCCATGCTGTGGAAGTTGACGCCCTGCCGGACGTTGGTGACGATATCTTCGACTTCCAAGGTGGTGTTGGAGGGGAGGATGATATCGGCGATAAGGCAGTCGTTTTCCAGCCAGGGGTGCTGGGCGACCACGGTCTCAATCTTGGGGTTCTGGAACGCGTCGATAGTCCAGTTGCCGTGGTTCCAGCAGGTGATGCGGCAGGGGGTGTCCGTCCATATCATGTGGATTTCGCAGCCGCCCTTTTCCAGCGGGTAGGTATACTTGATGAACTGGTCTTCCGTGGGCGTCTCGATGGCGCCGGAGCCCCAGAAGGTCAGCGGCGGGTTCTCGATAGCCTGCTGAATCCAGGTCTTGGGGATGAGCTGCTTGCCCCAGGCGCGGATGGTGGTAGCCACGGGCTTGGTGATACGCTCGGAAAGCTCCGGGTTAAAGAAGCGGGTGGAGCGCAGTCCCTCGGCGCGGGGCATGCCGGTATACGTTATCTGGCTCTGGTGGACGCCGGGCCTGCCGAGTCCCTGCATGCCTAACAATATACATTCGAGTCGGCCGGGCTCATGGGAGAACGGGCCGCGCACGTATGACCCGCCGAAGTAGTGGGCTATTGACGTAATTTTCTTTGCCCACTCTCTTGCTAGTGCTTTAATCGTCCATTCCGGGACGCCGCATTTCTTAGAGGCCCACGCCGGGGTCTTGGGCACGCCGTCTTCCTTGCCCAGGACATAGGCTTCAACCTTGTCCATACCGACGGCGTGAGTCTTGACGTAGTCTTTCTTGTACGTGCCTTCGGTGACCCACATATAAATAACCGCCAGCTGTAGGGCGGCGTCGGTATTGGGGAGCACCGGTATCCATTTATCGGCGTGGACGGCGGCGCCATAGTTGAGGTCGGGGCAGATATAGACCTGCTGGATGCCCACCTCCGACCAGAAATAGCAGAGACGGGTGGCGCACTGGCCGGTGAACCCCCAGGGAGTGGTCTCCGGGTCGCCGCCCCAGAACAGGACCATATCGCAGTTCTCGGTCATGTCCTTGATAATGTTGGCGGCCGGGTCCATCATGCCCTGGATGCCCTGCCCCCATACGTGTTTAGAGCCCCAGTACCAGCCTTCCCAGCTATCCGGGTTCCTTACCTGCTGGGTAAAGCCGCCCATCATCTCGAAGAGGCGGCCCGAATGGCCGTGGGGCGTATTGATGGTCTTGCATTCGCCGTGGCCGTCGCCCTGTACCAGGATGGCCAGCGGACCGTATTGCTTGTGAATCCTTTTGACCTCGTTGGCGAGAATCGTGGAAGCTTCTTCCCATGATATCCTCTTGTATTTGCTCTTGCCGCGGTTCTGCGGGTTCCTCTCGCCGTTGGGGTCCCAATCGACGCGCTGGAGGGGATACTTAATCCTGTTGGGAGAAAAAGTCCGTTTCTTGTAGGCCAGGGAGAAAGTAGCGGGGACGGATTTAAGAAGGGGACGGTAGGTCTTGCCGTTGCGGGTGATTTTCCAGGGGCGGAACTGTTCCGGTTTATACTTCCAATCGTAGTGGAACGGCCTGATTCTAACAACTTTGCCATCCTTGACATCGACGGCGCATTCGCCGCCGCCGCCGAGGAGGCCGCCCAGCGCGAGGGCTTTAATTACCGTTTTATCCGGTTTAACATCAATTTTTCTCACTTTTGCTGCCGACATGTCAGTCACTCTCCTTACAGAATTTGTACACGATTATGCTACGCATTACCAGAGTTTATACATGATTCTACTGCATAATTGCGTAATTTGGACGCGATTCACGGGTGGATGTTTATAGGAATTGCACTAAAAAACGCAACTTTTTACCGAATACTATATAAATCTACAATAGTGATATTCTGGTTGTCAAGTCGACCTGAGGGAGAGGTCGCCGGGAAACGGAAGATACGGAGCAACTATAAAAAATGGATTCCTGTGACGTTTTTGATAAAGTATATGGTTGAATTGTGATTCCTTGTTGATGTTATCTCCGTAGACTTGGACTGAGGCTAGTAGGGAGGTTGAAAGTCACCGAATAATAAACAAAATAACGTGCGTCTTCTTCTAAAGGTTAATGCTTCCAATGATATTATCCCCGGGATGCTGATGCCATGACACAAGCCGGGTTCGCCCCCGTCTAACGCTGTGGCATTATCCCCGGGAATCAACCGCCTATTATTCGGGGAGCCGAGCTTGAGGACATATTTACTGATACCGCTGATAGAAGTGACGTTCGGCCTGGCGTTAATCATCGCCCTGATGGTTAGCGGCAAGCGGCAAACCGCCCGGAGGCCGTTCTCATTATTCCTGGTTTTTATGACTCTCTGGGGCGTTTTTTTGTTCATGATGCTCTCCACCGCCGATACCGGTATCGCGCTTTTGTGGGAAAAACTCATCTTCACATCAATAATTATCGCCTCGATGCTCTTCTACTGGTTTACTGTTTCTTTTACCGGCACCCGACCGAAAAAGAATTTCCTGTATCCGCTTTTGGCTGCCTGTATCGTGGTGCTGGCCTTAATTCCGACGGACCTGATCGTTAGCGATGTCCAATTAATGTGGTACGGCAAAGCCCCGGTAATCGGGACACTTTTTTTCCTCTATGTACTATGCGCCTATACGCCCATTGCACAGAGTGCCTTGTTGCTGATACAGCACAGTCGGCGGACCCGCATTATTGATGAAAGGGTCCGCGATCAATATATTATTGCGGGCATTATCACCATGCTTGCCGGCGCGGCTACTGACTATCTATCGATCTCGGGCACGAGCATGTATCCCCTGGGCACCGTTGGCAATATCCTGTTCTGTATTCTAGCTACGGCCGCCATGTTAAAGCACAGCCTCCTGGAAATGAGGGGATTGCTCCGTAAAGGGGTGACCTTTTTACTGACGAGCCTGTTGGTTTTCGGCATTTTCGGCAGCATTATCTATCTGCTCAGTTATTTTTCCCGTAATTTCATGAGTCCTATCTCGATTTCGCTAACTATGGTCGCGATTTTTGTCGCCGCCCTGATAACCCCGCCGGTATTTTCCCGCCTCCAGCATACCGTCGATAGATGGTTTTTCCGGGAGAGGTACGACCATATCCAGACTCTGGAGCGCTTTACCCGCGAAATCAAGGCGGACCTCAACCTCAAGCAAATGTCTTCTTCGCTCGTTAACGCCGCCGCCAAGGGTATGCAGAGTCTGGGCGTCTACCTCCTCCTGCCTTCGCCGACTACCGGCAATTACACGGTCTTTGCTTATTCCGGACAGAAAAGCCGCGGACGATTGCATTTTTCTGCGACCAATCCCCTCGTAGTAACCATGAATCAGCGTGAAAAGGTTATCGATAACGCCGACCTGGAGACGATACCGTCACTCGTAAGTCTCCCTTCCGGTGACCGGCAAATCCTGGAGAATAACAAGATAGAGCTTCTGGTGCCGATACGGAGCAACGGGCACCTCGCCGGTATCCTGCTGCTCAGCTGTAAAGCTACCCATGAACCTTATTCAATTGAAGAAAGGCGGCTTTTACTGAAGGTTTCGGCCGATGTGGCCACCAGCATCGATAACGCCAACCTTTACGAGAATATCAAACGGGAACACTCCGAGATGGAAAAGGCCATGGACGGCGTTGTCCATGCCCTCTCGGTGGTGGTGGAAAACCGCGACCCCTATACGGCCGGCCATCAGCGGCGGGTGGCCGAACTGGCGCGGTCTATCGCCAACAAGATGGGCATTTCCGAATGGCAGGTGATGGGAATTTACGTTGCCGGCCTTCTCCACGATGTCGGTAAGGTGGCGGTGCCGGCCGAGATTCTCAACAAATTCGGTAAAATAAACGAGGACGAATACAATATCATCAAGAGTCACTGTCAGGTCGGCTACGATATCCTCCAGAAGATTGATTTCCCCTGGCCGGTTACCGTAGCGATTCTCCAGCACCACGAAAGGCTGGACGGCTCCGGCTATCCCGCCGGCGTATCGGGAGAGGAGATTATTTTAGGGGCCAGAATCCTGGGCGTGGCGGACGTCGTTGAGGCTATGTCTTCCCACCGTCCTTACCGGCCGGCCCTGGGCCTGGGCAGCGCCCTTGGGGAAATATCGAGGAACCGGGGGATTCTCTATGACCCTCAGGTGGTGGATGCCTGCCTGAGCCTTCTGGGAAAGAACGAGATGGCATTCGAACAGATTATGGCAGCCGCCGAAAGTCAGGAGTCCACTCTGGACATCGTGATGAGATGAGGATTTCAAAAGTTAGCGACTCTAATACTAACCGGAGTCGTCACACCTGAAAATAATCGCCCGGTTGGTCCCGTCCGCCAGCCGCGGTTTCACTACCTCCTCTTTGACCCCCTCCCGCCGGGTATCGATGCCGCTGGTGGCATCAGAACGGCAGGGAGGGGGATTTTTTAACAGGGCGAATGGTCAGGTGGGGTAAAACCACCACCCAAATCCCAAGCCTGTGCTGTTGACATAATTCTCCAGACATGATATATACCTATTAGTCTCTTTTTTTGTGGTATAATTAAAAAGGATAGTCGAGGAATAGTATTGATGAATGGGGCGGGATTATGAAATCAAACTGGAGACGTAATAGTTTAATATATATCATCATTCTGCTCGTGGCGATTCTCCTGTTCTCTTTCCTGATACCGGGGGCAAATGAGCCTCAAGAGGTGCCCCTCAGCCAGGTTATCACCATGTCCCAGAGCGGGGAGATAAGCAAGATAGTGATTGATGAGACCGCGATGCTGGTCACCACCATCGATGGTAAACAGCTGGAGACGGCCATAGGCAACCTTACGGTAGTCGACCTTCAGGATCTCGGGCTCAAACTCCCCGAAGGCGGCTATGAGATTAAGGCATCGGGCGGGGTGAACTGGGGCAGTCTGCTGATAAACTTCCTGCCTCTGGCTATTTTCGGATTGCTGCTGTTCTTCCTGTTCCGGCAGGCGCGCGGGGCGAACAATCAGGCGATGAGCTTCGGGCGTAGTCGGGCGCGTCTTTTCCCGGCCAACCGGGCTACGGTCACTTTTGCCGATGTTGCCGGTGTGGAAGAAGCCAAGCAGGACATGCAGGAAGTGGTGGAATTCCTTAAAACGCGCGAGAAGTTCCAGACGCTGGGGGCGCGTATCCCCAAGGGTGTACTGCTGATAGGTCCCCCCGGCACCGGCAAGACATTGATGGCACGGGCGGTAGCCGGTGAAGCCGATGTTCCCTTCTTTTCTATCAGCGGCAGCGAATTTGTCGAGATGTTTGTCGGTGTAGGCGCTTCCCGGGTGCGCGACCTCTTCGACCAGGCTAAGCGTAACACGCCGTGTATCGTCTTTATCGATGAAATTGATGCCGTCGGCCGCCAGCGCGGCGCCGGTCTCGGCGGCAGCCACGACGAACGTGAGCAGACCCTTAACCAGATTCTGGTGGAAATGGACGGGTTTGATACCAATACCAGTGTTATCGTCATCGCCGCTACCAACCGACCCGATATTCTCGACCCGGCCCTGCTCCGTCCCGGCCGCTTTGACCGCCGCGTTGTACTTGACCTGCCCGATATCACCGGGCGGATAGCTATTCTCAAGGTACATACCAACGGCAAACCGCTGGACAAAGACGTCGACCTGGAGGCGCTGGCTAAAGGCACGGTCGGTTTCAGCGGTGCCGACCTGGCTAACGTTGTCAATGAGGCCGCTATCCTGGCGGCGCGGCGCAATAGAACGACCATCGGCGACAGGGAATTCGAGGAATCTATAGATAGAGTGATTGCCGGCCCGGAGAGGAAGAGCCGGAAGATAAGCCCCAAGGAAAAAGAGGTCATCGCCTATCACGAGGCCGGGCACGCCCTGGTTGCCAGGATGCTGCCCGAAGCCGACCCCGTGCATAAAATCTCGATAGTTGCCCGGGGCATGTCGCTCGGTCATACCAAGCAGTTGCCCGCCGAGGACAGATACCTGATGACGCGCAGCCAGCTTACCGCCATGGTCGCCACTCTGCTCGCCGGGAATGCTTCCGAGGAATTGGTTTTTAACGAGATCAGCAGCGGGGCTTCCGACGATATCAAGCGGGCTACCGCACTCGCCCGCCGCATGGTAACCGACCTCGGTATGAGCGACGTACTGGGCCCGAGGACCTTCGGCGATAAACAGGAACTGGTCTTCCTCGGCCGCGAAATCTCCGAACAGAAGGACTACGGCGAAAAAGTGGCCGATACTATCGATAAAGAGGTTAACCGCATTATCTGGGAAGCTCATGAAAATGCCCGGAAGATACTCACCGAAAACAGGCCGAAACTGGAGCAGCTTGCCACCAAGCTCATTAATCAGGAGACACTCGAAGGCGAGGAGCTGGAGAAGGTCTTCGGCGAGATCGGCATCGCCGAGCACAAGCAGAGAGTTAAGAAGACCACTGTCCCGGTGCCGGTCAAGCCGGTAGCCGAAGGCGAGCCTGTCATTCAACCCAAGCAAGTACCGGGAGTGCCCCGCCTTGTCCCCAAGCAGACCCCGGCGGCGGATTAGTATATACTTTTTTAGTGATTTTTTTAGAGGGGGCGTGAAGCCCCCTCTCTTTTTTCTAGGTACCCTGCCGGACAATATACTCGGCCAGGTCTAACAGCGCCTTTCTACTGTCCTGCTTTGGCAGTGATTTTAGATTGCGGCAGGCGCGGTTGCGGTATTCCCTGGCGACCCCGTAACAATCTTTAACGGTTCCCGAGTTCAAAACCATCTGAATCGCCCGGGCCACGTACTTTTTATCTCTGGTCTCGAAGTATTTCCTGACGGGATTATCGTCAGGGTGACGTTCCATAAGCATCATGGTCGGCAGGGTCAGCGTGCCCTGTATTAAATCCGAGCCGACTGGTTTGCCCATGGCTTCCTCGGTGCTGGTAAAGTCCAGGATATCATCCACGATTTGAAAGGCGATGCCCAGGTTATCGCCGTATTCTTTCATAATGACTATCGCATCCTCCGGTGCCCGGCATAATATGGCGCCGGACTGTGTGGACAGAGAGAACAGGGAAGCGGTCTTGCCGTAGATGCGGTGGAAATAATCTTCACGGCTCTGGTCCGGATTATACGATGCGCGCCATTGGGTTATTTCGCCGCTGGAGATGGTTCCCAGGGTCTGCGAAAAGAGCTTAACCACGCGGGGCGTCTGCGTGTCCGCCACGAACTCCCCGGCCCTGGCGAATAGGTAGTCCCCCATAAGTATGGCTATCTCGTCGCCCCAGATGCTGTTGATCGTTCTTTGGCCGCGCCGCGTGGAAGATTTATCGATGGCATCATCATGGACGAGCGTGGCGGTATGCATCAACTCGACGGAGACCGCCATGGGCAATAGATAGGTCAGGTCGTATTCGAAGGATTTGCCGGACAGCAGCGTGAGCGCCGGCCTGATGCCCTTGCCCGTTTCCTTGACGACGTGGCTCAACTGTTCGGCCAGCCAGGCGAAATCAACGTGGGAGATGGACCTTAACGTATCCCTTACTTTATTCAAATCTTCCTGGATGGGGGCGTAAATCTCGCTAAGTTCCAATGCGCCTGGTCTCCTCCTCGATAATGCTCTCATCGAGCTTTTTAAAAAGAGCGTGCGGCTCCCGCAACTTTTGCCCCGGCGGTACCTGTTGCGGTTGCCAGCCGAAATCTTCAACTTTGCCCTCGAAGCTCAGATATTCGTGGACTTTCTGCGAGCTTAAGGGCAGGAAGGGGTAAAGCATGGTCTTTAGCTGGGCAATCACGTTGAGGGCTACATATAGAGAATCGGCCGCCGCCAGCCGGTCCTTTTTTATCGCCTTCCACGGGGCTTTATCGTCGAGGTAACGGTTAGCAGCGTGGGCTAACTCCATAGCGCTTTTTATAGCGTCCTTGAAAGAACATTTATTAAGATATTCGCCAACAGTCTTTAAAGTATTTTCAGCCTCTTTCAGTAACTGCTGACTGCTCTCGTCTTGTTTTTCATACTCCGGCACTTTGCCGTCGAAGTTACGGTAGGTAAATGTCAGCACCCGGTTGACCAGGTTGCCGTAAGTGGCCACCAGCTCATCGTTGTTACGCCGGACGAACTCCCGCCAGGAAAAATCTGTATCGCTCGTTTCCGGCATATTGATGGATAGCATGTAGCGTAGCGGGTCAGGGTCGTACCTGGAAAGATAGTCCGGCAACCATACCGCCCAGTTTCTGCTTTTCGACCCCTTTCTGGTCTCGATGGTCAGGAATTCGTTGGCCGGCACATCATAAGGCAGGTTTAGATTACCGTAGGCCATTAGCTCTGCGGGCCAGTTCATGGTATGGAAGACGACATTGTCTTTACCGATGAAGTAGTAACTCCTCGCGTCTCCCTGCCAGAAGCGGCGCCACTTTTCGGGGTCTCCCTGGGACTTGGCCCACTCTTTGCTGGCCGAAAGGTAGCCAATGACATTCTCGAACCATACGTAGATTCGTTTATCCTCAAAGCCGGGTACCGGCACCGAGATACCCCAATCGATGTCCCGCGTGATGGCGCGGTCTTTCAGTCCCTCCTGGAGGAACCCCAGCGTGAAGTTCCGCACGTTGGGCCGCCAGTGGGTCTGCCGCGTTACCCATTCCATTAGGCTGTCCTGGAAGGCGCTCAGCTTGAGGAAAAAATGTTCTGTCTGGCGGAACTCCGGGGGACTGCCGCACTGTCGGCAGCGCGGGTCAAGCAGCTCGGCGGCGTTGAGAGGTTTACCGCACAGGTCACACTGGTCGCCGCGGGCGCCGGGGTCGCCGCAATAAGGACACGTCCCCTCGACATAGCGGTCGGGCAGGAAACGCTGGCACCGGGGGCAGTAAGGCTGGGATGTGCTCGCTTTGTAGATATATCCCTTCTTCATCAGGGTCAGGAAAAAGTCATGCACCACCTCGGCATGGCTAGCCGTTCCCGTGGAAGTATACAGGTCCCAGGAAATCCCGAGGCTTTTCCAGGATTTCTGGAACTCGCGGTGGTAGCTGTCGGCAATCTCGGCCGGAGTCTTGCCTTCCTGTTCCGCCTTAATGGTGATGGGTGTGCCGTGCAGGTCAGAGCCGGAGACCATGAGGACATCGTTCCCTTTGAGGCGGTGGTAGCGGGCGAAGATATCCGCCGGCAGGTAAGCCCCGGCGATGTGTCCCAGGTGCAGCGAGCCGTTGGCATACGGCCAGCCGACCCCGATGAAAATTCTCTCGCTCATACTTTGCGGCGCTCCTAGAAGAAGGTCAGTATCCTCTCGCCTTTTTCTTCTTTGTAGTGGGCGTACCCCTTTTTGAGACAGCACTCGATGCAGTATCGCTTCGTCTCGCCTTCTTCATCCTCGACGCCGTTCTTTTCATTGATGGCCAGGTAGCGGTCGGGGTAGGGGATGGGGTTGCCGCACTCATCGCATTTTATTTCTCCTAAAGATATACAGCCGCGACGCATCTCTTTGCTCCTTATCCGATTTTAACCCGAATTTTTATATTTCTATTCTGGATTTTGTCCAGTCTGAGCCAGGTCTTATACAGCTCTTTCCTCGGCAGCCCTGTCCCGGCGGCCACGGCGGCGACGGCTTCTTTAGCCTTAGCGCCTTCAAGGTACATCTCATGCAGTTGTCTCTCTACAGTTTCCGTCATCTGCGGTTTTTCCTTCGCCGTCTTGCCTTCGATGACCAGGGTAAACTCTCCCCGCGGTTCGGTGAAATGCTTGATAGCCTCGCTTACGGTGCCCCGGAATATTTCCTCATGGAGTTTAGTAAGCTCGCGGCCGATAGCCAGCCTTCTATCGCCGACCACGGCGAGAATATCTGCCAGCGCCACAGTCAGGCGGTGCGGTGCTTCCAGGGCGATAATGGTGCCAGGTTCATTGGCTACCGATACCAGCATTCGGCGCCGGGCGCCGGCTTTATTCGGCAGAAAGCCGATGTAGATAAACCTGTCGGTAGGCAGTCCCGAGACCGCCAGGGCTGTAGTGACCGCCGAGGGTCCCGGAACAGGGACAACCGGGATGCCTTTCCGGCTGGCCGCCAGAATAAGCTCATAGCCGGGGTCGGAGATACCGGGCATGCCCGCTTCGGAGACAAGCGCTATGTCTGCTTCCTTCAGCTTTTCGAGAATATGGTCCAGCTTGGTCAACTTGTTGTGCTCATAGTAGCTGGTCAAGGGCGTTTTGATATCATATGTGGTCAGTAGACGCCTCGTCTTGCGGGTATCCTCGGCGGCGATGAGCTTGACCTCACGCAGCACGCGCAAGGCCCGTAGCGTTATATCTTCGAGATTACCAATCGGGGTGGCTACCACGTAGAGAATCGGCATTTTTTACACAACCCTTAATAAGAATAATTATAGACTGTTATGCATCTGACTGTCTAGCTTTGGATTAAAAGCGACAACGGGGCGTCAAGAGGGTGGGTCTTAAACAATGCTCTGTCGTTAGTCGAACTCGGCGTTGAAAATAGCCATGAAGACTAGAATGGCGAGACCGAACAGGGCAAACGTGCCGAAGGTCAGGTTCCCGAATACCCAGAGAGTCGACCACGCCCCGAGGTTAGCGTTAGTGTAAAAAAGGCCGATACTTCCGGATATCAGAAAAACAAGCCCCAATATTAGAAAAAAGATCAGCATAACGCGCCCCTGTTAAGCGAACGAATTATAAAGGGTGTAGATTTATTTGTCAAATATTAGACGGTTATCAGTGATTACCAAGGAACTGATATTAGATGAAAAATCTTTATAAAATTCTTGCAAAACCTTTTTTAAATATGTTATTATGAATAGCACATATATGTGCAGCGCTAAGGCCACACCCAGGTTTAAGCAGCTCCGGCAATCCTACGGGTTCGACGAAGTGGCCATCGTGCCCGGAAATGTCACCATTAACCCTGAACAGACCAATACCGATTTCCGCATCGGCGATTTTACGTTTTCCATTCCCTTCGTTACTTCCGCTATGGACTCCGTCGTCGATGTTAACCTGGCCGTCCGGATAAATAAACTGGGCGGCCTCGGTGTTCTTAACCTGGACGGCATCCAGGCGCGTTATGCTAATCCTGATGAAATTCTTGATCAAATCGCCAAAGCCTCCGATGCGGAAGTAACCGCGCTGCTGCAGAAAATCTATAAAGAGCCGATTAAGGATAACCTCGTCGGCGATAGGGTAAAAGCCATAAAGAAAGCCGGCGCAGTCTGTGCTATCTCATTGATTCCGGCCAATACCAAACGTCTTGCCCCCATCGTGGCGGAGGCCGGCGGCGACATCCTGGTGGTGCAGTCCACTGTCACCAGCGTCCGCCATATCTCAAAAAGCTACCGCGGCCTTATTCTTTCCGAATTATGCGAACAAATCAAGATGCCGGTTGTCGTGGGCAACTGTGTCAGCTACAGCGCCTGTCTTGAGCTGATGCAAACGGGGATTGCCGGAGTGCTGGTCGGCGTTGGTCCCGGCGCTGCCTGTACATCGCGTGAAGTGCTGGGCATCGGCGTCCCCCAGATTACCGCTACTATCGATTGCGCCGCCGCCAGGGATGAGTATTACCGCAAGTCCGGCAAGTACGTGCCGATAATCACCGATGGCGGTTTCAACAAGGGCGGTGATGTCTGCAAGGCTTTTGCCGCCGGCGCGGATGCCGTGATGCTCGGTTCCAACATCGCCCGGGTCAAGGAAGCTCCAGGCCGGGGCTATCACTGGGGTATGTCCCATCCCCACCCCGCTCTGCCCAGGGGCACGAGGATAAAGGTGGGGACGACCACCACGCTGGAAAAGCTTTTCTTCGGGCCGACCTCTCTAACTCACGGACAGGAAAACCTGGTGGGGGCTTTACGCACGGCGATGGGTTTTTGCGGTGCCGCCACTATCATGGAATTTCATAACGCCGAAATGGTCATCGCTCCTTCCATTACCACCGAGGGTAAGTCCTGGCAGATGATACAGAGGGTGTAGTCCCTTTCCCGAGATCACTTTTCCAGGGTTAAATACATCGTTTCCATGTCTTTCGTATATTTAGCCCCGAGAGCATTATAAAACCTCGCAGCACCGCGATTAGGCGTAAAAACCGACCAATAAAGTCTTTTCCCGCCGGCTTTAACACAAATCTCACCGGCTCTTTCCATCAAGGATTTGCCGATTTTAAGACGACGGTATTCGGGACGGATATAAAGGTCAACGATGTGCATGATGCGCATCGCGAGGTCTGTGTTATAGCCGAAGTGATACAGCAGGTAGCCCACCACTTCGCCTTCAATTTCAGCGATAATGCCTTTAAAAGCGGGATTTTTCCCGAAGCCATCGCGCAGGAAGGTGTCTGCGTTGCACTTAAAATCGGTGTCGTCGCCTATCGACTTTAAATAGGCGCAGAATTCCTCAAGCATTTCACCTATAGCTGGGGCATCTTCACGTTTAGCTGCGCGGATTTTCATATGCAGGTATTATATTGTTAATTTCTTAATGTGTAAAGAATCTCTCTCTTTTTTGACACCTTCTCTTTCTCTGGCTATAATTAACTCAAACGCATCTGAAAGGATTTTACTTATGCCCAAAATCGACTACGAAAAATACCTTGTCAGAAAGCCTAACTACGAGGCGTTCGGCGGCACGAAAAACCGCCAGAGCCCTACCATGACCATGCTGAGCAATAAGCAGGTACCGGGCTGCAACTACTATATAGAACCCGGCTGGATTTACGGCATCCCCGACCCCAATCCCAGCCTCCATGAGCACGTCCATGAGTTCGACGAAATTGTGATGCACTGGGGCGGCCGCCCGGAGACACCTCAGGTGCTCGGCGGTGAGATTGAGTTCTACGTCGGCGGCCAGCCGATTACCTTCAATACCTCAACCACTTTTTACCTTCCCAAAGGCACTCCCCATGGCCCCGTCATCTGGAAAAAGTTTGACTATCCCCATTTACAGATGGCGATAATGTGCGGCACTGGCAGCGCCGGCGAAGCCTGGGGAGAAAGCGGTATCAGCAAGACCAAGGACAGGCTGCCGGTAAAAACGAAAGATTTCGACTACGAGCAGTACGCCGTGCGTAGTCCGATGCGAGAGGCGGGCAGGGAGTTTACCGCCGGACGCACCGTTCCCACCCTGACCTATATGAGCAGCCTCCAGGTGCCGGGCGTTAAATACTATATCGAGTTCGGCTGGACGACCGGTATGCCGGTCTCGAAAGCGACCCGCCATGCCATGCCGGAAATGGCGCATAAAAACTGTGACGAGATCGTCCTGCACATCGGCGGCTACCCCGCTAATCCGGAAGACCTGGGCGCCGATATGGAATTTTCGGTCGGTGGTCAGCCGCTTCGCTTCAATACCACCAGCGCGCTTTTCATTCCCAGGGGACTGCGCCACGGCCCGATTAAATGCCTGGAGTTCCGGAAACCTCATATCGTCATGGCGATTATGTGCGGGGTGGGGACTCTAAAAGAGGGCTGGGGAGATAACCCTGTAACCAGAAGAACGGCCAAATCCGGAAAATAAATATCAACTATGACTTTTTAGAAGCGATGTCAATGCTACCGGCACGAGACGGTGATAATCGTTAAAGGAGTCCAGTCTTTTCCAGCTTGCCGTCAGTATTTCACCGTTGTCCTCGCGGACGGTAAAAGACTCCCGGCGGTAGGCTGATTTATCCTTAAAACGCCCGTCGTAGACATAAACGATTTGATGTCCCGTCTTTCCTTCCAGTACGTAGATACTCTCGAGGACGGTCAGCAATTTGAGGTTAGTTGCTTCCAGGCCGATTTCTTCCCTGATTTCGCGCTTGATAGCTGCCTCGGTAGTTTCCCCGAACTCCACCGCCCCTCCGAGCGGCCGGTAAAACGGTGTGCCTTTGCCTTCATCAAAATACTCGCAAACGAGTATTTTTTCGTTGTACCGGAAAACGCAAATGGCTATTACTCGAATCTGGTTCGGGCTCATGTGATTGAGATAAGACGCAGCGGGTTTTCCGCTTTTACTCGTCTTCTTCCTCTTCTTCTTCGTCGGGAGGCATGGCTGCAGCGGCCTCGCCGCCGGTACGCGGCAGTACGACATTCACCTTGCCGCGTTTACGACCGGCTCGCGGCGGTAGCCTATCGATGGCCTGGCGCAGCTCTTTAAGTCCCGCCTTACCGGCCTTCTCAATTTCTACGATAATGCCATCAACGCCGGCGTCCCAGAGGGCTTTAAGCTCTTTTTCGGTAATGCCGGTAGGGGCGGGGACTATCAGCGGCTTGGAGAACAGGTTCGCCAGGTGCTGGAATATCATCAACTGGTGCCATACCAGGGAATCGTTGCCCTCGAATGTATCTGCCACCAGCACGGCATCCACGGGTAGGTCGTTAACGGCTCTCAACAAGCCGTCATCCATGGACGACTCCACCTGTAAAATTTTGCCGGTTTTATCGTCTTTAAGGGTGTCGGCGACCTGGCTGGCGGTGGGGAATAGTACAAAATCGGCCCCCGCTTCAGCCGCCGCCTTCTCGTTATCGCCATCTGCCAGGTAGAGTCCCCACGGGATGTCCGGCAGCGACGAGGTTATTTTCTGGATGGTTTTCGCGGTTAAGGCAGCATCGGTAAAACGGATCAGAACGGCGTCGGCGCCATTTAGGTGATCGGCGTGTTTTTCCATTGTCCCTGCCTCCAGACTGGCGATGAGCAGGATTTTCGGCATCGCGGCGGCCGGGCGGGCTGTACGGAAGCCCATTGGCGGCGCGGCTACCCGGGAGGCTTGATGAAATTTATCGATGAGTCGACTCATAAAACTCCTTGGCTGCTTACAGGAATATTATAAGGACTGGACGTAATAAGTGCAACGCTGGTGGTTAATGAGTATTTTTTAATAGCTTTTTTATACGTTTTTATGCATATTTTATGAGCATTTAACAATTAGAGTTTATCATTAAGTGAGGTATATTCAAAACTAATGCGGAGGGCAACCTTGATTAAGACCGTTATCAGAATCAAAAACGATATGGTCATGGTGTTTGACGAAGATGGTGAGCAGATACCCGAATACCAGGGACATTATAGTAATGTGAAAGCGAAAATACTCGCGGATGCCCCGGCCGGTTCGGTATTCAATCACTGGTTCGGGCATTCCCTGGAACCTGAAAAGGTCGCGGGAGAAGTCTGGTGAACAGTCTTTACGCCGGGTTTCCTCAACATAACGGCGATGCTAAAAAATCCATGCGGACCACCCGCGAGGTCGCCCGAATCTTTGAGGTCCACCCCTCCACCATAAGGCGCTGGAGCGATCAAGGGAAAATAAAGTCCTATCGTACTGGCCCCCGCGGTATCCGGATGTTCAAGCGGGAGGATGTCACAGTCGCCTATCTTGATAAAAGCATCCGGCACTACCTGAAAAACATCTAAGTCTACCTCTCAGCAACATTAACTTCCACCCTCTTTTTCACCCCTCTTCATTATCGGGAAAAATCCCCTTTCGATTTCTTTCGATTAAATATTTTTACTAATAACCGCACGGCAGCCTTTTGTAGTATTTTATTTGAAATTAGTTACGGTATTCACGTATTTTACGTTTGTGTCTATTGCCTAATGGCTAAAAATATGCTAAAATTACACTTGTGTCATATTTAGATAGCCGAGGTAGGTTGAGATTAAAAAGTCGAACGTAGAGTCCGGGGAAAACAGGGGTTCATCCAGCCGGCGTTGGCGGGTGCTTAGGTCTCCTAAAAGCAATTTACCTGAATCCGGCTCCGTCACTAAATTGTCCCATGACATCCGTACGCAGCTGTATATTATCATCGGCTTTGCCGAGCTGATGCTCGATGAAGTGCCCGGCAAAATCAACGATGAACAGAGACGTAGCTTGAACGACGTTCTCAATAGCGGCAAGCGCCTGCTGGACCTGTTGAACGATATCGTTGAACCGTCCAAAAGCCGACCGGGAACCGGGCGAATAGCATCGCGAGGGACCTAAATGGCCAAGAAAATATTAGTTGTCGATGACGAGCCTGCGCAGCTCAGGTTGACGGAGCAAGTCCTGGCCGGCAAAGGGTACGAGGTAATTAAAGCCAGCAGCGGTCAGGAGGCCGTGCGAATCGTTTATGAACGCAAACCCGACCTCGTTCTGCTAGATGTCATGATGCCGGAAATCGATGGCTGGCAGACCTGCCGATTATTCCGTGAGGTCAGCGACGTCCCCGTTATCATGCTTACCGGCAAGCGGTGCTCGGAGGACGATATCGTGCGGGGGCTTGAATGCGGCGCCGACGAATATCTGGTCAAGCCGGTGGGGAACCGTGAACTTTTGGCCAGGGTACGGGCGGCTTTAAGGCGCGCCGAGTCGCTTTCAGGACATAATGAAAGGAAAAAAGTCCTCTTCAGCAACGATTATCTCACTGTTGACGTAGCGGAGCGGAAGGTCACCGTCAACGGTCAGAAGCTGAAGCTGACGCCGCGGGAATTCCGGCTCTTGGCGTTGCTCGTGGAAAATACCGACCGCGTTATGTCCCATCAGCAGGTGCTGGAGAATGTCTGGGGCTGGGAATATATTGACGATGTCGATTACGTACGTATTTACGTTTCCCATTTGCGCCAGAAAATAGAACCGGACCCCTCCCGGCCCAGATATATTTTGACCGAACCGGGCGTCGGTTATTCTTTTCACAGTGTCAGTTGAAATCATCTCTTCCAGCCATTTTACGAAGCTTTTTTGCCGAATTTCTCCGGACTTGCTATAATGCTAGCAGTTATTTTTACGGGATGTCGTAGATGGCTGTCCAGGTTGATTTCTTAAAAAAGCTGCCGTACTTTGCCGGACTGGATGAGCCGGTGCTCGGTTCTATCAGGAAGTACGTCTTCGAGAAGAAAGCCGAGCGGGGCGAGACCCTCTCCTTCGAGGGCGAACCCTCCGATATCCTTTACTTTGTCTTTGCTGGCGTCGTCAAGGTCTTTAAGACCTCCGCCGATGGCAAGGAGCAGATTTTCCGCATTATCCGTCCCGGCGAATCTTTTAACGATGTCCCCGTTTTAAGCGGCGGCGTCAATCTGGTCAGCGCCGAAGCCATGGGCCCGGTGGTGCTTAATGGCATTAAAAAGAAGGACCTTGAGACTATTATCCGGGAATATCCGAAGGTAGCCCTGAACGTAATCCAGGTGTTATCGCTGAGGGTGCAGGAGCTGGTGGCGCTCGTCGAGGATTTTTCCTTCCGGCACGTCACCAGCCGTGTGGCCAAGATGCTGCTCGAATACGCCGACCATAAAGTCGGCGAGGGGCCGCGCCTTACCCAGCAGGAGATGGCGGCGATGATCGGCACTGCTCGTGAGATGGTAGGCCGGTCGCTTAAAAACCTGGAAAGCGAAGGTACGATAAGGATGGAGCGGAACCGCATCATTATCGCCGACCAGCAGGCGCTCAAGGAGCTGGCCGGGGTATAGTGAGAGAAATGTCGCAGACAATCGGTGATATAAACGTAAAAATAAAGTAAGTTGGGTAGTTTAGTATGAAAGAAATGCCGGTAATCGACCAGGAAAAATGCCAGAGATGCGGCCTGTGCGTTGATATCTGTACCTGCGGTGCCTTAGTCATGACGGAAAATGCCGTTATGTTGCAGGAAGTGAACAAATGCGGCTGGTGCACGCTGTGCGAGCTGGTATGCCCTTACGGGGCCATCAGCTGCCCCTACGAGATAGTTATTGAAGACGATCAGGCTTGATTGATTTAGTAATCCGTCTTTCCTTCCAATTGTAGCTATTCCGCTCGGTTCCGGCTTTCCACTTGCTCTTCATAATTGCTTCATAATTCACCTTTATCATATGGGAGAAAAGTCGCATACATTAATTATAATGAGGACTAGAATATTGTTGATGGAGGATGGGGTGATGAAACAGAGAGTTAAGGTGAAAGTAGAAGAGAAACAGCCGGAAAAACAGATTGAACGGCCTGTTGAACAGCCGGCAGACCAGTGTCATCATTACTGGGTGATTGAAGTTGCCAACGGCCCGAAAAGCCTGGGGAAGTGTAAACATTGCGGCGAAGCCAGGGAGTTCTTTAACGCGTTTCCTGACTTTAATCCGATGAAGCGTAAAAGCAATCCGCTCGACCTTCCTAAAATGACCGAGGTTGAGATAGATAAGGATAGAGAGTCCTGATTTCGGGAGGTGCCAGCGATGGATGTCAAGGTCTACACGACGCCTACCTGAGGCTATTGTTATCAGGTCAAGAGTTTTCTTGACGGGATGGGCGTTAAATATACCGAGCATGACGTCTCTCAGAACCGGGAAAAGGCGGAAGAGATGATAGCCTTGACCGGCCAGATGGGCGTTCCCGTGATCGTTATTGACGGAGAGGCCGTAATCGGCTTCGACCGCGCGCGGTTGCAGGCCCTATTGGCCGGCGGTGACGGCCGTAAGCCGCCGCGTTTCGGCTTGAAGATAGCCGACGCCGATAGGATGGCGCAGAAGCAGGGCGCTATTCCGGTCTTCGGCGCTGTCATCGGGGAAGTGTCTCCCGGCTCTCTGGGGGAAAAGGCGGGGCTCAAGGCGGGCGATATCGTCACTCAGGTCAATATGTGGCGCGTCAGCAACGCCGACGACCTGCAAAAAGCGTTGTTGGGCCTTAAGGCGGGTAATGTCGTGACGATCACGTTCTTGCGGGGCAGCGAGAATCGAAAATCCGAGATTGTAATATAAGAAACGCTTTCCGTTAAGGGCGGGACGAAAAGGGGGGTTTATCACCTCCCTTTTTTATATTTCATAATGGGCGTCTAAGAGGGGCGTCAGCCCCTCTTTTAATTTTTCTTTCCCCCTCTCCTGCCAGGAGAGGGGGATATAGGGGGTGAGGTTATCAATAATTCATCTAATTGATACTGTTTCTAGCTTCAAATCCATATTTGTTGTAAGATATAAGTATTATGGCATCCAAGGTTAAGCGCTTGGCGGTCTTGGGTTCGACGGGCTCCATCGGGCGGCAGACGCTGGAAGTCATCCGCGCTCTGCCGGGGCGTTTTCGCATCATCGGGCTGGCCGCCGGGAAAAATCTTGCTCTGCTCGCCGAACAGGTCGTTGAGTTCAAACCGGAGCTCGTCAGCTATAGCGGGTCGGATAAAAAAGCGAATCGACTTACCGGCTGCGAGCCTGTCACTCTTGAGGAACTGGCATCTCACCCTGACGTGGATACTGTGGTGATAGCCACCCCGGGCACGGCTGGCCTGGGGGCGACACTGGCGGCGGTCAAAGCCGGCAAGGACATCGCCCTCGCCAATAAAGAGTCGCTGGTGGCCGCCGGAGAGATAATTACCGCCGCAGCTAAGAAAAGCGGCGCCAGCATTATGCCCGTCGATAGCGAACACAGCGCCATCTTCCAGTGTCTTAACGGGGAAAAACAGCCGCCCCGTCGCATCATCCTGACAGCTTCCGGCGGGCCTTTCCGCGACTATTCAAAGAAGCAGATGGCCCGGATAACCGTCGCGAAAGCCCTGAAGCACCCTTCGTGGCGGATGGGCAAAAAAGTCACTATCGATTCCGCCACCCTGATGAACAAAGGCCTGGAGGTCATCGAAGCCCGCTGGCTCTTTAACATGGCCATTGATAATGTCACAGTGTTGATTCACCCGCAGAGTATCATTCATTCCATGGTGGAGTTTGCGGACGGCTCGGTGAAGGCGCAATTGAGCTGCCCCGATATGCGCCTGCCGATACAGTACGCGTTGACTTATCCCGACCGCTTAGACAATGCCGACCTGCCCCGCCTCAACTGGGCCAATTTCGCCGACCTTACTTTTAAAAAGCCGGATACGGACAGGTTTCCCTGCCTCCGGTTGGCTATAGAAGCAGGCAGGGAAGCCGGTACCATGCCGGCGGCGCTCTGCGCCGTCGATGAAGTTGCCGTCGAACTTTTTCTGGCGGGGCGTATCCGCTTCCTCGATATCGCTCCTTTGATTGAGCGGGTGCTAGAGCGGCACCATAATGTCGCCCGTCCTTCGCTTGAAGATATCGTGGCGGCCGTCGACCGGGCGCGCGAGAAGTCCCTCATGCTGGTCAAGGGAGGCAGGAGATGATACTTACCATAGTCGTCGGGGTAATTGTCCTGTCCGCTCTCATCATCGTCCACGAGCTGGGGCACTTTCTCGCCGCCAAAGCTACAGGGGTACCGGTGGAGGAGTTCGGCATCGGCTTTCCGCCGCGTTTGTACGGTAAAAAGTGGCGCGGCACGATATACTCTATCAACTGGA
>CAZEUJ010000015.1:0-22875 GCA_964514525.1 uncultured Dehalococcoidaceae bacterium
TTG
Organism: uncultured Dehalococcoidaceae bacterium; assembly: GCA_964514525.1. Taxonomy (GTDB): domain Bacteria; phylum Chloroflexota; class Dehalococcoidia; order Dehalococcoidales; family RBG-16-60-22; genus JBFYTX01. Next base: position 4 of record CAZEUJ010000015.1, read on the forward strand.
GAATTCCTGGATAGAAATCCCGGGATTCGTATAATTAACGCTAGGGAAATCTACAAACAAGGTTTAGGTTATGCTTTCAAGACGATCAATAAGCGCTATCAAGACTACCGTGCTATCTATTGTTCCATCGATATCGATGTGCTAGATCCTGCCTTCGCTCCCGGCACGGGCACTCCTGAGAGCGGCGGCCTGAGCACGCGGGAATTAATAGAATTAGTTAGAGAAATAATGGTCCATCTACCGGTGGCAGCCGTAGACATCGTGGAAGTATCGCCACCCCTTGACTCATCGAATATCACATCGTGGGCGGCGCTTAAAGTGATATATGAAATCCTTGGAGAAATAAAAAATCGTAAGATAAAGAAGAAGTTATAACTATTAATCTCGCCAAACCTCATCCCAAAGATTTTTTAATACCAACGCTCCAATGACTTAAAAAATTAAAGGATAATAAAATGGCTAAGTATTTTGATCTTATTATTAAAGGGAATATCATCACTGTGGTCAATGAAAAGCCCCGGGCAGAGGCCATTGGCATTAAGGGTGAAAAAATCGTATCTGTTGGATCAGTGAAAGATGTCGAGCAAGGCGCCGGGAAATCTACCAGGGTACTTGATTTTAAAGATAAAACCGTCCTCCCTGGTTTCATTGATAGCCATACACACCCGATGGGCGTCGGAAGAAGCCAGTTGAGTCTCGATTTATCCTCGGTGACTTCAGTTAGCGAAGCCTTGGCCAGGATAAAACAAAGAGTTCAAATCACTCCCCCGGGGAAATGGGTTGTCTGCGGGGGATATAATCCCCTCTGCGTGGCGGGAAAAAGGTTCCTTACTTTAAAAGAGCTCGATGAAATCTCTACAAAACATCCTATATCGGTGACGCCCTCTGGCGGGCATTGTTCTATGCTCAATACCGCGTCTTTCGAACTGCTCCAGCTGACGGCAGGCATGGAAGGAGTGGTCACGGATACCAGGGGGGAACTTACGGGAATAATACAAGACCCGGCTTCCAGTCAAACTCTGGAGATTATAGGGGCGTTAACCAGCGATACTGAACGCCTGGAAGCGATAACGGTTGCCACTCAAGAAGCAGCCTCCGCTGGTATTACCACCCTGTTTGCTAAGGAACCTCTTGAAAGCATTGATTTCATCCTGAAGAATATCGAACATATTCCTGTACGCATCACTCCAATGATTATGGGCGCTGTCAATGCTGACCTGATATTAGAAAATGCGATTAAATGCAATTACCTGGGCAATAAAAAATGCGTGGCTATTGTCGGCGACGGGGCTATCGAAGCTCATACCGGAGCCATGTTTGAGCCCTATACCAACGACCCCGGGACACTGGGCATGCTTATGTACAGCGATGATGAATTGTACCAGTTTGTAGAAAAAGCGCATAAAGCCGGCCTGCAAATATCTTTTCACGCCGAATCAGACAGGTCTATCGACCAGATTCTTTGGGCATATGAGAAGGTACTGGAGAAATATCCCCGCAAGGACCACCGCCACCGCATCGAACATTTTGAAGTCCCCACTAAAAAACAAATTAATCGAGTAGCCAGATTGGGAGTCGCCCTGGCCATGCAGCCCATGTTTATTACAGTCTGCGAAGGTCCTAACCTGGACTATTACCGGGCATTGCTGGGAGATGAGAGAGTAAAAAGGACGCATCCTTTCCGCTCCATTCTGGACGAGGAAATCCTGGTATCGGGCGGTTCGGATGCCCCGGTTACGCGGATGAATCCTTTAGGGGGGATTCAGGCCTGTGTTACTCACCCCACTAAAGAGCAGCGCATCGATGTCTATGAAGCCATTGAGCTGTTCACGATAAATGGGGCTAAAATAGGCTTTGAGGAAGAACTTAAGGGTAGCATTGAAGCAGGGAAGCTGGCGGATTTTGTGGTATTATCCAATGACCCTTACCGTGTCCCCCGTGAGAAGATAGGGGATATCAAAGTCGATATGACCATTGTAGGCGGTAAGGTCGTATATGAGAGGAAGACGTAATAATATCCTATCTTAATATTAAATAAGGCAGGATACTTAAGAGGTGCATTAACCATGAGTGAAGGTAAAAAAGTCGGCAAGAAGCGAGATCTTCCCGGCATCAAATCAGCCGAACTGCTTAAGTTGAGAAATCAATATGTACCCAGGGGCGTTTTTCAAATTGCGCCCATCTTCATTGAAAACGGTAAAGGGACCATCGTGAAAGACATTGATGGCAATGAATATATCGATTTTTGTGCCGGCATTTCCACCTTAAGCGTAGGGCATTGTAATGACGAAGTCATTTCGGTAATTAAAGAACAAATCGAGAAACACTTGCACACCTGTTTTCACGTCCTAATGTATGAATCCTATGTTAAACTGGCTAAAAAACTTGCAGAAATTACACCAGGAAGTTTTCCCAAACAGGTTTTACTTGCCAATAGCGGCGCTGAAGCTGTTGAAAATGCGATAAAAATAGCCCGGAGATATACCGGCAGGCGCGGCATCATTGCCTTCGAGCATGCTTTTCACGGTAGAACAGCGCTCGCGATGGGCCTGACCAGCCAGGTTAAATATTATAAATACGGCTTTGGCCCATTCGATCCCAGCATCCAGAGATTTCCTTACGCCTATAGCTATAGAGCCCCTTTCGATCTGGAGGATGATAAATACGCTGAATATTGTGTGAAGAAAATAGAAGATAGTTTTAAGACGTATACACCTTCTGAAGAAATTGCCGCTATAATAGTTGAGCCGGTACTGGGAGAAGGTGGATTTGTGGCGCCTCCTCCGGCGTTCCTTAAAGGCCTACGAAGAATATGCGATGAGTATAAAATCCTGCTGATTGCTGATGAAGTACAGTCAGGAATGGGCCGCACCGGAAAAATGTGGGCGATTGAGCATTATGGTATAGTGCCGGACATCCTGTTATCTGCCAAGGGCCTGGGTGGAGGACTGGTTATATCAGCTATTGTCGGCAGAAAAGAGGTGATGGACTCCGTTGATATCGGTGGGATAGGGGGGACATTCGGAGGCAATCCACTTTCCTGCGTCGCAGCTTTAAAAACGATAGAGGTGATTGAGAAAAATAACCTGTTAGCCAGGGCAACTTACTTGGGGAATATTACTAAAAATAGACTTGATAAAATGAAACAGAAGTATAACTTGATAGGAGATGTCAGAGGGCTTGGAAGTATGATTGGCGTAGAATTGGTTAAAAACCGCGTCACAAAAGAACCGGCCTCTGAAGAAACCGACAAAATAAGAAAAAGGTGCCATGAATATGGGCTATTAATAATGTCATGCGGCGCGTTACACAACGTTTTTCGCATCATGTTCCCTCTCACAATCAAAGATAGTGAGCTTGAAATGGGTTTGGATATCTTTGAGGATTCGATTAAAGAAGTGACTGAATAAAGCAGATATTATTAAATATTTACTGATACTCACATCAAATTTTATTATATTTAGCCAATAAATAAAATCTAGAAGATAGGCATAAAAACTCTCGGGTAAGCTAGTGGCTAAATATAAAAATGTAGTGCCGGTTTACATCAAGTATTAATAATTTAGTTGTTTATTTATAAAAATCAATATGCTTAAGACCTGGAAGTATTCAACTACGCTGGCTCTAGCTGCGCTTATTGGTATAACAGTCATATGGGGCTGGTCTTTCCTTATTGTAAAACAGGCCATCGTCAGTATGCCTGTCATGGACTTTTTATCGCTGCAGTTTACGGTGGCTTTTCTGGTCATGATCATTCTACGGCCGGCCTGCCTTAAAAATATTAGTCTTCGGGACTTAAGGCGGGGCACACTTCTCGGAGCGTTACTTGGTATGGCGTGGATTATGCAGACATTCGGCCTGCGTACCACGCCAGCCGCGGTTTCAGGATTTATCACCGGTATGTCCGTCGTTTTAACGCCTGTCATCGCCTGGTTACTCCTGCATGACAGGATAAGCCTGAAAACATGGCTTTCCGTAGCTCTGGCAACTATTGGTCTGGCGCTACTCAGCTTACACGGATGGTCTTTCGGCAGTGGTGAACTGCTGATATTGGGATGTGCTATACTCTTTGCATTGTATATTGTCGCCTTAGGTAAGTGGTCAACAGAACACGATTCTTATATACTTGCTGTTGTTCAGCTAGGGACCGCCGCCGTCATCTGTCTGATTGCCGCATCTCCGGGAGGTATCGTGATGCCGCCGAATATACACGTCTGGATTGCAGTCGGTATCATAGCAGTCCTGGCTACAGCTCTAGCGTATCTCGTGCAGACCTGGGCACAATCACTTATGTCTCCCACAAACGCTGCTGTAATTTTGACTATGGAGCCCGTCTTCGCCGGGGTTTTTGCCGTAGCACTCGGCCATGAACAACTTACGGTCCGCGCAGTAGCAGGCGCTGTTTGCGTGTTGATAGCAATGTTTACTATTCGGATAAAAATCAACGCTCGAAAAATCCAAGGGACATGATTTTTAGTCTCCTTTTACCCATCAATGAAAGCGAGCTTGAAATGGGTTTAAATATCTTTGAGGATTCAATAAAAGATGTGAGTGGGTGAAAATAGATTAATCTCAAATCGTTTATACCAGTCCCGTTGCCTCTTCATGATATTCAGTCGCAGGGTATCCTTGGCAATGTCCACACCGACGCAAACGGCTCCCTCTGTCATTGGCCTTTTCTCCTTTTTAGCCTTTCCCTTGGTTTTGATTAACCCCCCTCAACCGTTCTGACTTTATTAAAGGTTTGGGTGTGGCGACCACCCTGCTCCTTGGTCTTATTGAACTCAAGGTCAATCGATTCACCACACCAAGCCTATGGCAGATATACTACGACATTATTCAAGATAAAAGGTCATAATAGCTCATTTCAACTATTGACTTCTAATATTACCCAGACTAAATTCTAATTGACTGGCTGAGAAAGCTGCTATAAAAACATTCTCAAAAGTCGCCTAAAAATTATTGGTTGGCGATGATATAGAATGCGCACTTCGGTAATTTAATTAAAGATAATACACTTGGTGGTTGATAGTTCGTGACCTTAAATGGTTGAAAACATGCTATATCACATGCTGAACAATATGGAGGTTAAATATGGCTATAAAAAAATACGAACAATACATACTTACCGATTTTGCTCCGGTAGAGCCGGAGGAAAAAAATTCCAAGTATGCCATCATACTGGACACCGAAGGCGTTGAGAAATTTAAGGGCAAAAATTTTTCATTTGCGGCGTCTACCATTACCGAGCCCGGGGTCATGGTCCCGGAAGCTCATTCACACGATTATGACCAATATCTTGTTTTTATCGGAGGCGATCTGCAGTCTAAAAGTCTCGGAGGAGAGGCCGAGATGTGTTTAGGCAAGGAGCAGGAAAAATATATCATTAAAACATCGGCCATTGTCCATATTCCCAAGGGATTGGTGCATTGTCCACTTACCCACAAGAGAGTCGACAAACCCTACTTACTTCTGGATATTTTCCTAGCACCCAAATATAAAAGAAATTTATCCAAATAGCTTTTACCCCTCGGGTTTAGTAGATATCCGGGAAACTAGGAGATAATCCTAGCAATTTGGAAAGAGCGATACTGACTCAGCCAACTTGAGGTTAGTGAGTTGTATCCGGTTGCCAGGTACTATCTTAATTATTAATGCTATTTCGAGAAATTAGCTAAAAATAATGACTGAGTAAATGAGGGAAGCGCAGATGTTACAACAAGAGTCTATCAAACTGGAACTTAATGTTCCTGCAAGAATGAGGGACGGCACTGTTCTTTATGCTGACGTATGGAGACCGGATACTGGACGAAGATATCCAGCAATTCTCACGCGCTTACCTTACATACCTTACAACGACAGTGATGACCTTATAGCAAGTAGCGGCTATATGAATTTTCAAAGGATTGCTCGGGCCGGTTATGCAGTGGTGATACAGGATTGCCGTGGTACCGGAGCCTCTGAGGGTAAACCCTATTTCTTCCGCCAGGAGTTTGAGGACGGCTATGACACGGTAGAATGGCTGGCTAATCAACCGTGGTGTGATGGGAATGTTGGGATGTATGGTCTCTCGTATTTTGCTTTCACTCAATGGGCGGCGGCCGCCACCCAAGCACCCCACCTGAAAACTATTTGCCCATTTGGCACCCAATCTGCCTCCCGCGCGTTCCCATTCTCCGAAAGAGGCGATGCATTTCGATTGGGACACGAAGGATTTTGCTTACTGATGGCAGCAAATAGGCTCATGAGAGAAAAATTAACAACTAAAAAATGGAAATCATTGTACGAACGCATTATCTATTATTCAGATAACATGGAAGAGCAATTCCGCTTCCTGCCCCTTAAAGATTCTCCTGTTTCTAAAATAGCGGAGGAACTCGGTTTCGCACCCCTCACATCCGACCTTTTGAAAAATATGGAAGATGATAACTACTGGAAGCAATTCGGCAATCCTTATCCCTTTGAAAATGTAGTCGTACCATGCTTTCACATGTGCGGCTGGTATGACCTGGTGTCGGGGCCCGGTGTGTTTGAAAGCTATCAGGAGATGAAGGCGAGAGGAGGCTCTGACTTGGCCAGGAAAAATCAGAAGCTGCTCGTCGGTCCTTGGGTTCATACGGTGGAGTTGTTGAACACCATTGGAGAGTTGAATTTTGGCAGAGCATCGTCAGGAGAGTCTATTGATGTGACCGGAATGCATATCCGGTGGTTTGATTACTGGTTAAAGGGTATCGATAATGGTATTATGGATGAACCTCCGGTGCGTATCTTCATTATGGGTAAAAATGTCTGGAGGAATGAAAATGAGTGGCCTCTGGCCAGGACAAAATACACGAAGTATTACTTGCATAGTGGAGGTCAGTCTAACAGCCGTCTCGGTAATGGTATCTTGAACATTGAGCTTCCCGGTGAGGAGCAACCTGATACCTATCTATACGACCCCAGAAATCCCGTACCTACTAACCCACCTGGCCAACAGTGGCTGTTTGACCATCAAGACTTAGAAAATAGAGCGGATATCTTGGTCTATACCTCAGCACCTCTGGAAACTGACCTTGAGGTAACTGGTCCAATTCAGATAAAACTGTGGGCGGCTTCTTCGACCGTGGACACGGACTTTACCGGAAAGCTAGTGGACGTATGGCCGAATGGTAAGGCCTACAATCTGGTTGACGGTATCATAAGAGCCCGATATCGCTTATCGGTATCAGAGCCAAAGCTCATTGAGCCAGGCCGGGTTTACGAATATTCTATAAATCTCGGTAATACAAGTAATGTCTTCAAGGTAGGGCACAAGATTCGCGTCGAAATTTCCAGCAGCAACTTTCCCCGCTATGATCGGAATCTAAATACGGGTCATCCCATCGGTCAGGATGCCGAAATAAACATAGCTGAGCAGACAATCTATCATGATAGGAAACGCCCATCATATATAGTGCTGCCGGTGATACCAGAATGAGTTTATTTTCTAGCAAAGTGCTTAACTCTGAGGATACCTTTTACCAACGACCGATGTCTACCCGTACAACTCTTCCAGTGCCTTGTCTGGCGCCGGCGGCTTGTCTCAACGCGTGCAATTTGAAGGACGTAAGGATCGACGCCACATTGTATGTTGCGGCTAGTGAAAGAATGACCACACTTTCATCTGATAGATGAGAGAATGGCTTTTCGATGAAAAACTTTTAACCTGAGCATAACCTTCTAGTCTCTGCCACTTGGAAGGGATCAAGTTGCAAATACAGATTGTACTAAGGGAGGAGAATAAATGAAAAGTAAAAAATCTACTATACCCCTGGGTGATGTGGGGACCGCCATAGTCAAGCCATACATAAGTTGCACTCAAGCAATGGTACTTGGCCTAACATCACAAAAAGGAAACCTGAATGCTCAAAATGGTGATGAACCAATCAGTTCGGTACCTTGGGAGCATATTTTAGTAAAGCTGGTCATCCCTAAAAAGGGATATAGATACTTAAGTCACGGGCACTTCTTGGGGATCGAAGTGCCCACACTTAACGAAAGAGGAGTTTGTGCTACTTATGCTGGCAGGTTTTCTCAAAGCTTCCCTCCATATCCAGGTAAAGCTGAGTATCTTTCAGCCGATGATCTGATGAGAATATCAGGTAGTGCCAAGGAATATGTACAAAAGTGGGAAGAGAACTTCACCAAATACGGCGGCATGCAAAACGTAGGGTGGACGATTGTTGACCCCAAGGAAGGCTACTATATAGAAGGCTTGAATTATATATATGGCGACCCGGCAAATCACAGCGTCCAGGGTCCGGTAACTGATATGGTCTTTGCCGCAGGCAATTTCTTCCTCACTGAAAGATTCAAACAGTATGAAGTTGGAGGGTGCGGTTATAATCGAGCCAAAAGAGTCTGGCAGATGTTAATTGATCGACAATATGATTGTGTTGTTGGTATGCCTTATGGCATCATATTACCTTACTTTATGAGCATCTGGAGAGACCATGGGAATATTTCGCCCGAGGAACAAAGAATGAGTGATTATGTGCCAGAGGAGAGGGGCGCACTTACAGTATGTTGTCATGGTGGGACAGGACATCGTACGGCCAAATCCATAATTTCCGTATCTATAGCCCAGCACACCAATTTACTTAGCTGTATGTGGATTACGTTTGGACAACCATGCATATCACCATTTCTGCCCTTTTATATCGGCATTAATGCGGTACCTGAAATTGTGAGCATAAGAGCTAATCACGTGGCACAGGTATTTGAAAACTTGCGACTAGCTCTTGAATATCACCCAGAATATAGACCTGAGATTACACATTACTGCACAATCTTTGAAATCCAGACCATTGAACAAACCGAAAAATTAGAAGCTAATGTCAGCAAGCTAGCCGATGATGGAGAAGAAATTAAAGCTAGGGCGTTACTAACAGAATTTGTAGCGAAGAAGTGTAATGAAGCCATGTCAGTGGGCTCTCAATGGCTCGAATTTCTCCAGAACCTGCCACTTGCTCCTAAAGCAGCTCTATAGGAGAAGTAATGAAAACAATAGCTCAATTAAGCTATTGACTTAAAAGATGAGATATATTGTAATCTAAGCGATAAGCAGGCTATTAATTGAGAATAAGGAGGATATAAGTGTTTAAGAAAATTTTATTGTTTGCATTCGTTATAACTCTCGTCTCGGGAATACTTATCACCGGTTGTGCTAAAACAACATCTACTCCAACAACATCGACTCCACCAACAACCTCTGCTCCACCAACTACTACCGTACCACAATATGGCGGCACCCTGCGAATTATCTCAAGTGCCGATGTCACCTGTCTGGGATGGCCTGCAGAGCAGCTGAGCCTCGAGGACTTCTACCATCGCGTCCCTGCTATCGAAACTCTGGTTCGCTTTGATCCCAAGTCCAGTGGACCGGTTCCCTTTCTAGCCGAGAAGATAATAGAGGATAGCAGTGCCAAGACCATCACCTTTGTTTTAAGGAAAGACATCCAGTTCCAGGACGGTACTGCTTTTGACGCTACAGCCTGCAAATGGAATCTGGATCAGGTTATGACAGGTATTAATACCTCTATGGACTTCGCCACTGTTTCCTCAATTGAAGTAGTGGATGACTACACCGTCCGTGTTAATTTTAAAGCCTGGGATACTGTATTTTTACGCTTGATGTGTTGGGACTCAGCCATGGTATCTCCCACGGCATATGAGAAAAATGGGTTAGACTGGATGCGCAACAATCCCGTGGGCACCGGACCTTTCAAGTTAGTCAGCTTTCAGCGTGATGTTAAAAAGGTATTCGAGAAATGGGACGGTTACTGGCAGGAAGGTAAACCCTATCTTGACAGGATAGAAATATCTGTTGTCGCTGACCCCACTGTTCAAGTCGCTTCTTTTCAATCGGGAGAAGCTGATATTATTGCTGTCGTAAATCCCACTGATGCAAAGAACCTGCAGGGTAAACCTGGCGTGAAGCTTCTACAGGGCAACGTAGTGGGAGGCTTGGATAGCCTCTTTGGAGATAGCGCCAATCCCGATTCGCCCTTCGCCGATCTTAAAGTGAGGCAGGCAGTTAGTTACGCTATCGACCGTCAAGCCATAAACGACTCTGTTTATAAAGGCTTCGGGAAATTAACAAATCAGATAGCGCCCCCCGGGAGCCCGACCTACAATCCGAATATAGTTGGTTACCCGTATGACGCAGGAAAAGCTAGAGAACTGTTGAAAGAAACCGAATATGCTAATGGGTTTGATACCACCATTTGGTGCTCTTCAACCCCTTTTTATCAAGACATGTTTACCGCGGTCCAGGGTTATTTAGCCGCAGTTGGTATTAAAGCAGATCTAAAATTACAGGGTCCCGGACAAATGGGCGAAATGGGTTTTGCAACCGGTTGGTCTGATGGGATGTTCGGCCAAGGTCTGATAGACGATCCCGAAGTAGGGATAGATATGCGCGTCTTTCTAGCAGAGAGCAGTGGAACGGGCATAGCTAAAAGCATAATTCATCCTGACGACGTTGAGAATGCCGTTAATCTGATGATCTCAGCCCCCGATTTCAAAACGAAACAATCTGAAGCCTGGGAATTGCAGTCCTTGATGTTTGATAAGTACTGTATTTTCACTCCGATAATGTTCATGTCCAACATTACTGCATGGTCTACCAGGGTCCATGATGAACTCTGGGAAACGTATATCCCCCAAGATCCATGGTCGTTTGCAGACACATGGCTGGGGGAGTGACAGGTGTTTGTGTGTATACACCCCCGGTTTGATGGGTATCTGGCTTGAAGGATGATTGAACAGCACGAGAAAAAATACAATATACTAGTTGCATAAATTTATGAAAGGAATCAATATACTATGTTTAAGAAAGTTTTATTGTTAGCATTCGTTATAACTCTCATCTCGGGAATACTTATCACCGGTTGTGCTAAAACAACCCCTAGTCCGACAACCTCTGCTCCACCCACAACCTCCGCTCCACCAACTACTACCGTACCACAATATGGCGGTACCCTGCGCATTGTCGCAGGCGCCGACGCCACCTGTCTGGGATGGGTTCCAGAGCAGTATAGCCCCGGTGACTACTATCAGCGTGCCCCTGCTATGGAAACTCTGGTCCGCTATGATGCTAAAAGCAATGGGCCGGTTCCTTTTCTGGCCGAGAAAGTAATAGAGGATTACAATAACAAGACCATCACTTTTGTTTTAAGGCAAGGCATCAAGTTCCAGGACGGCACTGATTTTGACGCTGAAGCCTGCAAATGGAATCTGGATCAGGAGATGACAGGAATCAATACCTCGATGGATTTCAGCAATGTTTCCTCAATTGAAGTGGTGGATAACTACTCCGTCCGCTTAGATTTTAAAGCCTGGGATACTGAATTTTTACGCCTCATGTGTTGGGACTCAGGCATGGTATCTCCCACGGCATATGAGAAAAATGGGGTAGACTGGATGCGCAACAACCCTGTAGGCACCGGGCCTTTCAAGCTGGAAAGTTTCCAGCGTGACGTTAAAAAGGTTTTCGTGAAATGGGACGGTTACTGGCAACCAGGTAAACCCTATCTTGACAAGATAATAATATCTATTAACCCTGACGTCACTGTTCAAAACGTTTCTTTGGTATCTGGGGAAGTTGATATCATTAGTCTCGAAGATTGCACTGATGCAGCGAACCTCAGGGGCAATCCTAACGTGAAGCTTATACAGGGCACCGTAGAAGGAAGTTTGGATGAGATCATTGGAGATAGCGCCAATCCCAGCTCCCCCTTCTCCAAACTTGAAGTGAGGCAGGCAGTCAGTTACGCTATCGACTATCAAACCATACACGAGTCTGTTTATAAGGGCTTTGGGCAATTAACAAATCAATTGGCTCCCACGGGGAGCTTGACCTACAATCCGAATATAGTTGGTTACCCGTATGATGCAGGAAAAGCTAGAGAGCTGTTGAAAGAAGCGGGATATGAAAATGGGTTTGACACCACCCTTTGGTGCTCTTCAAGCGCTTTTTATCAAGACCTGTTTACCGCGGTCCAGGGTTATTTAGCCGCAGTGGGCATTAAAGCAGATCTAAAAATACTTGGTCCCGGACAAATGGGCGAATTGGGTATGGCAATCGGTTGGACTGATGGGTTGTTCACCCCCGGTTTGTTAGACGATGCCGGAATCGGGACAATAATGCGCTACTCTTTTGCAGCTAGTAGTGGAACGGGCATAGCTAAAAGCACCATTCACCCTGACGACCTTGAGAATGCCCTTGCGCTGATGACCGCGGCCCCCGATTTCAAAACGAAACAATCTGCAGCCTGGGAATTGCAGTCCTTGATGATTGATAAGTATTGCATTCTCACTCCGATAATGTTCATGCCCAACATTACTGCGTGGTCCTCCAAGGTCCATGATGAATTCTTCGAAGCGGGCCCCGTCAACGCACCATGGTCGTTTGCGGATACATGGCTGGAGAAATAACAGGAAGGTTTGATATATCTTTGGTTGTGCTTGGATTTTTGGCCAAGAGGATGATATTAGTTCATCCTCTTGGCCCCTAGCAATTCAACGTAATTTCGTAATGACCTTACCCCTGAATTACCGTACCATATCAGCATGGAACCATGAATCGAGCAGAGCCAGTATCGTCTCGAAGGCTTGATGGGCAAAGTAGCCAGCGTGGCTATAGCGTTTAGTCGTGTTTCGTTATCCCAATCGTCGGTGATAAAACATTAAAATTAAGGCGAATAGTTCTCCCATTGCCCCCAACTGCCGAACCACTCTCTAAGACCAAGATCCGTAGGTTTAGCTGCCGGGGGAACTAAAGACTCATAAACCTGCTTGGCATATGCCTGACATTTGGTCAAGGCTCTAACTGCCTTAGCATAGTTGCACATGGATTCATTGCCTTTGGTACTGTGGGCAAGATCCCAATAATAAGTACCTTTCTGGCTTTCGGCAGCTGCTCGATTGAATATTGCGTCAAGCGGTGCGTATCGAACATCCGCATAAGTCAGTTTCCGTAGCTCTTTGTTTGCATGATACAAGTCATACTGAGATCGCTTATAGGCTGCCAATACAATATCAACTGGCTTGGAGGCAAGCTGTAGTTCATAGAAGGTATATGTTGCGGCTATAGTATAATCGTGCCACCCTGCGCTGAGAGGTTCGACTTGCCTGCCGACAGGGCCGGTACATACATGGAATAATCCTTTATCACCATTATCAGGTTGCACTATCCCCACCATTTGATTTGCTAAGTTACCAATATATGAGTCCCAACCTGCCCCTTGAGTCTTGAACAGCTGAACCTCAGCTTCTTCCAGTGTGGGATAAGCTGGTGGCGGGCTGGGAGTACGCCATAACATTTTTACAAAATCCAGGTCGACAGCACCGTGGTAGTTATGCAGCGCATTCCACATAAACCAATTTCTTCGCACTGAGTCCAAATCGTCCACATTCCAGCCCCCGTGAGGAAAATAAATAAGAGGCCACCCAAATTCGTTTTGCAGAAATGGCTGCAACGACTCGGCTAAGCAATTATTGGTGGCGTATATGAAATCTTGCTCACCAAAGTCCCCAGCTCGTCTGACAACCTTGGGATCTCTGCATTCAAGAACAAAAGCTTTGCCACCAACATCGGCCCAGAGGCCAGCTGCACGAATGCCGGATGGATAGGCTAACTGAATCGCTAAAGCTTCATCAGCATTATTGGCAAATCGAAGAGTATGTTGTACTGCGAGACCTGGTGGGACACCGTATCCTGGCTTTTCTTTACCATTAGTACCAGAACCATGATGGACATAAGCCAGACCTTTATTGTTCATGGCAGGATGACCACCTAAAGGAGGTATAATGACCATCCCGAATATATAATTATTACCCGTCTCGGGGAGGGCGATAGCAAGAAACTCATACCTCAACGGGTGATCCTCAGAACTCGCACAAATAAGATTGTGATCTTTGGTATTGTTTCCCCAAGCAGCAAAACCACTACATTCGTTCGATGGCAATTTATCATTTTGACTTTCGGGAGGTTCATTGCTAGAGTATGTCCGTAAACTCTTTACAATAGGGTATGCCGGTAAACTCATATCAACAATACCAGTGGTACAATAATCCGCTAATACCTGTTCGTATGATAAGTTCACACCAGCAGCAGTTGCGCCGGCTGCCATACCACGGAATATATCCATAAATTCTGGGGCATATTTCTTCAATTGCCACTGGTAGGCCCTCAGGGCAGTGACTTCCACCTTGGTAAAGTTGCGCTGTAAGTTTTTCAAAGCCCAGGGACCAAATATCTGATTAAGCTGCAGGGAGTACTGGTAGCCTATGTCGTAATCTGAGCCGCACAGAATCATAACTGGAGTTACATTCGAGACCAGTGGCACCCCATCATCATAAAATGTCTCAGATTCAAGAAGATACTTTTTCATCATTAGTTTTAATCCTTTCTTCACCCTGTTATTTAATGCAAGTTACTAAGCTTTCTTGATTACCGGTTACGTCCATTCTATTGAAATATATATAATAATATAAGGCAAGTATCCCTTAATCACACGTAGGGATTCTATTATATGTTCAATAATAACATGGTTGCATACTACAAACAAATTGGATTATACTCTTAGCACTATCGCTAGGAGGCGCATATTATGGCTTCCACGCAAATTTACCTCTTACTTTCAGGGGCTGCCTTGTTTATTCTACTACGATATGGCGTATCATCTCTTACACGCAAATTACCATTGGCACAAACTGAAAAGAGTAGGGGGTTTGTTTTGCTTGGAGTGAACCCCTGAGACTGGACACTTGAGGTTTGGAGGGTTTGGCAGGGTCAGAGTATAATCACGGAAGAAGAAATGACCTTGCCATGACAAGTCATGGGAGTTTCAGTTTAGAGTTAGAACGGCAGGTTATCGAAGAGCTGCTCAGTGGAGAAAGCGGCCTTGCCAAGCTCTGCCGCCGACATCATATCACATCCAGTCTGCTTTACCACTGAAAGAAGCAATACAGCCGGGGCAAATTCAACAACGAGTCCACCGCAGAAGGGGCGTTAGGAATTACCCTTAGACCAGCTCCCTATGAGTGGATATTTGCTAACGGATTTGCTAACGAACTTGGTGGCATGGGGTGTCATAAGATGGCATGAACCCCTTGATTGTGGTCTCGTTTGAGCTACAAAATGGGGCCATATGACACCCAAAAACACGTAGCGGGACGGCCTGCAAAGGACTGCAAAACCCCTATTCGGCGGTCCGAATCCGCCCGTCGCCTCCAATTTTTAATCTCTGAAACAAAAAACGGGGTAAAATCATTACCCCGTTCCTTTTAAAAACCGCCTGCCTTCTTACGACAAACAGGGCTCCATTTCGTCCTCGTAAACGACGATCTCTTTTTTATCGACGCCGACGCGTACGTTATAGATGTAAAAGATCTGCTCGGTGCGCGGACTTATCCAAAAGTACCTGGTTATTTCCCCGACCTGGCCCGCGTATTTGTTGATGTCATTTTCCCGCTGGGACAGACCGCTCTCACTAACCGGTTTAATGATGACCTTCTGCCCCTTGACATATCTGGGTTTGATGACTTTATTTTTCATAGTCATTTGCGCATAATAATACGAAATAATGGATTTGTCAATATTTATTAAAATATTTTACCAAAATTTTATAGCCTTATCTGGTTTTTTAATTTTTTCCTCGAGATAAATAATAACACTCACCCCCTTTATCCCCCTCTCGAACAAATTTGTCTTTGATACTCGAATTTTTAAATGTTCGAGAGGGGGGAGGAAGAGAAGAGGGGTCTGCACCCCTCTTAGACGCCCCGGTCAATCTCTAATGCCAGCCCATACCCTGACGCAGGCCACGAACATAGCTTGCTTGTCCGGCGTGCTGCAGACTATCGCTAAGGATGATGAGAAGCATCATCCCCACAGTGGGCGGAGGCTTGAAAGGCAGGCCTTCCATCGGTTTATCCAGGTCGGCTTTTTTCAGCGTCGGGAAGTATTTCTGCGACCTCTCCAGCACGGCCTTAAAGTAATCAAGGGCCGTCTTGGCCCCGGGCGACTTGAATTTGGCTAGGTCGGCCAACGTCATACCGCCGCCGGACTCTTTGGGGTCGGCCGGGCGGCCCCACTTTTTGTGCCACCCATCCTTAATCCAGAGCTGCTCCTCGCCCATCAGCCCGGATATTTGTATATCCTGGAACCGGGTCGGGTGCCAGAGAAGCCAGCCGATACTGTTGCTGTCCGGCTTGGGCTGCCAGTTCATGTCCGCCACCGTCAGCCCCTTCAGGGTGTATTCCCAGGTCCTCGATATACCCCCATAACCCATTGATAGCATTTCATGCAACTTCATAGATACCTCCCTTTTTTAAATAGTAAAATTTAATATCTGGAATTTTCACTGTATACATGATAATAATATATATCAGGAATTTACTCAAAGTCGAGCCAACCTTTTATTATGCGGCGAAAACTTCTGCCAAAATTTTTTCGCTTTTACGGCAAAGGAAAATCGGGTATAATTTTTAATGTTACAAAATAGCCGGAAGGGTCTGCTGAGATCAAAAACGAAAGCATTTTCACCACCATCAGGGACGTTAACGAGGTGCTTTCCCTTTCGAACGAGCCCCAAAAGCTCCTCAACATGGCTTTAGACACCCTGGCGCAGGTCCTCGAGATAGAGTGCTGCTGGGTGCAGACTATCAACGCCGGGAAACGTTCGTTGCACCTGGCGGCCGAGCGCGGCTTCACATCGGACATGCAGACGGAAATGTCAGCGATGGACATAAGGCACGGGTTCACCAGGCAAGTGGTCGGCCTGGGCGACGAAATCGTTATCCCAAACCTTTCCAGTGACGGTCTGTACGGCCTATCCTCGTTCCGTTCCGCCGGATACAAATGGATGGTAGCCGCGCCCCTGATGACCTACCGCGTCAACGGCGTGCTGGGGATTGCCTCGAGAAATAAAAAGCGACTCCACAAAGAAACGGCCGACCTGGTCATGGTGATTGCCGGGCTTATCGGAACCGCTCTTAACAGGGCCGGGCTCTCGCAGCAATCTCCGGTACCGGAAAAAATAGAACAGCCGGTAAATAAAGAAAACCCGAAGAATGCGATAATCCCTCCTGAAGAACTCCGGACTCCAACCGAAAAACACGTCGTAAAACCTCCAGATAGCGCCTTCCCCAGACACGCCCACAGAATGAAATCGTTCCGCGACCTGCATCATTAAGTCTCCCCTTCGACTCAAGAGGTGAATGACCTCACCCCCTGTATCCCCCTCTCCACTGGCGGAGAGGGGGAAGAAAGAGAAGAGGGGCTTGCGCCCCTCTTAGACTCCCCAGCGACACTTATCTTGACATGTTTAACACAAACTCCTACAATGGTGCTATATTTTAGGCAAATAAATTTACCGGCTATTTGCCGGACTTACAGGAGGTGACTTATAAGGGAAATCCACGAACCCTGAATTACCCCAATAGTATTTTAACTGAAGGAGGTCTCATTTGAACATAAAATTTACTACCAAGCCCAACATGCTCATATTAATCGTCAGTGTCGTTCTTTTCATTACCATCTTTTTGCCCTGGTATACCGTAAGCGCCTTCGGCTTTAGCGCTTCAACTAACGGATTCCATAACGGGGGCATCCTGACGTTTCTCATGTCTCTCGTCGGCGTCGCGCTGGCTTTCATCGAGATTCTTCCCAAGTACAAGGTGCTTGCTACCGGCGGTGCCGGTATACTGGCGCTGTTGGGTGTAATTATCGCCATGACGCAACTCGGCGGGACTTCTATGGGTTTCGGCATGATTATCGCGCTCATCGCTTCCATGGCATTAATTGCCGTCGGCTTTCTGGAAGGTCGTAAAATAAAAATGTTCGTCCCCAAGGCCGGTACTACCCCGCCCCCGCCCCCACCCCCTCCCCCGCCCGCTCCCCCTGCGCAACAATAAAAGGATAGCGCAAAAGTATTTAACCGTTCAGGCACACGGCAGGCAGCGATAAAAAGCTGCTTTGCCGTGTGTTTTTTTCATGCCCTTATCCCGAGCCTTGACACTCTGGGTATAAGCACTTACAATAGCACATGTAGCGCCGGGATGGCGGAAATGGCAGACGCAGCGGACTTAAAATCCGCCGGAGCAATCCTTGTGGGTTCGAGTCCCTCTCCCGGCACCAAGCGGAGTAAAAATGAGCTGGATAGTAATTATTATGGGTTATCTCCTCGGTTCCGTCCCCACGGCGTACCTCACCGGGCGATTCCTGAGAGGTAGAGATATCCGGCAGCTGGGCGACGAAAATGCCGGCGCCGCCAATGCCTACCGCGAGCTCGGACCCGCAGCCGGTGTGGCGGTAGGCGTCATCGACGCCGCCAAGGGCGCCGTGGTTGTTCTTATCGCCCAGGCCACCGATATGCCACAGGCGGTCATCCTTATCAGCGGCGCCGCCGCCGTCATCGGTCATAACTGGCCGGTCTTCCTCGGGTTCAGGGGCGGGCGGGGGGTAAGCACCACCCTCGGCATACTGCTGGTACTGGTCACGATTCCCATGCTTGTGCTCGCGCTACCCACAATACTGATACTGATTCTAAAGAGAAATGTCACCCCTTCCATGGCTTTTCTTTTCATCGCGCTGCCGCTCGTGGACTGGTGGTTTAAAGTGCCGGAAGTCCTGATAGCCTATGGCGTAGCGTTGCCTGCCCTGGTGGGCATAACCACGTTCCTGAGGACGAGACCAAAAGAGTTGCACCAGGCCTAATAATTGCCAAAAGTCCAATTTGCATGTACGTATTTCTCCAATTGACTATAACAGATATTACCTGATATACTATTTTCAAAGGAACCGGCCACGCTAACTAAGATGATTAGAGGTTGTGGTGGTTTTCCAGATAGTCCTCATAAATAACATAGTTTCGTCACGTTTTCAGTTCTCACGGCGCTCTGGTCAGATAGAGCGTCAGTCCGGCGTATACTGCTATGTATGAAGAATCAAAGCCTGCTCTCTTTTGACCGGATCCTGACAATTTTTAACATTTATGGTCTTTGGACACGATAAATATCCGGCAACATCGCTTGAGGAGTAATGATTTAAGTGACCGCTAAAAACGGCAAAGGGCTGGTTCAGGTCTTTACCGGAGACGGCAAGGGAAAGACGACGGCGGCCCTGGGCGCGATACTCCGCGCGGCTGGCCACGGCCTGAATATTTTCATTATATTTTTCATCAAAGGTCATTACGCCTACGGCGAGTTCAGCACCCTCTCCAAACTGCCCAATGTCAAGATTGCCGCCTTCGGCCTGCGCCGCTTTTTCACCTCGACCGATATCGACCCCGAGGAAAAAAAACAGGCTGAAGCCGCACTGGCCGTGGCCCGCGAGGCTATCTGCAGCGGTCGTTACGACCTCGTGGTGCTGGACGAAGTAAATGTGGCCCTGGATTATCAACTCATCGGGATGGATGATGTCATCAATCTCATCAAGGAAAAACCGTCTCATGTGGAGCTCATACTCACGGGGCGCCATGCAGATTCCAGATTGATAGAAATAGCCGACCTGGTAACCGAGATGGTGAAAGTAAAGCACCCTTTTGATAAAGGCGTAAAAGCGCGCAAAGGCATCGAATATTAAGCAACGGAGGTAATCATGAAAGTCACATTGAGCGTCATCAAGGCTGATATCGGCGGTTACGTGGGACACTCCGAATCGCATCCCGATATTATCGCCAAGGCCGCCGAATGCCTGGACAAGGCGAAAAAAGACGGGCTGCTGATCGACTGCCAGGCGACCAAGTGCGGCGACGACCTGCAACTGATCATGACTCACGATAAGGGCACCGGCAGCTATGATATCCACAAGCTGGCCTGGGATACTTTTGTCACCGGCACCAAGCTGGCCAAGAAGATGAAGCTTTACGGCGCCGGCCAGGATATGCTGAAAGACTCGTTTTCCGGCAATGTCAGGGGGATGGGCCCGGGCCTTGCCGAGATGGAGTTCGACGAAAGGACCTCCGAACCCGTCCTCATCTTCATGGCGGACAAGACCTCGGCGGGCGCCTGGAACATGCCGCTTTATAAGATGTTCGCCGACCCCTTCAACACCATCGGGCTGGTGATCGCCGCCAACATGCACAACGGTTTCACCTTCGAGGTACACGACGTCAAGGAGCACAAAAAGATAAGGTTCAACGCCCCCGAGGAAATCTACGATATGCTGGTGTTGATCGGCGCCCCGTCCAGGTTTGCCATAAAGGCGGTCTACCACCGCGATAACGGGGAAATCGCGGCGGTCTCTTCCACCGAGCGCCTCTACGAAAGCGCCGGCCGGTACGTGGGCAAAGACGACCCCGTCTGCATCGTCCGTTCCCAGGGCGCTTTCCCGGCCGTCGGCGAGGTGCTGGAGCCGTTCGCCGCCCCCATCCTGGTACAGGGATGGATGCGCGGCTCGCACATGGGCCCGCTGATGCCGGTCGCCCTTTGCGACAGCACCCCCTCACGCTTCGACGGACCGCCGCGGGTCATCTGCCTGGGCTATCAGTTATGCAACGGCACTCTGATAGGCCCGCGCGATATGTTCGCCGATAAATCCTTCGACCTGGCGCGCCAGCAGGCTAACGAGATGGCCGACATGATGCGCCGCCACGGTCCTTTTGAACCGCACCGCTTGCCCCTGGAGGAGATGGAATATACCACCATGCCCCAGGTTATGGATAAACTGAACGGCAGGTTTCAGAACCTTGATGGAGATAAAGCCAGAACTTCTACTGGCTACTAACAATAAAGGCAAGATACGCGAGTACCGGAGCCTGCTCCGGGGGATTCCTTTTAAGATAGTCGCCCCGGCCGAACTGGGCATCTCCACGGAGGTCGAAGAAGGCGGGGGTAGCTTCGAGGAAAACGCGACGTTAAAAGCCATCGCTCTGGCGAAAGCGAGCGGTCGGCTATCTCTTGCCGACGATTCCGGTCTGGAGGTGGATGCTTTAGGGGGCGAACCGGGGCCTTTATCCGCCCGCTACGCCGGCGTGAATGCCACCGACGCCGCCAGAGTCAATTTCCTGCTGGCCAAGCTCAAGGATTCCCCCACCAAAAAACGCACCGCCCGCTTTCGCTGCGTGATCGCCATCGCCGCACCGGACGGCAAAGTAGAGCTTTTTTCCGGCGAGTGCCGGGGAGTCATTAACGATACGCCAAGGGGCTCTAACGGCTTCGGCTACGACCCTATCTTTTTCATTCCAGAGCTAGGCAAGACCATGGCGGAGCTTACTTTAGAAGAAAAGAACAAAATAAGTCACCGGGCGCGGGCGGCGGAAAAAGCCAGAGATAAGTTAATGAAATGGCGAGAGCCAAGGCTGAGGTAAGTTTTGTAGGTGGTTGGTCACTTTTTGTCAAACCGTTTTTCTTGAATAGTACAGAGAGTCAAATTGCTACAGATTCCAGTTTGATATTACTTCCACATCTCTATTTCCCTTTACCCAGAAGACGGCAATCCCCAATTGCTTCATGATGGGTTCGACACTTTTTACTCTTGCACGATGTCCGTAATTATCAGGCAACGCGATGCCTGCCCGGACTTCTGCATTGCCATAGTTCCTTGAGAGAACCTCAGCCGCTTTGTAGAAAGCCTCTGCAAAGTGAATCAGTATTTGCGCACTATCAAATGGCCGGCCGTAACGTTGGCTATCTTCGCGCGAGCTCGTTTCGCCTTTAGCTTCGATGTATAACTCGCGTGGCATAGGCGTTTGCTTGATGGCAATGATGTCGTCTCCATGTTGGTTAGTCTCAAGTCTCTGACGAATATTATAACCGTGCGTTTCGAGTTTTGTGCAGACAGCATCTATCACATCGGACTCGAATAGCATCGGACTTATCCTTTCTCGTACTAAGAGTGTCCTTGGGTTGTGCTTCGCTAGCATCCAACCGCCACTTTTATCTTTCTTCTATATCATATATCAAGAATTTGTTATGCCAATTTCTTTATTATGTGCCTGGCGAGATTCTCGTCTATATCATCATGCCTGGGGATTGGTTGCCTTTCACCGGTTCTCGGATTTTTATAAAGGTCATGGCGGGCGCCATGTCTCACAATCACGCACCCTTTAGAAGTTATCCTTTTTATGAGTTCCTTTCTTTTCATACCTTCAGGTCTAGCTCTTTGACCTTGTGTTCGTCGGGGACATCTTCCAGAGCCATCAGCATATAGGCGTCTCTCATGTTCTCTTCAAGCTCTTCAAGTGTTTCCCCCTGGGTCATTATTTCAGGATGCTCAAGCAATTTCCCCACCCAGAATTTATCGCTTTTCCAGTAAATCATCTGCAATTTCGCTTCCATACCTGCAACCTCCCGGATATGGCCTTCTCCTGACATAATAGCACATGGAAGATGAAGATTGTAGCGTATCGCCAATACTTCCTGTATAATACAGCTAGAGGAACCTTATGACCGGACTTTCCGATTCTTTCCAGCGCCCCATCAACTACCTGCGCATCTCGGTGACGGACCGCTGCAACCTGCGCTGCGTCTACTGCATGCCGGAGGAAGGCGTCACCCTGATGTCCCACAAGGATATCCTCACCTACGAAGAAATCTACACAGTAGTTAAGGTTGCCGCCGGGCTGGGCATCAATAAAATCCGCCTCACCGGCGGCGAGCCGTTAGTGAGGCTCGGACTGGCCGACCTCGTAAAAATGCTGGCGGGAATCGAAGGCATCGATGATTTATCCCTGACGACCAACGGCATCCTGCTGGCACAGCACGCCGCCGCGCTGAAAAAAGCGGGACTTCGCCGCGTTAACGTCTCGCTCGATACCCTCAAGCCGGAGCAGTTCCAGCGGATTACACGCTGCGGCGAGCTCGAGGATACTTTGAAAGGCATCGCCGCCGCCCACAGGGCAG
>CAZEUJ010000016.1:0-22447 GCA_964514525.1 uncultured Dehalococcoidaceae bacterium
TGGCAAACTTCGGTCGCGGTACCTTAACCATACGGCGCACATATACACCGGGTGTATGAATATCGTCGCCGTCCAGGTCGCCGGGCTCGACCAGTTTTTCGACCTCGGCGATAGTAATCCTGGCCGCCGTCGCCATAACATGGTTAAAGTTCCTGGCGGTCTTGGCATACCGGAGGTTGCCCTCGCGGTCGCCGACCAAAGCGTGGACGAAGGCGTAGTCCGGCTTCAAGGCATATTCCAGAACGTATTCCTGGCCATTGATTATTCTCGTCTCTTTGGGCAAGCGGTTGGTTTCGATATTAGTGACGATGTTTTCTTCCACCACCGTACCGACGCCAGTAGGAGTGTAAAAAGCCGGGATGCCGGCGCCGCCAGCGCGGTATTTCTCCGCCATGGTGCCCATAGGGTAGACCTCGAACTCAATTTTACCGGCCCGGACGGCCTTCTCGAAGGGGTCCTGCATGCCTTTACTGGCGGAACGGAAGAGGCCGTAAGAATCGATGACTTTTTTCAGCTGGCCGTTTTGCACCAGCGTTCTGAGCTCATCGGCAGCACCGAGCAGCGGGCCGCAGCCGCAGGTAAGCGTTAAATTCTTAATACCTTTCTTGATAACGGCTTGAAGCAAAAGCCTCGGGACACCAGCGGCAAAAAAGCCGGGGATGGCAATCATGGCGCCGTCTTTGATATCCGCTATCGCTTCATCGATGCTGGATAACACCTTGTCCAATGCGTATCCCTCCTGAGTCTAGTCCTTCGGGCAAATATTACAACCTATTATGTCAAGTGCGGCTTCCAGAGCAAGCTCCATACAACAGAAATTCTTAGCCATACTAATGTCTGTAATCAGCGGTTCCAGAGCCCGAGCCAGAGCTGTCTGCATACCGGCAACCACACACTCCGCCCCCAGCAAGCGGACAGCACGTACCGTCTTTTTCAGTTGTTCGGCGACCTTTTTTTCGTCCATAACAGCTGCGGACAGGTCAAGGAGGACAACGCGGGTCTTGACACCCACGATATGGTTAAGCAGATTGGTGATGATATTCTCAAATCGGTCGGCATCAAGATGGCCAACCACCACCATGATAGATAGCCCGGGATAGAGCTCGAAAACGGGGGCCGCCAACGCCTTCCACTTGTCTAGCATGGCTTCCAGTTCATCACAACGCGCTTTAACTTCGGCCTCGGCACCAGCCCAGGGACGGTAACGGGCGAAATAACCAACGCCGCCGATATACTTGCCGTTGCTGTCATAAAGATGCGAAGCCGACACGCGCACGGGAATCAGCTTGCCGGACTTAGTCTTCGTCTTGGTCTCCATGTCATGGATGGTGCCGCCGGCCTCGTAAATCTTACGGTTGGCCTCCCGGGCGGCCTCCTTGCTTTCGTAGACCTCGATGATACTCTCGCCAATAAGCTCGTTCATACTACGCTCGGTAAGCTTACAGGCTTCCTGGTTGGCGAACTTGATAATCCCTTCGGCGTTGATGGCAAGGATGGCATCCGGGCAACCGTTGAGCAAAGCCTCAAGGTGCCCACCACGGTGGGTTGTCACTGGCTTTTCCATTAGCTTTACCTCCTCATTATATCAAAGTTATGCGTGATACGGGTGTATCTAAAGACATATATCTTTAGGTCTATTAAGTATATATAGGGGGAAGCTGAAAAGTCAAAAACCAAATCTGGGAAAATGGGGGAGGGGAAAAATGCGGGAGGGCTGGATTCCAGCCTACGCTGGAATGACAGGATTTAAATTGTAAAATTATCACGTATCTTCTATCATAGAAAAATGGGCGCGCGAAAAACGGACGATAGCGGTGCTCCGAACGACACGATAACGTTCCTGGGGACGGCCGGTGCCCGCTTCATGGTGAGTAAACAACTGGCGGCCTCGGGGGGAATGTGGCTGAATTTAAACGGCACGCAGGTACTCATCGACCCCGGGCCGGGCTGCATCGTCCAGACCACCAAGAGAAAGCTAAACGCCGAAAAGCTGAGCGCTATCATCATTTCACACCGCCACCTGGACCATGCGGCGGACACTAATGTCATGATAGAAGCCATGACCAACGGTGGCTTCAAAAAGCACGGCCGGCTATTCCTGCCGGCGGACGCCCTGGGGCCGGAGCCGGTTATCTTCTCCTACCTGAAAAATTATATCGAAGGGATTACCGTGCTGGAGGCAGAAAAGACCTACCAGACGGGTAATATCTCGTTTAAAACATCGGTCAGGCACATACACCCGGTGGAGACCTACGGCATGGTATTCGAGTCGTCAGGGCAGACCATAGGCTATATCGCGGATACCCGCTATTTCGAAGGGCTGGCGCGCGGCTACGCCGCCGAGCTGATAATTATCAACATGGTACTCACCGAACCCCGACCGCCCGTCGACCACCTAAGCGTGCCGGATGTCGAATCGATTATAAAAGAGATAAAGCCAAAGATAGCCATCCTGAGCCACTTCGGGATGCATGTCTGGCAGTCCAGGCCATGGCTCGTCGCCGAGGAGATGTCACAAAAGACCGGAGTGCGGGTCATCGCGGCACGGGACGGGATGAAATTCGACCTGGCGCAGCTCAAAGAGACGCAGGTACCAAAATGAAATACGCCCGACTCAGAATATGGTTTATCGTGACCTTCACGCTGGCCGTTATCGCCCTGGTCATCCGCGGTATCTGGCAGGTGGTCGTCATACCGACGCCGGGAACGATGGTTATTTTCCTATCGATTATCGTGACGCTGCTCGCGGGCGAAGCGGCAATTATTTATCTGGTGCTAAGACCCGAAAAAATAAAAAGCCTGCCAGCGGCAATATTCCTGACGGCGGCAGTCACCGCGGGGCTAGTGGCCGTCCTCACGCATTTTTTCCGCTTCATCGGCACACCGCAGGCCGAGCCCTTCTTAAGCAAAGTCATCGCCAGCCTGCTGACGGCTTCAACTGTAAACGCCTTCTTCATCGCTATCTACTTCGTATGGTCGCTGCGGAGGGCCAGATAAAATGGACAGTCAGAGGTTTGAGAGGCTCGTGGGGGAGGCCATCGAAAAGCTGCCCGAGGCATTCCGGGAAAGACTGGAAAACATCGATATCGTGGTGGCCGATAAGCCCACACGCGACCAGCTGAAAGAATTAAGAGATAAGAAGGAAACGCTGCTCGGCCTCTACGAAGGCGTGCCGCTGACCGAACGCACCCACGACTACGGGTTCGTCACACCGGACAAAATAACCGTCTTTCAGAGACCGATCGAGGCAATGTGCCGGAACGACACTCAAATTATCGCCGAGATACAGCACGTCGTCCGGCACGAAATAGCCCACCACTTCGGCATCAGCGACGACAGGCTGGAAGAACTCGGCAGATATTGAAAGTATTTACTCCGGCGTCTTAAGAGGCTTAACCATGTAGTCGCCCTCGGAATGGCAGGCGAACTCGGTGCGATAATACTCCTTGGCGCCGGTCCCACTCAGAATGACCAACCGGCACGCTTGAAACTCGTCACGGGCAATCCGTTCCGCCTCCCGCAGTAAAGCCTTACCCAGACCTTTATGCTGGGCGGCTTCAGTCCTCTGCTCACTGAGGGGGACTTCCGGCCCGAAGACGTGCAGCTCCCTGATGACGGCATAATTACCAGCGGGGCCACCCAGCACGGGGACGGGGCGGGGCTGGACCCGCATCCTCAGGAGTCCGAAAAGCGTTTCCTGTTCATCCTCGAAGGAAAGAAATACCTCAGTACCATCGGCGGCGGAATAGTCCATCCGGACAAGACGAGGTTCACCGATAGTCCGGCCGGTCCGGGCGCGGTGGCCGTACTCCCGGCAGCGGATACAGCGGCAGGCGACGCCGTCATTTTTCATTTTTTCCCGGACGACATCCCGCAGCGAGTCTTTCAAACCGGCGACGATAAATTTGGACGGGATATCACGCAGGACGCGGGAAATACGGACATATGGGGGAACAATAGATTTAATAGCGATAGTCAGGTCGACCATTGTAGTGTCAGAGTAAGGCTGATAACGGCCATCACGATACCACTTTTCCAGTTCCGTCCCCTGCACCACCATGGTAGGATACAGTTTAAGCCCGTCCGGCTTAAAGCGTTCGTCGGCAAAGAGCCGCCGGGACATCTCCAGGTCTTTTTCAGGCGTCGAGCCGGGCAGTCCGGGCATCCAGTGGTAATAGACCTTAAAGCCGTGCTCACGGAGTAAAGCGGTGGCACGGACCACCTCCGCCACCCCGTGTCCCCTCCTCACCAGTTTATAGATATCATCGTCAAGAGCCTGGACGCCGAGCTCGACGCGGGTGGCGCCGAACTCCAGCATCCGCTCAATTTCGGCCTGCCCGCACCAGTCCGGACGAGTCTCGATGCAGAGTCCGGTACAGCGGTGCGTCGCCGTCTCGTTAAGTCGTTTGGCTTCATCCAGAGTGGTTGAGGTAACACCGTTGAGTCCGTCGTAGCACTCTTTAATAAACCTGTATTGATAATCGACGGGCTGGGCCAGAAAAGTCCCGCCCATAATGATGAGCTCGATTTTGTCCGTAGGGTGCCCCATCTCCGCAAAGGTGTTAAGTCGGGCGGCTACTTGCTGCCGGGCGTCGTAAGCAAACCGGCGGGCGCGCAGGACAGCCGGCGACTCCGGGGTATAACTCTGCGGGGCATCGAGATAGGTGGGGCAATAAATGCACCGGCCGGGACAGCGAACGGGCGCAGTCATCACCGCTAAAGGCGTAACGCCGGAGATAGTCCTTGTAAATTTCCTGATATTGACCATATTATATTATTAAGTTTAGCAGATAGGGCTTATGTCAACAAACGATGTCAATAAAACTGAGTAAGCGCTTACTGGTGGTGGCGGGAACAATATCTACCGCAACAGGAATAGTGGGCATTTTCGTTCCCATATTGCCAACGACTCCATTCCTGCTGCTGGCCGCCGCATGTTATATACGTAGTTCCGAACGGTTTTACCGCTGGCTCACAAATAACAGGATGTTCGGCGCCTATATCAGCAACTACATCGAAGGCAAAGGGATGGCTTTAAAGATCAAGTTTATCACGCTGTTACTGCTATGGGCGAGCATCGGTGTAACAATCGGGATAGGCACGCAAAACCTGGCGATAAGGATAGTCCTGGGACTCGTGGCGGCCGGCGTCACCGCACATATTGTCAGTATAAAAACAAGACGGAAAGTGGAATCAACAACGAAAGACATCTTCGACCAAATAGCGCCGGGGTGGTATAACTTCCGACACCGCTCGATATTTACTCACGAGCTTGAAGAACTGGCGGGGCGGTGGCGGGGCGGAAAATTGCTTAACGTGGGCTGCGCGCACGGGCCGGACTTCCCACCCTTCGTGAAAAACTTCGAACTATACGGTATCGATTTTTCCCGCAAGATGCTGGAACTAGCCAGGAAATATGCCGAAAAATACGAATTCCAGGTAAGTCTGGTGGAAGCCGATGCCCGCCACCTTCCCTACGGGAATGATTTTTACGATTACGCCATAGCCGTGGCGACCTACCACCACATCGAAGGGGACGAAGAAAGAATCAAGGCTTTAAGGGAGCTAAAGCGGGTTTTAAAGCCCGGCGGCGAGGCTTTTATCACCGTATGGAATAAATGGCAGCCGAGATTCTGGCTCAAGAAAAAGGACATCCTGATGCCCTGGAAAAGCGGAGAAGAAACGCTCTACCGGTACTATCACCTGTTTTCCTACGGCGAACTGGAAAAGGTAATAAAGAAGGCGGGTTTCGAGGTGGTGAAATCATACCCCGAAAGCAGGTATAAATTCCCGATAAAAACTTTTTCGAGAAATGTGTGCGTGCTGGCGAGGAAGGATATCCATACTGTCTCTCAATCATGACTAAAGGACTATTGACCTGTGTAATAATATATTGTTCACTATATCCATAGTAAGGAAATAAAGATAAGCATTATTATGAACTCAACAAACACTCAAAAACGAATTTACTCACCCAACCCTCCAAAATTCTGGAGTAAAAGAGATGAAGGGGTAAATAGTTTTTTTATATATGTATTACGACTTGAAAGCGGAGAATTATATGTTGGTCATACAAGAGAACTAAGAGAGCGAATGTTAGAGCATAGAGACGGCATTACAATCTCCACAGCAGGGAAAAATCCCAAACTACAATACTTCGAGATATTACCAACAAGGGAATCAGCAATGTTACGTGAACATGAAATAAAGAAAATAGTTAAAAGCAACCGTCGTGAAATATACAGAATGATCAGCACTTTTAGGGAGTTGATCTCCGAAGTAGATCAGAGTTAACAAATAGAATCTCCCGTATTATTTCTCAATATCTACCCACAGCTTTTCACCATCAGTCGTAAAGGTAATCGTCCCCTGTTCATCGGTGCGGTAAATATTGTCCTGGCCGATTTTCTCGCTGAGTCCGGCGACCACTTCAGCATCCGGGAGGCCAAAATCATTATCAGCACCGACGGAAATAACGGCTACCTGAGGATCAACTACCGACAGAAACTCCAGGGTGGTGGAAGTAATAGAACCGTGGTGGGCAACCTTGAGAACCGTGCTCGAGAGGGGCGCCCGCTCCCGGACAAGCTCCCACTCCATTTCACTCTTGATATCGGCGGCGAGCAGGAAGCTGACAGCACCATACTCAAGACGCAGCACCAGGCTTGCGTTATCGATATCAGGATTACCGCCGATAAGTACTGGACGCAACACCTCCAGAACCACACCGTCGCCCATATCAATGCGCTGTCCGGACAGGGCCAGGCTGCTTCTGATATCTTTCTCTTCAATAATGCTCAACCATTCGTCAAATAGCGGCGATGAATAGTCGAGAGCGGGATAGAGCACCTGCTTCACCTGATAACGCCGCAGGACTTCCACCAGTCCGGCGAGGTGGTCCTGGTGGGGATGGGTTAAGATGAGCAAATCGATAGACCTGTCCCAAAAAGGCATCCGGTCGCCGAGCCCAAGGGTTATCGCCCGGGGACTCGGGCCGCCATCGACCAGAATTTGTTGATTCCCCTTCTGGATAAGAATGGCGTCACCCTCGCCGACGTCGAGAAAGCTAACGTGCAGGTCGTCATCGGGGAGGGTAGCCGCCGTGAAAGACACCAGCACCGCCACGAGCAACAACGGCACGATAGCCCATTTAGTGCTGCGCGAGAGTCCTAAAGAAAAGCTCACCCCGGCTCTCATCAGTCCAGCGGTGCCGGACAAGAGGTTACGCAGCTTCTGCCAGCGACTGTGAAGCCAGATAATCGCCGCCAGCACCACATAATAGCAGATTATAAAGACAGGGCTGATAGAATCGACGGCGACCGACGATAGCGACGGCGCCGCCAGTCCACTGACTACAAGAATCATATACGACAGGAAAGGCCAGGCCAGCCAACCGAAAGCCTGAGCGACGGCCAGCGAAGCCAGACCCAGGACGGCCGCTAAAGTCCCAATAACGATGATAACCGGTAATACCGGCACGGCCAAAAAGGTCGCCAGGGGGCCTACCACCGAAAAAAGACCGAAGTAATAAGCGATTAAAGGCCAGACGGCGATAATGGCTCCGAGAGTCGCGCTAAAGGTATCAACGGTAAGATTGGTCAAAGAGACCAGAAATCCTTCCTCGCCGATTCTGGCGGCGATGAAACGCCGGCCCAAACTGCTAAAAACCGGATAGATGAAAACAAGGCCGGCCATCGCCAGAAAGCTCAACTGGAAAGAGGCATCCCCCAGGATATAAGGGCTGATGCCCACCATGACCGCCGCGGTAAAGGTCAACGCCACCATAGCGCTGCGCTGCCGGCCCAGCGCTTCGGCAACGAGAAACACGCTCGCCATGATAGCACCCCGCAAAACCGGCGGGTTCATACCGGTAAGAATAGCGTAAAGCCAGACGGCGCCAAAAGCCAGCCAGACGTAGAGGTAGCGCCTACGCCCGAAGAAAAACAGTCCGACACCGAGCATGATGCCGGCCATGATACCGATATTAAAACCGGATATTGCCAGGAGGTGAGCCGTGCCGCTACGGACGAAGTCGCTGTTCAGATCTTCGGGGATATTGCCCCGTATACCTAAAATAATGCCCTGAGCCAGGGATGCCTGAGGTTCGGGGAGAATCTGCGCCAGTGTCTCCGCCAGGCGGTCCCTCAGAGAATAGACCCAGGCGAGAGGCGGAAAACCCCGCCCTGTATCCAAAACCTCAACTTCGGGGAAGAGCATGGTGGAATAGATGCCCTGGTGCTCTAAATACCCGCGGTAATCGAAGTCACCGAGCTGAGGGGGAGTTTGCAATGTACCGGTCAACTTAAGCACATCGCCGTAATGATAGGCGGGGTAGCGGGGCACAAAAACCAGTAACGTTCCATCGACATCCTGCCAAAGC
Organism: uncultured Dehalococcoidaceae bacterium; assembly: GCA_964514525.1. Taxonomy (GTDB): domain Bacteria; phylum Chloroflexota; class Dehalococcoidia; order Dehalococcoidales; family RBG-16-60-22; genus JBFYTX01. The sequence continues at coordinate 8,381 of CAZEUJ010000016.1, forward strand.
GTATCCAGCTTGATGGCCTCGACCGAAAGGGAAAGGTGCGTACTTTTATCGCGGACATCCGGGTCACTCACCAGCATACCCTTAATTTCAAAAGCACCCTGGTCGTTATAGAAGCGGAGCTGGACCTCATCAACAGTATAAAGACTGGAATACGAATAAGCAGCCGCCGCAACCAGGAGGCAAATACCCAGACCGGCTAAAATTATTAGTTTTTTATGCTTCCGGGTAAAAAAGAACAGCAGCGGAGGGGCGAGCCCGACCAGACAGAGCATCCAGGGGAGATGAAATTTATAACCGAGGAAGATACCGAGAACCCAGACGCAACTTAAAAAGATAAGTAACATGAATGCCTATCTTTAATGATCAATCGCCGACAGTAATCAGGTGCCGGATATTTTCCAGGGTAACAGTGCCCAAACCTTCTACGTTGAGCAACTCATTGACGTCACGAAAGGGGCCGTTTTCGAGTCGATAAGCCACAATAGCCTGAGCCCGGACATCACCGATGCCGGGCAAGGCGGCCAGCAGCCAAACATCCGCGGTATTGATATTGACCTTTTGTAACTCCGCTACCTCTCCTTTTTCCGATACGTTAAGCTCAATACGGCTGAGGTCGGCATCGCCGGTAACACCGCCGGCTGCCTGGAGAACATCCTCAAGACTATCGCCGGCATAAAAGGGATAGATGCCGGGGTTATTGACCTCACCCCCGACATATATTTCGCCTTCCGACACGGGGGAGGAGTTCAAAGAAATTTCGATAGGCTGACCCGGGCCGTATTTCAAGCCGATAATCACGCCGCCAGTAATAATGATTACCACCAAGACGGCAATCAGAAGAGTCCAGCGGTTAAAAAACCTGCCTTCTTTCATAGAACGACTCCGTTATCCGGCAACCGAGCCATAAACCGGCACTAAAGCCCCGGTTCGCCATGTGGCAAACCGGAACTCATAACGCATCATCGGCAGAGACAAACAGGGAAAGAGATAGGTAACTTAACGAGAGAATACGAAAAACCGAAGACAGCTAACTACTATTTTATTCAATATCGTCCACCGTCTTTTCAGATGCCACGCAGGGCATTGCGCAGGGCTTCTTCGGATTCCGGAGTAGTCACCGCAATAATCTGGTCGCCCGCCTGGAGGACGGTACTGGGCGATGGCGTGCGGGCGCTACCCTGATGGGGGATAATAAGAGCCAGATTGCTTTTCTCGGGCAAGGAGAGGTCCTTGACGGACTTGCCTACCGTGGCCGACTCCGGAGAAATTTTAACGTCGACGACGACCAATCCTTTTTCATCGATAGTCAGGAGGTGCGTTAAAGGATGGGTAGGAACCTCCCGTTCAATCGCCTCCAGGATGAGGTCAGTGGTGCTGATGGTAACGTCCACACCCAGTTTTTTAAAGAGGGCGGCATTGCGGGGGTTACGCAGGCGGGCGATAGTGCGGGGCACGTTGTGCTTATGCTTGGCTATCTGACAGGAAACGAGATTATCTTCATCATCACCGGTAACGGCGACAAACATATCCGCCCGGCCAGTGCCGACCTCAGCTAGAGTAGCGGCCTCACAGCCATCGCCGCGGTAGCAGACGCTGCCCAGCTCATCGGTAATGGTCTTGCAGATGCGAGCGTCTTTTTCGAGCACGAGAACCTCATGGCCTTCATTAAGCAAAGCCTTGAGCAGGTAGTAACCCAGGCGCCCGCCGCCAACGATGATGATATACATATTCAGTACCTCAACCCTCTATCTTCTCCCGGAGCAACTGGGAAAAGACCTTGGTGGGGCTAATCGTTTCCAGTCCGAGGGCGCTGTACATCTCCTCGCGGAGGGGATCGTAGATGCGGCAGACCACCCGCGGAACGTTAAAGATATGCTTGGCAATCTGGCATGCCATGACATTGCGGTTATCGCCCTGCGTCAAAGCCACAAAGACATCACAATCTTCAACGCCGGCCTTCTTCAGGGCTTCTTCATCGATACCATTTCCGTAGAGGGCGGCGCCGCCGAAGGAAGGGGGCAAGCGGCGGAAACTATAGGTATCGATATCCAGGACGGTAACCTCGTGACCGTCTTCATCAAGCAAAGAGGCGAGCCTGGCACCGACCCGGCCGCATCCCATGATCACTATTTTCATAGTAAAGACCTTATTTTGTTATGGTACTCTGCTGGTAGAGTATAACCGGACACGGAGAATTTTTCAACACGTAAGGCACGACGCTACCCAGGCTGAACTGCCCGAAGCGCTGTTTATAGGAAATACCCATCAGGATAAGGCTGACGCCCCGTTCCACAGCTTCATCAACGACGGCCGGACCGACTTCACGAGCTTGAAGGACATCGGTCTCAACCTCGTAGTCTTCTTCTTCGGCGACGGTCTCCACTTTATTGAGAATTTCCTCGGCCTTCTTTATTTCGGAGTCGATTTCGGCGTCGATGGGCAGGGAGCGCTTAATCGCCACGACGGAGACCGCCCAGACTTTGCCCTTGTCCCTCTTAGCCAGCCGGCAGGCAAGTCTTATGGTCTCCTCATCCGCAGGGGTACCGGCGACTGGCACGAGAATTTGTTTAAACACCCTTACCTACCTGATAAAATAGCGATAGACCGTGCTATTATAACCTTATTGTCAAAATTCTACAATAGCCCGTTAATACCCTATTTTTTACCCGGTTTTATTTGCCACTCATCCGCAGGTTTTTTACGAAGACTCAACCAGAACACAAGATAGAGAAGCAGACCAGCGACCATCCAGGTGAGACCGGCCCAGCGGCTGAATGGCTGCGTCACCAGCACCAATATCCAGATACCGGAAGTGCATATTAGACCCAAGATAGCGGTAACCGGCAACTCGCTTCCTCTGATATGTATATTCCATCGCAATTTAAAAGGTCGGGGCATATCCGGTTTCTTTACTCTTAACCTTAAAATAGACGCGTGGGCGAAAGCGAAACAGAGAAGGGAGCCGAAAACGTAGAGGGCGCCCAGGTCCGCGAAGAAATTGGGATTGGAGAACCCCTGGCTTAATAATACAAGGGCAACGCCGCAAAACAGGATAATCGCCAGATAGGGGGTCCTGAAGCGCGGCTGGACTTTACCGAGAATGGCTGGTAACTGCTTATGAGATGACATGTTATAAGTTAGACGAGAAATACCAAGCAGTCCGGCATTGGTGGCCGTTAGCAGGATGCTAGCAGCCAATATCGCTACCAGAGGTCTAAAAATATCCCGTAAAGTGTCCGAGGGTAAATTAGCCGCGATACCAGCCACAGGGTCGCGCGCCCACCCGTTGACGGGGTCGCCGAGCATTTGCGGCGTCATCGCCGAAAGGGCCACGATGGAAATTCCGGCAAATAAAATAAGTACGACCACGATCATCAAAATATAAGCCTGCGGTATCCTCGATGCAGGTTTGCGAGTTTCTTCGGCCAGCTGAGAGACCGTCTCCACGCCGGTAAAACAGAGGGCGGCGATAGCGATACCCATTATCAGGTTCGACGTAGAAGGCCAATTTCCGGCACCGAACATGTTCTCTATCAAAACAGAGGGATCAACTCTTAAAATATAAATAATACCAAGAACTACTATAGCGATTTGTGTGGCGATATCGACAAATATGAAAAAGATATTCAGCCTGGTCGATTCTTTTACGCCGAGGACGTTAATGATCATAAGAAAACCAATAATACCCATAGCAAACACGGTACTGACCGAGGTTTTTGCCAGGACGGGCCAAAAGTAAGAAAGGTATGGCGATATAGTATAAGCTGAAATCGCCATGGTGGCGATGTAACTCAGCATTAACGCCCAACCGGCAATAAAGCCGATGAAGTTGTTAAAACCGTAACGGGCAAAACTGGCGGAGCCGCCGGCTTCGGGGATCATCGCCCCGCCTTCGGCATAGGTGAGGGCATTGAAGATGTAAATTAAACCGGCGGCGGCCAGAGCAATAGGCGTCGCCCCGAGAGCCACCAGGGCAACAATGCCGAGAGCGTAATATATGGAAGAGCCGACATCACCATAGCCAGCGCTAAAAAGGGCGGGGACACCGAGAACCCTTTTTAAGTGGAATCGTTTGATTCTACGGGGATGGAAGACCTTATCGCCGGGTTTGAGGGGCAAATTATCAGGCATATCTCTTCAATTCAATAATTCTAAACATTAAGCCCCATTAAGTCAAATTATTCGTGTGAGCATATGCTTGTGATACTTGACAATTGTGTACATTTATTACTATAATTATGCCAATTGGCACTTTACCAGCCGAGACCGAAACGTTATGATAATCAAGACAAGAGTTTTCGAAATGGCCAACGACAAATATCACAACCTCTCAGCCCTGGCGGTGGCAATGGGTCTATCGGTGAGTCAGGTTTATCGCGTCCGCGAGGGAAAACGCGGAATTAACGAGAAGTTCATCGTCGGCGCGAAAAAAGCCTTCCCCAACTGCCGGCTCGACGAACTTTTTTACTTCGTCAGCGAAAAAACCTCTTCAGAAAAATAAGAGTCTAGATTTCAACATCCTCAGGCTTGATTTTACGCAGCGTCTCCGTGCTTTCCATGCGGTCGATATAAAGTACCCCGTTAAGATGGTCGGTCTCATGCTCGATTGCCTGGGAAAGCAGTCCTTCCGCCTTAATGCGGACCGGCCTGCCAGCAAGGTCAAGTCCTTTAGCGGTAATAGATTCCGCCCGAAACAGCTGGCCAACATAGCCCGGGATGCTAAGGCAACCCTCACTGACGAGACGTTGTCCTTTGCGGCGCACTATCTCCGGATTTATCAGGATAACATCATCACCTTCCGGTAAACATATTACAGTCACACGGAGGGAGACGCCCACCTGGGGCGCGGCCAACCCTACCCTACCGGCGTCAGCGTGCAACGTTTCGCGCATATCAGCGATAAGCTTTTTAATGGACTTATCAACAGTGGAAACGCGCTTCGCCTTACGCCTTAATACGGGGTCGGGCAGGGTCCTGATGGGCAGAACCGCCATATGGTCTCCTTTCAAAAGATATAGAAATTACTAACCTCACCCCCTTTGTCCCCCTCTCCTTCGGAGGCAAGATGAAGGAGAGGGGGAGGAGGTTGTAGAGAGGGGTTTCACCCCTCTCTTACTTTCACTCCCCTTCCAGAGGTATAGGTTACTAAATCCACTATTTCAAGTTTACTGAACAAGGCTCTGGGGGTCAATATTTATCGACCAGCCGGAGGGGAAAGCCAGCGGCGATAAAAAGGCGGAAAGCCCGGAGCCGCGCAGGATAAGCTGCCAGCGGAACCGACCCCTCAGGCGGTGGATAAAGGCCGGGGCCGGACCGATAATGTCAATGCCGGCGACTCCCCGGGAGGCACATTCCTCAACGAGCCGATTTTCCATTTTTTCCGCCTCGCGCTGGCAGACGGCGTCGCTGGTATGGAGATAAACCAAACTGGCGAGTTGCGTGAAGGGAGGGTTGTGAAGCTGCCGGCGATAGGCAATCTCCTGATCGTAGAAAGAGGCATAGTCGTGCCAGGAGGCCGCCTGTATGGCATAGTGTTCCGGCGAGAAGGTCTGGATAATGACACGCCCTCCCGACGGCCCGCGGCCGGCCCGGCCGGCGACCTGACTCAGCAACTGGAACGTCCTTTCTCCGGCGCGGAAATCAGGCAGATTGAGCGAGGTATCGGCGGAGACCACGCCCACCAGGGTCACCGACGGAATGTCCAGCCCTTTGGCGACCATCTGGGTGCCGATAAGGATTTCCGCTTGGCGGTTGCGGAATTTCTGCAAAATGACCTCGTGAGAGGTCTTACCGGTGATAATATCGCTGTCCCAGCGGAGCTGGCGGGCGCGGGGAAAGGTAAAACGCGTTTCCTGCTCCAGCTTCTGGGTACCGGCGCCTAAAAACTTCAACTGGCGACTGGAGCAGTTGGGGCAGACCTGCGGAACCGGGGTTCGATAGCCGCACTGGTGACAGATGAGTATATCCCCGGTGATATGCTGTGCCAGAGGCACCTCACAGCGGCGGCAACGCAGCACATGACCGCAACTCCGGCACTGGATAAAGGTGGCACCGCCGCGCCGGTTGAGAAAGAGAATCACCTGCTCGCCGGCGGCGACGGCTTCGTTGATGGCGTGCGAAAGAGACCGGCTGAAAATGCCGCGGTTGCCCGCCTTAAGCTCCTCCCTCATATCGACGACCTCGACCCGAGGCAGAGGCGCCCCGGCGGTGGGGACAACGCGCTCCGGAAGCCTTAGCAGTTTATATTCGCCGTTTTGCGCCTGATAATAAGACTCGACATCCGGCGTGGCGCTGCCCAGAAGCACTACGGCACCGGTAAGCCCGGCCAGCTTTAAAGCCACAGCGCGGGCATGGTAATACGGGGAATTGTCCTGCTTATAGGTCCATTCGTGCTCTTCGTCAATGATAATCAGGCCGAGAGCGGGCTGAGGGGCGAAAATGGCGCTCCGCGACCCCACAACGACATCGAACTCACCGCTGCTGATGCGATGCCACTCGTCATATTGTTCTCCCAGGGAGAGTCGACTGTGCAGGACCGCCACCCGGTGGGGAAAACGGGAGGCAAAGCGTTCGATGGTCTGAGGTGTGAGAGCAATCTCCGGCACCAGAACGATACCCTTTTTACCCAGCCTGACCGCCTCGGCCAGCGACTGCAGATAAACCTCGGTCTTGCCGCTGCCGGTAACACCGTGAAGTAAAAATACCTCCGGCCTGTCGTTCGGTCCGGCGGCCTGCTGTAAACCCGCTTTCACGGAGTCTACCGCCGACTGCTGGTCGGCGGTAAGGACCAAAGGAGATGAAGGAATAATATTATTATAGGAAATCGGCTCGCGACGGACTTCTACTTCCTCAAAGACCGCCAGCCCGCGGCGCACCAGCGCGTCGGCAACGGACTTGCCGGAACCGGTCCGCCGCCGGGCTTCCGACCAGGAGACCGGCACCTTTTTTTCGAATAATAAACGGAAAAGAGTGGCCTGTTTTTCCGGAAGCTGCGATGCCTTGCTAATATCGCCAGTCAGATTTATGTAAAGTTCCTTCTTGGGCTTTATACGAACGTGACCCAACTCATAGCTACGGACGAGGAGATTCTGCCTGACCATCGAAGACACCAGGGATGAGGTTTTTTTCTTGCCGAGGGCTTTTTCCAGTTTTTTCAATTCTACCCTGCCCTGCCCGGTAATATATTCAAGAATTTTCCTCTGGTCGTCATTAAGGGGGGCAAGGTCGATATCGGATCGCGAGGCGCTGACAAAAGTAACCGCTTTCCGCTCGAATCCCGGGGGCAGCATTAAAGCCACAGCGTCGAACAGCGGCGAAAGATAATAATCGCTAATCCAGCGCGACAACGATAAATGGTGCAGCGATAAAACGGGGTCGGGCGTGATTACCTCAATAATATCGCGGGTATCTTCCACTGCCGGTACGGACGTAATTTCCAGAACGATACCCTGGAGGACTTTTTCACCGAAGGGGACGAGAACGGCCTGTCCCTCGCGGATGTCCATGCCGGGAGGGACGGCGTAGCTGAAAGTACGGCGCCGGGCGGCCGGTGAATTGACACTGACCTCGGCGAAACTCATTTCAGACTCCAGAAGCACCGACTATGACTTAGGGGCTTCTTTTTCTTCCGACGCGACGGACGGAGCGGCTTTAGCTTCCGGCGCGGCCGGTTTTTCCGCGACCGGCTCCGGTTTAGCCGGCAAAGCGGGTTTTTCTTCTGCTTTTGCCTTTGGCTCTGTGGCGGGTGCCGGGGCAGTGGCCACGGCTTCCGGCTTGACTTCCGCGGCTGGGGCGGCCTCAACAACAGCCTCCTCGACCTCTTCCTCCGGCGGGGCGACGAGCAACTCCTCGCCCACCTGCTCCCTGACCTTCCTCTCGACGCGCTTGATCTTGCGGCGGGCTTCCTTACCGCTGAGTCCGCGCAGATAGTAAAGACGGGAACGGCGGACTTTACCCTGACGGACAATCTCCACTTTCTCCACCAGCGGTGAATTGAAGGGGAAGGTACGCTCCACGCCAACGCCATAGGCGACGTGCCTCACGGTAAAGCCGGCACCGTTACCGCCGCGCTTTATCTTGATGACAACGCCCTGGAAAACCTGGATGCGCTCCTTGCCGCCCTCCACGATTTTAGCGTTGACCCGGACCGTGTCACCGGGGGCAATATCCGGTATCTTCGGATTCTTTTTGATTTCAACCAGCGATGAAACATCCATGTTAAGACTCCCTATTCGTTATTAGCCCGAGACCGGCGGGTCTTCAGGCGTTCGACCAGTTTTTTATCTTCAAGACCGAGGTTCGCTTTATTCAAAAGGTCGGGGCGGCGCTCCAGAGTGCGGCGGATAATCTGTTCCCGCCGCCACCTGGCGATCTGGGCGTGGTTCCCGGAAAGCAGGACATCCGGCACCGTCCACCCGTGGAAATCGGCCGGGCGGGTATACTGGGGATATTCTAAAAGCCCGCTGGCGTGAGAATCCTCCAGCGGCGATTCTTCCGAGCCGAGCACCCCCGGTAAAAGCCGCAGCACAGCGTCAATAACTACCAGAGCCGGTATTTCTCCGCCAGTCAGAACATAATCGCCGATACTGATTTCGTCGGTAGCCAGATGTTCCCGTACCCGCTCGTCGACGCCCTCATAGTGACCGCAGATAAAGACCAGGTGACGCTGGCGCGAAAGGTCCAGGGCGAGAGGCTGTGTCAAGAGCCGACCCTGGGGGGTAAGGAGGATAACGGGAAAATTGCTTTCCTCTTCTCCGACGCTGGCCTTAATAGCCTCCACCGCTTCAAAAATAGGGCCGGGCCGGAGCACCATGCCAGCGCCGCCGCCATAAGGATAGTCGTCGGCGGTATGGTGTTTATCATGAGTATAGTCGCGGATATTGTGCACTTTGATACTCACCAGTCCGTTTTCAATAGCCCGCTGGAAAACGCCGTAACCGAACGGCGCTGCAAACATTTGCGGAAATAGCGTCAAAACATCGATGCGCATAACGTTAATTTACCTTGGCGATATTATGTTCCGTCACCTCTCCCCTGATGATTTCCACGGCATGAGGGAGGGCGGGTAATACAACCTCAAGACACTCCTGCACAGCCTTCGGACTGCCCGGGAGGTTGATAACGAGGCATCGACCGCGCAGGCCGGCCACCGCCCGACTCAGCACCGCCATCGGCGTTTTTTCCAGAGACTTCATCCGCATGGCCTCGGCGAAACCGGGCACCTCCCTATCGATGACCGAGAGGGTCGCCTCCGGTGTTACATCCCGCCGGCTCAAGCCGGTGCCGCCGGTGGTCAGGATAATGTCCACCTCACCCCCATCAGCCCAATCGATAAGCCTGGCGGTGATGATATCCGCCTCATCAGGGACAATTTCGTACTTAACGACAGTACTATTTAATTGAGCAACGAGGTCACGGATAACCCCGGCGCTTTTGTCCTGGCGCTCTCCCCGCGACCCTTTATCACTGATAGTGAGTATGCCGATATTAATCATCGTCCTATTCACAAAACAAATTATATTGTATCACACTTGACGCTTATGGCGAAAGTACCCGTAATCGGTCAATTGACTACGACTTTTCACCGCCTCCTGTCACGTATTCGTCACAACAGAAAAATATTTCCGGAAAAATACTTGACAAATATACCTCATTGTGTTATAAAAGGGTGAAATATGGTAAATAGTGGGAAATAGTGGTAAGATATTAAAGACATGTTCTACGGCGAGTTTGACTACAAAATAGATGAAAAGGGCCGGGTACCAATCCCTCCCCGATTCAGGAACGCGCTCAAGGACGGACTGGTACTGACCGTCGGGGCGGAAAAGTGCATCACCGCTCACACCGTGACGGAATGGAAAAAGCTATCCAGTTCACTCACGGGCAGCTCGCTGACACGCAGCAAAATGCGCCGGCTGAGTCGGGCATTGTTTGCGATGGCCTTCGTGGCCAGGATTGACGGGCAAGGCCGGGTGGCGCTACCAGCACCGCTGCGTGAACACGCCCAGATTTTAGACGAAATCGCCATCGTCGGCGTAAACACCAACCTGGAGATATGGAATAAGGCGCTCTGGGAGGAAGAGAAGAACATCAGCCAGGAACAGGCATGGCAGATAATAGAAAGCCTGGAAAACCGGTAATGATAAAACACGGGTCAGCCTCCACCCATACTCCGGTCCTTCTCGCAGAGGTAATCCAGGCGCTGGCTGTCCAGCCGGGCGGTCGTTATATCGATGCCACTCTAGGCGGCGGGGGACATGCCGCTGCCATCCTCGAACAAAGCGCACCAGGCGGACAGGTGCTGGGCATCGAAGCCGACCCCAACGCCATAGAGGCCGCCAGGGAGAGGTTCCGGAGCTCCCGGGATTCCATCCTCATCGTCAATGATAATTTCGTGAACCTGCAGTCTATCTGCATTAAATACGACTTTTTTCCGGTGCACGGCATCCTCTTCGACCTGGGGCTCTCGTCTTTACAACTCAACACGAGCGGAAGGGGCTTCAGTTTCCAGCATGACGCCCCGCTCGACATGCGGTTCAACCCCGGCCAGAGGACGACCGCCGCAAACATCGTCAATACCGTTCCGGAAGCGAGACTCGCGGGTATCATCAGAACCTACGGCGAGGAAAGCCAGAGCGCCCGCATCGCCCGATCCATCGTGAAAGAGCGCCCGATAGAGACGACCGGCCAACTAGCCCAATTGATAGAGAAAGCGGTAGGCCGCCGGGGCAAGCTGCACCCGGCGACGAAAACATTCCAGGCGCTGCGCATCGCCGTTAATAACGAACTGGAGAACCTGGAAACGGCACTAAAGCAGGCGGTGGACCTGCTCGGCTACGAGGGCAGGCTGGTGGTGATTACCTACCACTCTCTGGAAGACCGCATCGTCAAGCAGTTCATGCAAAAAGAAGCCAGGGCCTGTATCTGCCCACCGGGCACCCCGACCTGTGTATGCGGGCACACACCGAGTTTGAGGATTATTAACAAGAAAGTAATCGTCCCTGCCGCTACCGAAATTCGCCTTAATCCGCGGAGTCGGAGCGCCAAACTGAGAGCCGCGGAACGCATTATCGCGCAGGGTGATTGCTACGCCACGACCGAAGACCATACTTTCGTGACAATCGCCAAATCGCAGGGCTGGCGAAGGCCAGCATTATTACAAAAAATCAAGGTGGCATTTTTAGCAGCCTAGAATAAAACGAGATTCTGAAAGGAGGTTTCTTATATATGTAATAACGGGGTAACCACAAAGCTAAAGATAAAACCAGGTACTAAGGAGGGCAGATGAAAAAAAGGAATATTATAGCTTCAATAGATGTTGGCACCACCAAGATAGCCACCATCCTGGCAGATATCAGCGATGGGGGCAGCCCTCGCGTAGTGGGTGTGGGGATTACCCCGTCCAAAGGACTGCATAAGGGCCTGGTGGTCAACATCAGCGAAGCCAGAGAATCGATCCGCGAATCAGTAAGAAAGGCAGAACAGACCAGCGCTTGTAAGGTAGAATCAGCTTATATCGGGGTTACCGGCCGTCATGTGGCCTCGATGAACAACCACGGCGTCGTTGCCATTACCCGCAACGACCGTGTCGTACGCCCAGACGATTTAAAACGGGTTCTTGCCTCTGCCCAAAGCGTAAAAACGGCCACGGACCGCAGGTTACTTCATGTCATCCCCCGGAGCTATACCGTCGACGGTCAGCCCGGCGTCAGGAACCCGGTGGGCATGCACGGATTTCGTCTTGATGTAGAGACACATGTTATTACCGCAGCCGTAACCTCCATTCAGAATCTCGTAAAGTGCATACGCAGTATCGGGATAGACATCGAGGATCTTGTCCTGGAACCGCTCGCCAGCAGCGAGGCAATCCTCACTGAAGATGAAAAGCAGGTGGGCGTCATCATGGCGGATATCGGGGGAGGCACCACTGATATTGCCGTATTCAGAGAGGGCAGCATCTGGCATACCTCGATCCTGCCGGTAGCAGGATATCAGCTTACCCGTGATATCGCCATCGGTTTAGGACTTCCGTTTGAAATCGCCGAGGAAATGAAGAAGAAGTACGGAAGCGTCATGCCCGTTTACGACGCTAAGACGGACACCTCACCGGCGATATCCCAGGACGGGCACGGCATCTCTTACCAGGACCTCTGCGATATTGTCCGGGCCAGGGTCGAGGAAATCCTGAAGCTCATCCTGCTGGAAATGCCGACCTCGGATTACGAAGCACTGGTACCGGCGGGACTGGTGCTCACCGGCGGCAGCGCCAACCTGGCCGGTATCGCCTCCCTGGGCAGCGAAATCCTCAGAATCCCGGTAAGAGTAGGTGCTCCCACCGATATCCACGGCATCGCCGATAACCTCCGGGACCCGGCCTATTCTACGGGGGTCGGCCTGATACTCTGGGGCAACAAAAACAGAGGCAAGAAACAGTGGAGGGGGGGCATATTCGGCAATGCTTTGAACGCGCTTGCCCACCAGCTTAAAAGACTATTCTACTAATAAAGAAGAAATATTTAAAAGGAGGAGGACATGGCAAGAACAAGTTTTGTAGCCAGTCCAGCTAAGATAAAAGTAATTGGTCTGGGTGGCGGCGGCAGCAATGCCGTGACCCGCATGGTTAGAGAGAACATACAGGGTGTTGATTTCATCGCGATGAATACCGATGCTCAAGCCCTGGCTGTCTGCGAAGCTCCGGTATGCGTGCAGCTCGGGTCCAAACTGACCAAGGGCCTGGGTGCAGGCGGCGACCATATTCTTGGGGCGAAAGCCGCCGAGGAGAACCGCGACGAGCTGAAAGAGCTCGTGGCCGGGTCGGACATGGTATTCATTACCGCCGGTATGGGCGGCGGCACCGGCACCGGAGCCATTCCCATAGTGGCGGAGATATCCAAACACGGCGGCGCTCTCACCATAGCCGTGGTCACCAAACCGTTTGCTTTCGAGGGGATTCACCGCATGGAGACGGCGGAAATGGGGATTGAAAACCTGATCGATAAGGTCGATACATTGATCATCATCCCGAATGACCGCCTGCTGACCCTCTGCGACCACAAGACGGGCGTGGACAGCGCCTTTAAACTGGCCGATGACGTGCTGAGGCACGGCGTCCAGGCAATTGCCGAGGTTATCACCACCCCGGGCATGATTAACCTCGACTTTGCCGACGTCAAGTCAATCATGAAAGATGCCGGCCCGGCCTGGATGTCCATCGGCAAGGGGACAGGACAGAACCGCGCCATCGACGCGGCTAAAGAAGCGCTGGCCAGTCCGCTGCTGGACGTTTCCATCGAGGGGTCCAAGGCCGTCCTGTTCAATGTGGTCGGCGGTAACAGCCTTTCGCTGTTCGAGGTCAACCAGGCGGCTGACGTCATCAAGCAGGCCGTTGATCCAGAAGCCAACATCATCTTCGGCGTTGCGAATGATCCGTCCATGGAAAACGAGGTTAAAATCACCCTGATTACCACCGGATTCCATGCCAAGCTGGGAATGGGCAAAGTCAACGCGGAAGAAGAGGAGCTCAACAAGATACTGAAGAATATGAAGACGGAAGATGAACTGGATATGCCTTCGTTCCTGCGACGGCCATTATTCAGCAAGCGGAGATTGCCGACCCAGAGCGAGACGAGTAACGAACCGATAAAGCAGCGGCACTTCCAGTAAAGAAGAGAGCTCAAGGGGCTAGTGAAAAAATAAAGCGGGCATAGCACAGATTGCCCGGCAAAAACATAGAATAAATAATATATATTATTGATTCTGACTAAAAGGCTGCGGGTTGTGACAACCCGCAGCCTTCTTGTTGGCCGGTTATGCCGATGGTATTAGATATACGGCCAATGCCGCCAATAACACCCCTGTTTGACAAATCCTCGATTATCTGGTTATCCTATTGCCTAGACCCAATATAACGCAGACTCCAACACCGATGTATTTGACGCTATATGCGAGTTATCACGGGCAAGGCGAAAGGACACCATCTGAAGTTCCCGAAAGGGACAAAAACACGTCCGGCTACCGACCTGGTGCGCGGCGCCATCTTTTCTATCCTGGAGAATATCGCCGACGACT
>CAZEUJ010000017.1:0-21714 GCA_964514525.1 uncultured Dehalococcoidaceae bacterium
GGTTGAACTGGCTGGCGATGATCCCCGCCCATATCGCCGGTGTAATATAGTCGCCATAGCTGCGGTCATAATACCGGCCTTGAGCGTCCGGCTGGATATCCTTTTTCTCGACGTATTTCTCGAACCCCTTTTCAATCTCCTCCCGTTTCTTCTTATCCGCCGCCATTTCTTCTTCGATGGAGCGTACTCGCTCTTTGTTCCGGGCATCCATCGCTTGCCGGCTTTTCCTTATGCCCCAAAAAACTAGAAGGCCGACTACGACGATAACCCCGATAATGATATAAAACGATGTACCCAGCCCCCCGCCCTGAGATGTACCGGTGGGCACGCTTTCCAGGAGGAAGCTGCCGTCCGTGGATTCCACCGTAATGTTGAACTGGCTGCCGGGAGACAGACTAAGGCGTTCCCAGGTAATGATGTTGTCGTTCACCTGGGACGGCATCGGGCTCGCGGAGGAGTAGGTCTGGTAGTCTACCGGAGATACCAGGTTGATTTGTAGACGGTCGATGGAGGCTCTATCGTACCAGCCGGGTGTGTAACTGATTCTCCATTTCTTATCTTCTGTCAATCTTTCGAGCAGGTTCCTCTGTAAGACTGTAAATTGAATATCAAAACTCTGCCCGGGTTGATAGTCCTTATCCAGGTCAACTCTCACTCCGGAGAATCCGCCTTCATTAGCCGGCGTTACTTCAGAGGCTGCGCCGCTGTAATTTTCTATCGAGAAATCTTTGTTAGGCAACCCGACGGTTATCCATGGAATTTCGCCGCTGAGTACCTGCCACTGCTGTTCGAAGGTAATCCTAACCCGGCCGTCGTTTTGCGGTTCCAGCGTTATAATATAGTCGGATATCCTGTACGTGCCCGTATCCGCCGCATGAGCCGGAACAACCGCCAGCAGAAGAAAGGCTAAGACGAATATTCCAGCGGACAACCGCCGTAGCACTGATGCAGATACTCGCATCCTTCGCATTCCTTCCTGTTTTTTAAATATGCTTTGTCTCGAAAACCGGTTGCTACCGGGTGGTTCCAGATATTGGCCCAACTGTCTTTCAGGATATTCCCCAATTTTTCCTTGAACCAGGACTGGCATGGTATGACCGAACCGTCCGGTTCAACTGTCATATTATACTGGGCGGCGGAACAGGCTCTTACCCCGAAGCCGTAATCCAGAGGATTGAACTGCTTATAGCAGGTGGGGGAATACCATTCCAGCTTGACTCCCACTTTTTGCGCCGTTACTACGGCTTTAGACAAGACACTTTTCAGCTCTTCCATGGATATCCCCGCATCTTTCTTACTGCATGTGCCGCGCCCGCTACAAATCAAGGTATTGCAGGCCATCATTTTTAGCCCCAGTTCTGAACCGGCCTGAATTAAATCCGGAAAAAGCGTAAGATTATCCCTGGTAAGTGTCGTATTGGTAATGACCGCCAGGTTGTTTTTTAAAGCCTCTGTGATGCCCTCCCGCGTTTCTTTCCAGGCGCCGTCCAAGCCGACCATTTTATCGTGGACTTGCGGTAAATGAGATTCCAGGCTCACCTGGACATAGTCTAGCTCCGCCCGGTTCAAATCTTTGGCGAGAGATGCGAGTTTACGGCCGTTGGTCACCAGTCCCGTCACAAATTCCTTGGAGTGCTCGACGAGCTCCACCAGGTCGTCCCTGAGCGTAGGTTCGCCGCCGGTAAAAACGATTTGCGGAATGCCGTTCTCCCAGAGCTTATCGATAACCTTCCTCCAGTCGGCAGTGCTTAACTCTTTCATCTTGCGGGGGCCGCCTGTATAGCAGAAATAGCAGTTGTTATTACAGGTATAGGTAAGAGCCAGGTCCATGCGGGGAGGGGCCGTCCAGAGCCTGGGATCGGTTTCCCGGGTCTCCAGGTTCATTTCCAATAAAGGGCAGTTGCCCCGGCTGACCTCGAGCAGTGTTCCGTAGATATTATCGAAGTCCTTGATCAACACTTCCGCTGGGACCTTGGAGTAATGAACCTGTATCCGGCTGGCGATTTCCTGTTTAAATTCTGATTTATCCAGATTGTCCCGGTGGTGGGACATGACTTCAATAAAAGTCTCGATGAACTCCGCGGCGGTGTTATTCAGTAAAAGCAGGTCCTGTCCGTTGACCCAGAGCATATTCGGCTCACCCCTTCTCAGGTGCAAGCGTAAACCGGACACGGTTACGTGACGAATCCTGGTATCAATCATCTTATTATTTCTTTTATTATACTAAAACTTTATATGAAGTCTATTATCTGGATGCCCTGGTGTCAATAAAAGGATACCATCATACTTCGATAAATCACAATGCGGAAAATTAATGGACTTTAGTATCAGCTTGACAAGGATTTTCAAGCAAATTTTCGTGTATTGCGCATACCTGATTGACTTTATTACGCTTTTTTGGTAATTTATTAAAGGATAAATATACTGGATATATCTAGCGGTTCTTCCCACCACACTTAAGGAGGGGAATTTTTTATGAGATGGGGCATGGTCATTAACCTGGTAAAATGCACTCGCTGCCACGCCTGCGTCGCCGCTTGCCGGATCGAGCATTTTCTACCCCTGGGCATGAACTGGCCCCGCCTGATCGCCTGGGAAACCGATATCCCCGGACAGGAACTCACCACTCTCCCCGTCCGATGTAATCAGTGTAAAGAGGCCCCCTGCGTTGAGGTTTGCCCCGCCGAAGCGACCAAGAAACGGCCGGACGGTATTGTTTATGTCGATAATAATATCTGCGTCGGCTGCCGCTACTGCGTGGTCGCCTGCCCCTACCAGAACCGCACTTTCTTCTCCCGCGATAAAGACCCAGGTTTCTTCCCGGGTTATCAGCGGACACGCTTTGAGAAAGCCGGCCATAAAATTTATCCGCATATCTCCGGAACTACCGAAAAGTGTGATTTCTGCCTGGAAAGAATCGATGCCGGCATGGCCAGAGGATTGGTGCCGGGCAAAGACCGTGAAGCTACGCCGGCCTGCGTCAACACCTGTCAGGCGAGGGCTTTGACCTTCGGCGACCTGGACGACCCTAATAGCGAAGTATCAATCTTGATTAAAGAGAAAAACGGATTTCAGCTTCATCCCGAGTACGGCACCGAGCCTTCAATATATTATATCGACGGCAAGATAGGTAACGCGCCTTCTAATATTGCTCCGCGCGAGGTCCAGACCGCTTCGCATATGCAGCACCTGAGTACCATGGAGGCAAGGGCGAGGCAAATTTTCGGGAAAAAGTAAGGAGGGCCAGCAATGTCCCGTATGGCGACACGCCAGTGGATGATCACCCACGAGTGGATGGTCAAACCGATGCACCAGAGAGAGTGGATCGAAAGACGCGGCGTAATGATCTGGATCGCCGAGACCTTTACCAGTCTGGGCGCGGGATTATACCTGGTCTCTCTCTTTATGAATAGCTGGTGGGGACTGCTCGTGGGCTGGCTGATTATAATATTTCTGAAGCTGCCCATCCACCTGGCCTACTTTGGCAAGCCCTGGCGGTTCTATCGGACGTTGCCGCCTTTTTCCAACGCCTGGAAGACCTCGTGGTTCGCCCGTGGCATTTTATTTTCCGTCTTTTTCGGTACTTTCGGCTTCATTCAACTCGTGTTTGGCCAACCCGACCTGGCCAACCTTATCGGTCAATCGGTAGCCGATCCCCTCTACTATACCTTCGGCGTTCTGGCTGGAATCTTTGCCCTGGGAGTCGGTATTTATGGCGGTTTCATCATGAACTATATCAAGGGGATTCCTTTCTGGAATCAGGGCCTTTTACCCGTTGTTTTTATACTCGCCGGAGTTGCCGATGGCTTCGGGCTGGCGATGGGGGTGGGCCTGGCCGGGGGCGACGCCAGTGTGGCATGGGCGGAAACAGGCAGTCGATACCTGCTATTAATTAACGTGTTACTAATAGTCACCTATCTAATCAGCGCCGGATACACCTCTGCGGTGGCCAAGCTCTCAATTAAAGAGCTTCTTAAAGGGCCGTCGGCCTATATGTTCTGGGGCGGATTAGTCGTTCTCGGACTGGCCGTGCCGGCGGCTGTCTCGGTAGTCAGCCTTTTCAGCAGCGGAGGGGCCTCCAGCGTTCTTTTGATTATCGCCATCGCATCGCACACGCTCGGCGCCTTTGCCCTTAAATATTGTCTTTTAAAGGTGGGAATCTACCGGCCTTTATTGCCAAGAGTGGCCGCATATTGAAAACTTAATATTAGATTATCGGCGTAAATTGCATATTGGGGTAGTATTTTTTAGCATTTATTCTGGAGTACTAAATGACTGAAAAGAAAATCGTAAAAACGACCTGCAAAAGCTGTCACGGCGGCTGCGGAGTATTGGTAGAAGTGACGGACGGAGTAATCACCCACATTGAAGGAAATCCCGATTCGACCACCCGCGGCACGATGTGCGCCAAGGGCCTTTCCAGCATCCAGCACATCGATAACCCCTATCGTATTACCCATCCCTATAAGAGGGCCGGGGAGAAGGGTGAAGGCAAGTGGAAGCAGATAAGCTGGGACGAAGCGCTGGACACCATTGCCGCTAAAATAAAAGAGGCCACCGAAAAATATGGGGCGCATACCGTCGCTACTTCACAGGGTACTGGTAGAGGCTATAATCGCTATACTCACCGCTTTTCCCGCTCGATGGGCTCGGCCAATGTCATCTCACCGGGCTATATCTGCCACAGCCCGCGCATCGGCCTCTATGGTTTGATTACTGGCTATGGCCGCTTATACTGCGACTATCACGGGTGGGGCGGCGTGTTCCCCAAAACGCAGATTTCCTGGGCCAAGCAGCTGGAAATCAGCAGCGCCGATTCCGAATTGTGCAACTGGTATATACAATCGCTGGACTACTGCAAGAACCTGATAATCATCGACCCGCGGGCGACCGCCTATACCTCGCGGGCGACACTCTGGCTCCAGCCACGGCCGGGCACGGATGCCGCCCTGGCGCTGGGCATGATAAATGTTATCTGTCAGGAAGGACTCTGGGACAAGGAGTTCGTGGAAAACTGGACCTACGGTTTTGAGGAACTGAAAAATCGGGCGGCGGAGTACCCGGTGGAAAAAGTCTCGGAAATAACGTGGGTGCCGAAAGAAAAGATAGTTCAAGCGGCCAGACTTTTCGCAGTAGATACGCCAGGGTGTATCCAGATCGGAAGCTCTTTGGAAAGACAGGCCAATTGCGGCCAGACTATAAGAGCGATTATCGACTTGATGGGGATTTGCGGTAATATCGAACGGCCGGGTAGCATGGTGAGCTGGGTGCTGCCAGAAACCGGCCTGATTGAAGATGTCTTTAATGAAATCCCGATTACCGACGAAATGAGGTCTCATATCTATGGTGGAGATAGATTCAAGATGGGCGCGGCGCGGACCTGTAATCCTGACACCATCATACGGGAATTTAATAAGGGAGAGAAACCCATCCGCGTTTGGATAAGCGTCGGCGGCCAGCAGATCGTCCACATGGCCAGCACTAAACAGGTCGTCGAGGGTTTGAAAAAGGTCGATTTCATGGTACAGCTCGACCAGTTCTGGGGCCCGATGGCGGAAATGTCGGACATCGTCCTGCCCGCGGCGCACTGGCTGGAACTCGACGATATTTACGACATGCATCCGCGCTGGTTTATCGAGGCGCATAACAAGTGCGTCGAACCGCCTGGCGAGGCTAAATCGGACGCCTGGATTTTCAACGAGATCGGACGGAGGGCTGCCCCGAAATACTGGTTCAAAGATGTACCGACTCTGCTGGACTATGAGCTGAGAAAAGCGCCGATTTCCTGGAAACAGTTCAGCGAGAATGTCATTTCCGGTTGCTTTGGTCCCGACCAAGTCTATGATAAATATAAGACAGACTACTGGCGCAAGGGAGGCGGTTTCCCCACCCCAACCGGTAAAATAGAACTATACTCAACCGTGCTGGAAAATCTGGGTTACGACCCGCTGCCTTATTTTGTGGAACCCGGTGAAAGCCCCTATTCGACCCCCGAACTGGCGAAGGAATACCCGCTGGTGCTGACCACCGGCTTCCGTTCGCCGTTCTATTTCCTGGCTCAGTACCGCAATATTCCCTGGCTGCGCAGTTTCATGGAATATCCCACGATGCAGATCAATCCGGAAACCGCTAAGAAGCTGGGGATTGAAGACGGCGATTTCGTCTGGATCGAGTCCCCGCGCGGTAGGATTATTCAGAAAGCCAGGTTGTTCCCGGGCATCGACTCTAGAGTCGTGGCGGCCACGGCCAACTGGTTTTACCCGGAAGCGCCGGCCCAGGGTTTCCGCGGCGTGTTCATTTCCAATCCTAACGTCCTGACTGACAATAACCACCAGGACCCCATGTACGGCTCGCCGGACCTGACGTGCCTGTTATGTAAAGTTTATAAATGCACACCGGAGGAACTTAAAGATCCACAATATGCGGGCATCTTCACCAAGGAACATGGGGGTAAGCCATGGGCATGGTAAAACCCGAAATATTCTTCGATAGCACGAAGATGGAGAACATCGGAGCGCCAAAAAAAAGCGCCCTGCCCCGTTATTATTTTCCGCTCATCATCGGTATCATCCTGGCCGAAGCCGTTATCCTGGGCCTCATCCTGTTCGATATCTGGCCTCTGCATGGTTTCGAAGTATATCCTTTCGCGCAGTACGCCCCTTATGTTAACGCCAGCGACGTCACGCAGCTATCGGTGACCATCACCAGATGGTTTTTCTTCCTGCTGACTGCGGGTGTTCTCATCCCTACAACTCTAATTATCATCCTGGAGGTTACGCGCCGCGTATTAATCGCGCGTAAAGGCGAAGCTAACGCCTGGGACGACGAGTTTTCCTGGCTGGATAAACTCGACCGGGTGCCGAAGGTCCCCGCTGACGCCAAAGCGCGGGTACGGGGCGATTACGTCAGCCGTTTCGACGTCCACCAGCGAATCCAACATTACCTCCTGATGGGTTCCTTTATCGTCCTGGCGGTGACCGGTATGCTGCGGGGTTTCCCCAACTGGCCGACTTTTCAGTGGTTTACCGGTATTTTTGGCGGCGTTGAGGTGCTACGCCTGGTCCACGATATAGCTGCCTTCGTCATGATTGCCGATGGTATTTATCACCTCGGGTATATCGGCTACGGATATTTCGTAAAACACAAATTTCCTTCCGCGATGATGCCCCGCCTGAAAGACTTGAAAGACATGATTCATACATTCCTCTGGATTTTCGGACTGCACAAACACGAACCGGAGTACGACCATTTCCAGTACGGCCAGAAAATCGACTACTGGGCGATATTCTGGGGAATGCCGGTGATGGTAATTACGGGCATAATCATGATGTTCCCCGCCTTTTTCAGCCAGTGGGTCAACGGCGAATGGTTCGGGGTAGTTGCTGCCGCCCACCGCGATGAGGCGGTCCTAGCCGTCGGCTTTATTCTCATCGTGCATATGTATTACGGCCATCTTCAAACGAGCGCCTTCCCCGTGAATACTGTCATGTTCACCGGCAGGATGCTCAAATCAAAATATAAACAATGGTTCGGCCGGGAATATACTCAGATAAATAGTGAAAAGGAATCGGAATAACTCAATATTATTATTGACAATAAGACGAATAAAGAATGGCTAGCATAACGCAGCGGTGGATGGGCCAGGGGAATGTAGTTAAGTCGAGCTATACTGTCAATGACCGCCTGGCAGGAGCTTTTGATATTACCCGGCCGGTCCTGTCAACGATGGGGGCGCTGGGCGTTGCCGCCGGGGCGGCCCTTGCCTACGGGGGCTTCCCAGCTTGGAGCCAGTGCCTTGTTGGTTTCATTGCCGCCCTGCTGGCTTTTGCCGGCATTCATGCCTTTAACGATTTTGTGGACCAGCGCCGGGATGTGGTTTGCTGGCCGGGCCGGCCGATACCAGGCAATCGGCTAACGCCGCGCCAGGGCCTCTTCCTGGCAATAGGGTCTTTCGCCGCCGCCCTGATTATCGTCTGGTTCGCTTTTAACCCGGTCTGCTTTGCCGTCTCGGCGGTGGCTATCGGGTTGGGCTGCCTTTATTCCGGCTATTTGAGAGACCGGGTCGGCTATCTTATCCTTCCCCCGATCGAAGGGATGCTCTGGCTATGCGGTTGGACGGCCTTTTCACCTGATATGTTGTTTAGCTCCTGGGCGCCGTGGCTCCTATGGGCTTTTTCAGCCACCTGGCAGGCGGGGCACATCATGGTCTATTCTCCTCTGCATCCTGTTCAGCATGTTAAAGGGGCTAAGCTTACTCAGGTTCCGGCTTTTATCAAGAGGACGTCTCCGCAGGCGGCAACTATTCTGGGTTTTGCATTTCTATGCCTGGCTGCTACGGTAGGTATCTATCTGGGATTCTATTTCAACCTGGGTATACTTTACCTGTTGCCGACCACATTAATGGCCTTGCTCGCTTTAGCGATCAGCTTTAGTTATATGCGGGACTCGGAAAATTTTACTAAGGGCATTCGGGCTTTCTCCTTCGCGACTTATTTTATGCTGGTCGCCCGTATATTCATCCTGCTCAGCGTTTTCTTATTCTTTTAGGAGTTTATTTTTGGCATCATCTAATCCGGGCAGGCGGGTAAAATCCTTTTATAATCCGCCCTCGCTGGTATTCAAGCAAGCCCTCTCGCTGGCATACCACGGATGGTTAACTCGTTGGGGCGGACTTCCGGGGTGGATGCTTAAGGGTCAAAAGGTACTCGCCACGGCGGCCGGCGCCACGGCCATCGGCTGTACCGGTTACCCCTATCACGTGGTCTGGGAAGTGACCACACGTTGTAATCTCAAATGCGTTCACTGTTTCGCGAGTTCGGTGGATTCAACGCAGGCGGAGTTATCGACCGCCGAAGGCAAGCAACTCCTGGAACAGATCGCCACGATTGAAAAGTTCCGCATGATCGTAATCACCGGCGGCGAACCCCTTCTCCGAAATGACATCCTTGAACTGGTGGAGTACGCTGGAAAATTAGGATTCCATATTGTCTTCAGTACTAACGGGATGTTATTAACTCCAGAAACCGCCAAAGACCTGGCTCGATTGGGTGTGGTCAATTTTTCCATCAGTCTGGACGGCTATACTGCGGAATGCCACGAGTCTATCCGCGGTAAGCCCGGCTGTTTTCAAAGCGCCATCGACGGAATCAAGGCCGCGGCACGGACCGGTGTTTGTCTGCAGGTCAATTTTACCGCGATGCGGCAGAACCTGAATGAGCTTCCGGGCTTGATAGACCTGGCAGAATCGCTAAAGACGGATATCATCATGGTTTTTCAGACCATCCCACCCCTGCATGATGGAGGAACGCTCGAATTGGATGCGGAAGAGCAAATGCAACTTATCAGGACAATCGCGGAAAAACAAAAAAAAGCCCGAGCCCTGATAATGCCGGTCTGCAGTCCCGAATACTGGCCGTGGCTGGTTGAACACAGGCGGGTCTCCTTGGGTCGGAACATGCAGAGGAAAGTCCTTTCCGGCTGCGGCGCCGGCAGTGGGTTCGTTTACGTGAGATTCGATGGTGACGTGTGGCCCTGTAACTTTATTCCGCTTTCAGCGGGCAACGTGCGTCGGCAGACGTTCCCGGATATCTGGAATAAATCGCCTTTGTTGCAGGAATTTCGCGGCCAGCCGCGGCGACTAAAAGGCGTTTGCGGAGAGTGCCGCTATCAAAGAATCTGCGGCGGCTGCCGTGGTCGGGCGTTTGCACATACGCAAGACCATCTTGCCGCCGATCCCGCCTGTCGTTTGAATCAGCAAAACCGGTTTTAGATCGATGAAATTTATTAGTGGTACACGTATCCCTCTTAGCGAAGAGCAATTTATAGATGCAAATCTCGCTCAATTTTATGACGAACATGCCCGGCGCTTCATGGGGCCGGTCTATCGTCGGTTTGCCGCAAAGGCCGCCGGAATCATTACTACGGGAAAGCGGGTGCTGGACATCGGTACCGGCAGTGGCCGTCTGGTTATCGAGCTTGCCAGAGTCCGTCCCGACTGGAAAATCATCGGCATAGATATTTCAAACAATATGCTGAATTTGGCCCGAAAGAATGCTGTTCAGGATAATTTAGCCGATAGGATTGATTTCTGGCAGGCATCGGCAGCGGCGTTGCCCTTCCCCGATAGCTCCTTTACTCTGGTGACCAGCCATGCTTCTCTCCATCTCTGGACCGACCCCCTCAGGGTCTTTAAAGAAATCGCCAGAGTGACTGCGCCGGGCGGTTACTGTCTGAGCTGGGATAATATGAGGCTGACGATGCTGAGTCCACTGTTTTACTTGATTGGCCACACCATGGGAATGAATGCATCGCAGCGCCGTCTCTGGCTGCAGGCCGTTCGCTCTTCTTACACCCTCGGCGAAACACGGCCTATTTTAAGGAAATCGGGTTTCAAAGATGTCCGCGTAAAGATCATTCCTTGGATTTTTGAGCTGGGCATCGAATGGAGAAAGCCGTTAGAGGAGATTCGCTGAAGGCGAATCCGGATGGTGGGCGATACTGTACAATAGACAGGACTTTTGAACTTGCTTTTTCTCTTGCATTCTAATTGGACTCGCAACACAAAACAAGCAAATGTTACCCTACGATTTACTTTCTTGTTAGGCGTGATGAGAATACACAGATATTAAGTAGCTAATTTTGGAGTGAAAATGTTTTAAAGGTTTAGGTCGAGGCGGGTGTATTTAAACTGCCGACCTTCTGAACCCCATGTAGCCTAGATAAAAGGCGGAGGCCGCTTGCCTCCTTTTCTGTAAGAACTATAGGGAAAAGAATCAACTAATTCAACTGATATATAAGGACAAAATATTTTGGGGATGGAGTTAAAATCAAACAAGAGGACAGACGCTTACCGTCGGATATCTTTAGGTTGTGCGTATGATAAACAAAAAAGCCGCATGGTACGTTCCGTGGCGTCCTGAAGGAGTCCTTTCGCTTCTCGCATTGCTTCATCCCGGTTCATGCACCTTGATAAAATGCTAATTACGGTATTGATTCTGTGTTGGTAAACTTCATTGTATCCCTGCCCAAGTTCGCCGCAGATAGCAATTACCGGTATTCCGGCGGCTCTAGCCCTTCTACCAATACCGACGACCGTCTTGCCAAAAGCTGTCTGAAAGTCTATCCGTCCTTCTCCGGTTATCACCAGGTCAGAACCCACCAGGTATTTATCAAACCAGATACTATCACATATCAAGTCCACACCGGGTTGTAAAGTGCCCCCCAGCAATGCCACTAATCCGGCTCCCAAACCGCCGGCAGCTCCCGCGCCCGGTAGATTGGCGATATCCAGGCCCAAATCCTGTTTAATAACAGCGGCATAATTACGCAGGGCAGCATCAAGCTGTTTGACCATATCCGGCGTAGCCCCCTTCTGGGGACCGTACACGTAAGCCGCCCCATCCGGCCCGTAAAGTGGATTGGTCACGTCACAAGCGCAGAGAATCCGGCATTTGGTGACCAATGGGTGACGACCGGAAATGTCGATGTGCTTAAGTCGAGAAAGGCCGGCGCCGCCGGGGGGAATAGGCTGATTATTTACATCGAGGAGCTTTATGCCCAGAGCTTGCGCTATACCCACCCCCCCATCGACTGTAGCACTGTCACCCAGCCCAATAATTATCTTTTTATAGCCGGAATCGAGCGCCGCCAGTATCAATTCTCCCGTACCGTAAGTACTAGATTTCATTGGATCAAGTTTATCGTTTGGAATAAGGTCAAGGCCTGAAGCGGCCGCCACTTCAATAACGGCGGTGTCTTTATCCCCCAAAATGCCCCACGCACTTGTTACCATGCCGCCCAAGGGGCCGTGAACATTAGCTTTTAAGAATTTGCCACCGGTTGCTTCAACGAGTGCTCTTACCGTGCCCGCGCCGCCGCCAGCTATGGGTAATAACACTATCTCGATGCTGCCATCATAGGATTTGACCCCTTTTCCCATGGCTTCGGCAGCTTCAAAGGCTTTCAAGCTTCCTTTAAAGGACTGCGGCGCAATTATTATTCTCATATTACTTGCCTCACCGGATTTCTTAGTGAACCTCCGTATGTAGTATAATATGATATTAATCAGCCGACCACAAGGAGATTACCAATTTTCAGGAAAGGAGATATACGCGGTATGCAATTGACCAAAGACGAAGAAAAAATGTTATCCGGCGGCTACGGGGAAGGTTATAGAAGAGCTATAGAAATCCTCGTTAAAATGGGGGAATTTTATGATGCCAAGCGCCTGATTCCTATCAGCATGGCATTTCTCACTATCGGCCCGAGTCCCCGCAAACCCGGCAAAACGAGCGAATGGTTGAACTGGATGATTGATAACGGCGCCAGGTTCAAGTGCCCGATGGCAATGGCCCCCCTGGAGTCATCCAACTTTCCAGACTTTGAGCTTCATAAGAAATTCGGGGGAGTTTTCGGTATCGGCGGGAGCGGCCACCCGCGCAACCTGTTTAACCAGCCGGTCTTCGGCCAGCACCTTGTCGCCGACGGCACAGCGGTCACGCATTACTGCAACTCGTACATCGGCGCCCGCGCCAATACCGAGTGTTTTGTCGGGCAGTATTCCGCCGCCATCGTTGGCAAGACGCCGGAATACGGCTTTCACCTGACGGAGAACAGGCTCGGCAAGACACTATTCAACATTAAGACAAGGCTAAAGGACGAGACCGACTGGAGCGCCCTCGGCTACTATATCTCCAAAACGCTGGGTAAGCATTACTGGGATGTGCCGGTTCTAAACGGGATAAATCCCGCGGATATCTCGCACGATAACCTTATTCAGTTCTGCTCGAGCATACCCGCATACGGGGCCTGCGTGCACTCCTTGCTCGTCGGCGTTTCTCCTGAAGCGCATACACTGGAAGAGGGATTCGGCGGGGCCAGACCCAAGGAGACGTATAATGTGGAGTCGAAAGAAATGCAGGAAGTTTTCGATACTTTTTCGACCACCCGGAAAGAACCGGATATGGTATCTATCGGCGGGTTCGGCATAAACGTTTCGGTGGAGAATGCATATAAACTGGCCGCCCTGCTGGATGGGAAAAAGGTTACCGACAAATTTCCGACGGTAGCATTGATCGACGGGCCGGTCAGGACGGTGGCGGATAGGGCCGGTATATCAGATATCCTCAAGAAGGCCGGCGTCCAACTGGGGATGGGTGAGTATCTGAAAGGCAGAAATGTCCCGGCGGCGGATTTCTCGAATAATCCTGTCACGGCCGCCAAGCGTTTGGGGCTGAATACGATTGTCTTCTATGACGCGAAGTCATGTCACTATATCGGTAACCAGGATATCCAGCCGGTTCTTAAAAGCGTCGACGATTGCGTAAAAATTGCTTTAGCCGGAAAGATGGAGGTAAGATAGATGGCTAAGATTATTCTCAAGGGACATATGGGTATCGGCGGGACTGCTGAAGGCGAAGCCCTGGTCTGCCAGGAGCCGGTAAACTTAATGGCGGACACCGGTAATGTGTGGTCGGATCCAACGGATGCCACGTTCACCAATAAAGTCGCTACCCCCTCGGTATACGGCAAAAGCTTTATAGATAAGGTGCTCGTTTTTCCTACGGGCAAGGGAGGGATCTTCAGTACCAATATCTTGATGGATATGGCCGCGGTCGGTACAAGGCCGAAGGCTATCGTTAATGAACGGACGCACCCGGTATGGGCGGCTCTGGCGATAGAACTAAACATACCTTTGGTAGACAGACTCAATAAAAATCCATGTGAAGTGATTCAAACAGGCGATTGGGTGAAAGTGGATGCCGCAAAAGGAACCGTTGAAGTAACGAAAAAATAGGGAGAATGAACTAAGGTGGCGAAGAGAAAGTACGAGGATTTATTCATATCAGGAATAGACCCGGAAATACAGGCTAAGAGGCCATACGCGGCCATTGCCTTTTTGGACGGTAAATCTTTTGAGGGATGCAATGAATATCACATATATTGGGTAGGCGATAAACCTTATGGCCCTTACGGCACTAAAAAATGGGGCGAGATCATGCATGGCCCGCATACCCACAAATATCCCGAGCTCATTGTCCACCTGGGGACGGACCCGGATAATCCTATGGACCTGGGCGCGGAAATAGAGATGTGCATGGGGCCGGAGATGGAAAAATATACATTCAACAAGTCTACAGCTATCTGCATACCGGCTAATTTCGTGCACGCCCCGTGGAGGATTATTAAGGTTACCAGGCCTTTTCTTTTGGTGGAAGTCAACCAATCGCCTAAGCATACAGAAAAGTCCCGCAAGGACCTCGTGTCAAAGGAAGACCTGAAGAAAATGCTTTTTGTCGATGTCGGCTATGACAGCGACGAGACGGTCATGCACTGGCCGGAAGCCGCCGGGCCTCAGCCCGGTTTAACGTCGCCGCATAAATAGAAGATAGCGATAATTCCAACTTTATTCTAGATTCAACCACCTGCGGCTTTATTGAGGTATTAGAAGGTCGCGGTGCCGACACACAAACAGGCCAGCTTGCACGCGTGTCAGGCTTATCAAGCTGGCCTATTTAGATGAATTCATAAAGAGAGAGAATGTACCTGAGTTTAAGTCAATCCTAGAAGTTTGGCCGGATTAGTCTTTACCATCATCTCAACCTCTTTGGCTTCCAGGCCTTTCCTCAGCAGAGTAGCGATGAACAATCTCATACCTTCCGGAGCCGGAGGGTTATAGCTCTGCCCCAAATCAGTACTCATAATACTGTGTTCAGCACCGATGGCTTTCACTAGTTCCACAATTCGTAGAGGGTCATAGGCATTCATAGTGGGCAATACATCCCAAAATGAATGCTCGATGTATACGCCTCCGCGAGCCAATTGCTTAAGTTCATCATTGCTACACAGAACGGCAGTAAGCGCTCCCTGCAGAGCGTGGGTGACCAGCAGTTTGTTGAACCCTATTCTTTGGGCTTCCTCAGCCAGAGCGAAGGTCTCCTTGGGTGAGATATGTCCGCTAGCCAGCACGATATTAAACTCCTTGACGATTTGAAAGATTTCTTTGACTTCAGCCTTTAATTTACCGCGAGAATCGAGAATCACCTGTTCCGGCCCGGGCAGTTTGTACCCCAGGACTTTCTCGCATACCGTTCTGGAATTGGTAGAAGAAAAGGTTGGCATCCAGATGATCTTGGCCCCCATCCGCGCGGCGGATATCGCCGCAGCCGGATTAACCCCTCCGATTTCGGGTTCCAGGGTTAGACTGCCTAATACCTGAACTTCGGGGACTAACTCACTTACCAGACGTGCAATAGGCACGGTATTATATTCCCGGCATTTAAGTACCAGAGCCTTGAGGCCTATCTCCTTGGCCGAACGGGCCAATTGTAAAGCATTTTGACGCCGTTCCATTAGAGACTCAGGACCAAAATGGACATGCATATCAATGGCACCAGATACCAAACTATCAACGATGTTCACTTTGTTTTCTCCTTTTATGCACTTAATGTGTTCCGGTTAGTATGGCGCCTTGTTTTACCAGGATATCCTGGAGCTCCTTGACGTCTTTCTCCATCTCCCGGGGCGTGAGGCCTTTCTTGGCACACAGGGCAGCGGCCACACCGGCAGCCTGCCCAGTCGCGATGTTGTCCGGCAAAAGGTCCCTCTTAAAGTCTTCGTTTACCGATATCAGTTTACCGGTAATCAGCATATTTTGAACGTTCTTCGGCACCATGCTGCGATAGGGGATATCGTATGACCCCCTATCCCCGGGCCGGTGATATTTACGGTTGGGGTCGATATTCATGGCTGAACCGGGGTGCGCGGTAGAGTGGAAGGGGCCTCCTGTTTGCGTGGCCATGGCGCATTTGGCGATAACGTCGGGGAACTTCCTCGCTTCAGTCACATCTTCGCTGGTCAACTGGTAGTCGCCGACCATGTGTCTCCCCTCCCGGGTCCTCATGCCGATGGTCAGTCTGGTAAAGTAGGCATTTTCGAAGCCGGGAAGGTACTTTTTAGCGGCTTTCAGGGCGATGACCACCTGTCTCCTAGCTTCCGACTCGCCGGTACTCAATTCCTTGACATCGGTCGCATCGCAATCAGGTACTTGAGCCGAGTGCTGAAATACGGGCTGTATATGCCCACCATCCCGGGGTGTGAAAAAGAAGCCCAAGTCGCCATAAGGATGAAGATCGCCGGCATCCAAGGCCTTGCGGGTAAGGGCAGGAAAATTGATAAAACCCAGTGTTCCTGCCTTAACGAGATCAATGATGGATTTACAGCTATTAAGCCGTTCCAGGCTTTTCTTCCTTGTCGCTTCCATTTCAGGTGTGGGTTTCAAGCCCCAGGATTCGCCTAAGAACTGGTCGGGGTTGGCTTTCATGTACGCGGTGACCTTGTCCCAGTTTACACCGTCCATATGGAAGGTAATAGAGGGAGGATCGATCTCTTCTTTGGTCCTGTCAACCTTGGAAAACGGCACGCCGGCCCTGACAGCCATGTCGCCTTCGCCAGTGGCCTCAATAATCACCTTACCCATGACGGCCATCCTGCCGGATGTGTTCTCGACGACCACGCCGGTTGCTTTTTTACCCTTTTTCAGGACTTCTACGGCGACCGAGTACATAAGCAGCTCTACGTTGTTCTCCCTCAGCATTTCAAAGATAAGGAGCCCCCACCAGTCCGGATCAACAAACGAATAAGCATTGTTAAAGTTGCGATCCTCGGGTCTGGGATACGGCAGGGCATGCCCTTCCTTCTCCAACCTATGATGTGTCTCCTCTACAAGGCCGGCAATAATCTGCTCACCGCGTTCATTCCAGAGGTGAGAGAAAGCCCATCCTGGAGGCCCTGTAACGTTCATCATACCGCCCAGAATGCCAAGGCGTTCAATCAGGATAGTTTTAGCTCCAACTCTGGCTGATGCTATAGCAGCCGCACAGCCAGATACTCCCCCACCCATCACCACTACATCATAATTACCGTAGGTTTCCATTTATTACCTCCTGTAATATATTTTGTTCCCAACGGTCTTGGCCTGCCCCGGATAGTGATACCACTTTGTTTTTCTCCTGACCTACCCATTGAAACCAATAAAACTTGAGGGACATATTTTCCTGGGCTCTAGCTTTGCAGAAGCGGTAAAACAAGATGCCCTTCTGGTATTACAGCTATCTCGGCCTTATTACCGAGTTTGAGAAATGCTTTGTTCAGACCCTCCTCGATACTGCGGACCGGTACCATCATCATGTCTTTAACCAGGCTGTCATCAAGTTCGGAAACCAAGTAAATTTCATTAATTAGCTGGGCACAGGCCAGACGTTGGTTCTGCCACGGAAGATGGTTGTGACCCCCGGCCTGTAAATTTTGCAGGACCTCTGCAGGGGAGTGACAAACTAAATGCGATTGTGTGAACGCTTCAGGCCCGGCACCGTGGCTGCAAGAAGAGGCCATGATGATTATGCCTCCTTCCCGAGTTATCATTGAGGCGCTATCTATTCCTTTGCAGGTCTGGTATAAATCAAGGTCCAGGGGCGCCCCGCTATTGGTGGTTACGGTAATGTCCACTTTGTGGTCCACCTTGACCCCGGCAAGTTCTCTCTCAATCTGGCAGCCTTTTTCATGAGCTTTCACAGGGTCGCCGGCCACCACATGGGTGATTTGCTTGCTCTCATTAAGTAAAACGTTCACGATGAAGTTAAGCTCAGCCATCCTGGCCTGCTCTACAATATCTTCGTGTATCGGATTTCCCTGCAGGATTCCGGCCCGAGAAAGCGGATGCTGAATCATTTCGTAGCCGTGGTTGTGATAGATAGCCTTCTTACCTGACACACCCGGAGCAATACTCTTGCTGCCGCCGGAAAAGCCAGCGAAAAAATGTGGCTCGATGAAGCCGGTGCTAATACGGAAATCCGCTTCCATAACCCGTCGGTTGACCTCAACCGGAGTGCCACGGGACGTGATCCCAATATTCACCGTATCGGCAGTATCATGGTTAAGCACACAATATCTGGACATTATATCCTTACCCAGCTTTTTATTCAGTTCGTCCTTATTCAGAGCGGCATGCAGCCCCAAAGCGACCATGATGGTTATATTTTCCTTCGGCAGTTTCCGTTCCAACTCCGCGAGAAGAGGCGGCAACAGCCGGTCGTCGGGGCATGGCCGGGTATTGTCCGTGACGATAACAATAACCTTATCATTCCTGCTGATGCAGTCGATCAAGGGAGGTGCACCAATGGGATGCCTGATGGCTTCTAACAGGGCTGTGGTCTCATCCGCCAGGCCTCTGGAATGTTTTCTCTTTAAGATGAAGGCTATATTTTTCGAAGGAATGTGGGCTGTCAAAGCGGAATTGCCGTATGGAAACTGAAATTCTTTAAACATCTGTGCCTAAATATAAAACGATTTCTCTTTTATTCTACTCTATAATGCTCTATAATCACCAGTAAGCACAAATGAAAAAATCCCCCGGAAAATCTCCGAGGGATTTCTATCTTTTATGGTCGGGGCGGGCAGATTTGAACTGCCGACCTTCTGAACCCCATTTGGCCTTGAAAAAAGGCGGAGGCCGCTTGCCTCCTTTTATGAGCATATTGTATTACTGTTTTCTTAAATTATCAACCTTTTTCTATCATATTCACACTTTTTTGCTTTATCAGATATGTCTTATTTCCTCGGTTATGCCCCAGTTACATCGTTTTTTTATATGATTAAACCTAAAAGGACTTCTTTTACGTGCACGTATTCATCCCGATGTTTGTCCAGTGGTAAATTAAAAAAACATCAATAAAAACCAGAGGGGGAGCAGAAATGCTCCCCTTTTTTATTTTTAGCTCATCTATATCCCTTGTCTACGTAAAACAGGAAGAAGTATAATCAAAAAGACTTTATACAACCCCAAAGAGTAAAAAATACCTCGTAAGGTCAAAGCCGTATTGTAAGGAATCAGTCATGACTATAGATGGGAAAACAAAAACTCCTGAAAAATCCCTTTTCGGGTACACCGGAAAGGTTCTCCGGATCAATCTCACCACGGGCTCAATTACTACTGAAGCTATTGACAAATATTTAATGCAGCGCTACCTAGGTGGTTCCGGATTTATTTCTTATATTCTCTGGAAAGAGCTCAAAGGTGGCATCGACCCGCTTGGCCCGCAAAATATTCTTATCATCGCTACCGGGCCGGTAACCGGTACACCTATTATGGGAAGTGGCCGTCATTCGATAGGGGCTAAATCTCCTTTAACCGGCGGCATCGCGCTTTCACAGGTCGGCGAGTTCTGGGGCGCAGAGGTTAAACATGCCGGGTTCGATATGGTGATTATAAAAGGCAAGTCAGCAAAGCCCGTATATATCAATATTAATAATAGTCTCGTGGAGCTGAAAGACGCCTCTCATATCTGGGGAGAGAATACCAAAGAAACCCAGGAAGAAATACGTAAAGAGCTCCAGGATGATAAAGTCCGTCTTCTGCTTATCGGGCCAGGCGGCGAGAACATGGTCAAGTATGCCTGTATCATGGGCGGTCTTTATGATGCGGCCGGCCGGGGAGGGTTAGGCGCGGTCATGGGTTCCAAGAACCTCAAAGCTATAGCGGTAAGGGGAACCGGGAAAATATCCGTAGCTGATACTGAAAAGTTCGGAGAATTACGGGAACGTCTCACTGCCTCCATTGATAAGGTCAATATTCTCAAGGGCTGGCATGAAGCCGGCACCGGTTTTGATATGGATGCCGGCGTACTGTTTGGGGACGTGCCGATCCGCAACTGGCGGGATGGGGATTTTCCCACCATCAACAACATCACGGCCATTACTCTGCGAGATACCATCGGTGCGGGGATGGATGGATGTTTTGCCTGCCCGATACGCTGTAAAAAGAAGGCGAAATTCGATAAACCGTATTCCGTTGATCCCGCCTACGGGGGTCCTGAATATGAAACGCTCGGGTCGCTGGGGAGCAATCTGGGCATCGATGACCTCAAAGCTATCGTTAAAGGGAACGAGATATGTAACGCAGCATCGCTGGATACCATTTCCGCCGGCGGTGTTATCGCGTTTTGCATGGAGTGCTACGAGCGGAAACTGTTGACAAAAGAGCAGACTGACGGTATCGAATTGACCTGGGGCAACGCCGGGGCAATGTTGCAATGCATCCGGAAAATCATCCAGCGGGAAGGCTTCGGTAACGTCCTTGCGGAGGGTATTAACGCGGTAGCCAGGTGGGTCGGGAAAGGCTCGGAAGAGTTCGCTATTCAGGTGAAGGGCTTAGACCCGGGCCAGCACGAACCCCGGCTCATGCCAAGCATGGGTCTCGGGTTCATGGTCAATCCTCACGGAGCCGACCATTGTCTTAACGTTCATGACACCAGGTTCGCTTTCAAACCGGCCATGCGGGGATTAAATCCAATCGGTTTTTACGACCCCGTTCCTGCGGATGATATCGGCCCACGCAAGGTAGCTATATTCAAAGTGGAATACTTAAGGCAGGCGCTTTTGGATTGCCTGGCAATGTGCCACCTTTCCTCGGTAATGGTGGACCTTCCGATAATGGCGGATATCATTAACGCCGTGACCGGTGGAAATACCGGCGTGGTAGATTTGCTCCGAATAGGCGAGCGCGTGATGACGGTTGCTCGACTTTTCAATATCCGTGAGGGCTTTACTGATGAGGATGACCGGTTACCGAAGCGGTTTTTCGAACCCAAAACATCCGGAACACTTTCCAAGCAAGCGCTAAACCCGGAGAAGATGGAATCAGCCAAACGGTATTTCTATAGCCTAATGGGTTGGGACGCAAAGGGTGTTCCCTTACCAGAGCGGGTTGAGGAGCTATATATCGAGTAAAACTATAAAGTTTATGAAACCGTAATAAAACTACCGGGTCATTGCTTTTCTAATACCCGTTCAAGATATAAACCGGCCGCCAACACATTTCAAGCATTTGTTTAATATGTGTGTTTGCGGTATAAAGCCTTATTTTGTACCTGTTTTGCGTATTTTGGGTATATTATATCACTCATTTAAGAAGAGTAATAAACTTGAAATTGACATTACCTATAAAAGGATATAATATTGTCCAAGATTCACGCTCGACCCATATATTGGAAATCCGGCTGATTCTCTGGTTCAACCGTCCACGAAGTATCTCCTTGGTACTGACATTCAAGGCAGAGACACGCTAAGCCGGCTCATCTACGGCGCAAGGACAGCCCTGATCGTAGGGTTTGGGACAACAATGTTTGCTGCCATAGTGGGTATGCTGCTGGGTTTACTTGCCGGTTACTTTGGCGGTATAACTAATACGATCGTTATGAGAGCCATGAATGCGCTCATGGGTTTCCCGATGCTTTTGTTGGCTCTTCTCATAGCGGCGGTGCTTGGCAGCGGTCTCCAAAACGTTATCATTGCTCTAATGGTCGCCACGCTTCCCGGATACGCCAGGGTAATGCATGGACTGACCCTGAGTGTTAAGGAAAATGACTACATTATGGCCTCAGTAGCCATGGGTTCCAGTAATCGACGTATCATGTTTAATCACATCGTACCGAACACGCTACCACCGATGATAGTGCTATCAACGCTACAACTGGGTACCATCATCCTGGCTGAAGCTGGACTCAGCTTTCTTGGCATCGGCATCAGGCCGCCGGGAGCAGCCTGGGGTTCTATGGTCTATGATGGCTACCGCTTCCTGCTGTCAAATCCTGTTCTTTCCTTTGCTCCCGGTTTGGCCATCATGCTGGTCGTCTTTGCCTTTAACATGGTGGGAGATGG
>CAZEUJ010000018.1:0-2286 GCA_964514525.1 uncultured Dehalococcoidaceae bacterium
CGAAAATGCCGTTGGAGCGCTTAACGAATTCTTCGAGGTTGAGGCAGAGCTTTGTTTCCATGTCCAGCGGGTTGCCGATATGGAACCTTTCCTTGTCCTCCTTGCCGAAGACGCTTTCGATGTCCTGCTCCGAGGCCAGGTTGACGGCGGAAAAGTGGGCGGGGATGGTCTTGACGGGCTGGGGCCCTTCTAATATAGCTTCGGCGTCCCCGCCGATGGTCAGCATGGGGGTAACGTGTATCGTCCCGAAGGTACTCGTGCCGCTCAAGACCTCGGCGATAAAGGGGTCGGCGACATCGGGCGGGGAAAGGGAGAGGCGGTCGTCGGTGAACTTTAGACTGACATCGGTTATCATGCCGAAGAAGCGGCGTTTCTGCCCTTCGATGGTGACGTAGCGACCCACCACCATGTCCTCCACCGAGACGGGGGCGTCCAGGCGGACGTCAACGCCTTTTTCCAGCGAGGCGGTAGTGACGATGCCGAGCCTGTCCGTCACTTCAGCCTCCCCAGGATATTTTTAAGTCGATTAAAATCCGCGCTCAGTAGATTTGCCAGCTCTTTGCCCGCCGCCACCATGAAAGCGCGTGAGTCCTCCTGTGCCCGGCTCATCTGCCGTAAAGCCGCGGCGATAAGCTCTTCGGGGGGAATAGTGGGGGCGGCGTTAACTAAAATACGGAGAAAGTCGAACGACCGACTGAACTCTTTAATCTCGTCGGGTTGACATAAGTATACGAAGCTGTGAATACGGGCGGGCTGCGGGGGGAGGTGTTGCATGATTTTATCACCGTCCTGATAGCCCACTACCGCAGTGGTGAACTCGCTGCGTAAAAGCTTTAAAAGCTGGGGACTGGACTCATAGACAGCTTCCTCCGAGGCCTCGTCCTTACCGCGGGCGATAGGCTTGCGCCCCGGCTCTATGCCGGAGGTCTCCGCGTGGCAGACGATGCCGTAAATATCGCCGGTCTTTACCAGGCTGCCGAGGGGCGGCAGATCGTAAAGCTCGTAGCACTGGGCGGTGAACTGCGCGGTAGATGCTTCGATTACCTCGGCGATTTTTGGCGATACCTGTCTATTGATAGACCTCACCCCCTTTAAAAATAGGGGAAACCTACCTTGTCCCATCTCCCCTTGCAGGAGGGAAATGGAGAGGATTATTCACCGGCTTGTCTTACTATTTCTTCTTGGTTGCCGGGGTCTTGCCCTTGGCTTTGGCAGTAGCCTTGGGTTTCTTGACGTTCTTTCTGCCCTTGCTGCCCATAAAAGCCCTCCTCTTTTTTACCAATATATCATAATACTGGATACGATTACATGTCCGCCCGTGCTTGAACTCATATAATAATACGACATTAACGAATCCCACCAGGCGTCGTTTCTCGCATTTTGCCCTGCCACCCAGTCTGTGTCTACCGCCCGGTATTCTTTATTCAGTTTTACTCGGGCGATAGTATCCGGCTCGGTGGTGCAGTCGATATATACCAGTCCGTAATCGGTCGTGATGAACGCGTTCAGGGCGTGACCTACCGGGTCATTCTTGAACGACACCTGCACCTCGGCCGCCCGGATTCCCGCCGCCTCGGCATTATTATGGACATCTCTGGAAAACTGCGAGCAGTCATAAACATTTATAATATACTTATTCTTCTCGGTCTGGTCTTCGGCAAGGAATGCCATCAACTCTTTCCAGGTAGGGTTTTTAGCTTCCGGATTATCAACTAATTCTACATCGCTGCACTTACTGCTGAAAAAAGTAGTAATCCCCAGCCCTTCCAGTGTCTCCTCGGCGATAGCCAGTTGCTGCTCTGAACTCGAAAGCGAAGCTTCCAGGGCAGTCAGGTCGTCCTGTAAGGAGTCTATTTCATTATTAGCGGAGCTGAGCTCGGCCAGCTTTAACGTAAGCTGTCCGTTAGCGGTATCAAGTTCTGACTCTGTCGAGGTAAGCGTCTCCCTGGTGGTGCTGAGTTCTGAACGCGTTGAATCAAGCGTATCCTTGGCGGTGCCGAGCTCGGTTAATGATGTTGCCAGCGTATCTTTTGTAGTTGCCAGTTCCGCCTGTGTTGAGGCCAGGACATTTTGAGTCGAATTTAATTCGGAAGATAACGCATTTTTCTCCTGAGCGAGACTAACGTAAAAATATATAGAAGCCGCCAGTGACAGCCCCAGGACAATGACCGCCGCTAAAAGCGCTTTTTTCATCTTGAGCCCTCCCTAGGAATTACCCAATAAATATTAAACATGAATGAATATTTGTTTTTAAACGTTGGATTGAATGTTTGGTAATTCCCCCTT
>CAZEUJ010000018.1:2386-21501 GCA_964514525.1 uncultured Dehalococcoidaceae bacterium
GCCATGATTTTTCTCCTTCCCATTTTAATATTAATGGATGTGAGATTTAATCAATTTAAATCCACCTTGTCCGCTTGCTGGTGCTTTTGCCGGAAGAAACATGGGGTAGATGCTCCTCTATTAGCGTTGATTCTACCAGCTGTCTGAAATTTTCTCGATCCACGCCGGTGACCACCGCCTGCTCGTGGGCTTCGGAAAGCACTACCGGGTAGCCGTGCCCGCGCTGGCACTGGTCAAAAATAAGAACGTGCGTTAAATCCAGCAGCCCTTTATTTTCCGCCACCCACTGCGGTATTTCGATCCTGGCAATCTCGTCGCCGACCCTCAGGTAGAAAAAATGGACGCGGTGCTCGCCGTAGTGCTCTTTGACGACTTTCGACGGGCTGATAAACAGCGCCGACCTTTCGCCACTATTTAATAAGTTCATAAAAAGGTCGCGGTCGCGCACCCCCGCCAGACCATCGCAGTCGCGCTCCTTGCCTGGCGGGCATTGCTTATCGCAGTCGGGGATATCATTAGGGCAGACGGCCACCCTCAGCACGTTAACAACATCGGTGCTGCGGGGAAAACTGATATAGCTGGCCAGGGCCAGGCGGCGGTCTTTATTGAGCTTTTTCATGGCGTCGAGGCATTTCAGCAGACCGTCGTGCAATAAAGCATCGGTCACGAAATCAGGATAGGCCTCCAGTCCCCAGAGGATCAGCGTGCCGTCGAGGAGCGCCAGTGCCGCGCTTTCCGGCGGTAAGTCCGCGGCCAGCCCGGCCAGGTGTTTACACTCCTCGACGGAGCGCTTGATGCCCAGGACGGTCCCCTCCACCGGCTGCTCGCGACCGCCCCCCGGCGGCGAAATCGCCAGGTCTTTATCATCCGAGTAAAGGCGGGGAGAGCTCGAAAGCGCGGCATCGGGATGGCTGCCGTAGCGGATAACCACCGACCCTATATTTATCAGGTAGCAGCGGGTGGACTGGTGACGGTCAACGTCGATATGCGAGCCGTCGGCGGCCAGAACGGTAAATTCGGCGGGGGCGGGGGGTAAAGGATAGCATTTATCGAGTCCCTCCACGATGTCCGCCACCAGCCAGGTCGTTTTGCTGGCTTTGATTTTTTTCTTCAGGTCGTCCAGGTCGATGGCTTCATTGCCGAGGGTGTCCAGGGCGAATCGCAAACGCTTTTCCTGTTCGGCGCGGTTGTCCCTCAGTCCGGCTATCATCGCGATGACTTGCCCCGCCACTTTAGTTAAGTCCAGCGACATCTTTTTTCACTCCTTGAATTAAGTATAGTGGATGAAAATAGCTAACTCAAGATAAATGCTTACAGGGGTGTTTAAGAGGGGCGAAGCCCCTCTTTCATTTTTTCCCTGCGAGATAAAGCACACTCGTAAATGTTATAATAAAATCAAATAAGCGTTTGTTAAGGACTCCATGTTAGCAGCCTTAGGCACCGTAATCGTAACGTCATTATCCGGCGTGATGATGCCCGGTCCCATGTTCACCGTAACACTCGCCAAGAGCTTAAAGTCGCCCTGGGCCGGCGTGCTGGTGTCTCTCGGGCACGCCGTCATCGAGGTGCCGCTGATACTGCTGGTCTATTTCGGCTTGGCCGATTTCTTCAATAATGAAATCGTGAAGCTGGTGCTCAGCGTGCTGGGCGGCGCCATGATTGTCTGGATGGCTTACGACCTTTTCCGCGCCCGCAAGAAACTGGCTAAAGAAGGCAAGGACACATCATACAATGCCTTTGTCGCCGGCATACTGATGAGCGGACTCAATCCTTTCTTCCTGGTGTGGTGGGTAACGGTGGGCACCCTCCTTCTCATGAATTTTATAGATGCCGTCGGCACCTGGGGGCTGCCGTTTTTTATTATCGTCCACTGGCTCTGCGACCTTGTCTGGCTGTCCGTCGTCTCTTTCGTCATCTACCGCACGCACTCCTTCTGGAGGCCAAAGTTACAGGAGTGGGTCTTTATCGTCCTGAGCTTGGCGCTGCTTTACTTCGGGGGGCAGTTCATCGTTAAAGGGATTATTGAGTATGTGTAGGTGCCGTCGGTGAGGACTAGGCGGCCTGTTTCGGTGGCCTTTCGTCGCAGGTTAGCTGGCACTCCTCGCACTTGCCGTCGCAGGGCTCCACGTGAATGGTGACATCCGTACGATGGAGCCGGGTCCTCATGTCTTTTTCTAGGTGGTCGCACATCACGTGCGCTTCCTCGATGCTGACCTGCTTCGGCATCACCAGGTGGAGGTCGATGTACCGCTGACTGCCGGCCTTGCGGGTGCGCAGCCTGTGAAAGCTCACTACCTCCCCGCCGAAGTGTTCCGTGATGGCCTGCCGGATCTTTTTTTCTTCATCCTCCGGCAGTTTTACGTCAACGAGCTCATGAAAAGCCATCCAGCCGACGCGATAGGTAGCCCTGAGAATAAGCAGCACCACGATAAGCGCTAAAATGGGGTCAATGATAGTCAGATTTTCCCAGATACTGACGATTGCCAGCCCGATCAACACTCCCCCCGTAGAATAAACGTCGCTGCGGATATTGTTAGCGTTGGCTTCCAGAGCTGTAGAGCCGGTGGCCCGGGCTACTTTAAACAAATGACGGGATAGTATGATACTGGTTATCATGGAAACTAACATGACGGCTACCCCGGCCGGGGCATATTCCACTGTAGTGTGATTGATAATACGCTGGATAGCGGCATACGCTATCGCCGCAGATGCTCCGAGCAGCAGTACGGCTTGTACGCCGGCAGCGATGGCTTCTGCTTTCCCATGTCCGAAAGGGTGTTCCCTGTCAGCCGGCTTGGCAGAGTAGCCCACGGTAAGAAAGGTAATCACCACCGCAAAGATATCCAGAGAGCTGTCTACGGCCTGGGCCCAGATGCTGATACTGCTGGTTACTACTCCTACGATGACCTTAAAAGCGAAAAGTCCAAGGACAGTCGCGAGTAAGAGCCTGGCAGCACGGGCAGGTGTGGAAAACACAGAATCCTACCTCGCCTTAGCGGGAGCCGACGGCGCCGGCTTGCGGCCGATGAACCTGCCCCACTCTTTCTTGTCCCAGACCACCAGCAGTCCCGGCGCCACGAAAACGGAGTCGAAGGTGCCGGCGATGAGACCGATAAGCAGGACGATGACGAAGTTCTGGATTGTTCCGCCGATGAAGAGCAGCAAGGCCACGAGGGTAATCAGTATGGTAAAACTGGTATTGAAAGAACGACTCAGGGTCTCGATCTGGCTCCGGTTGGCCACGACCTCGAAGTCGGCGCTGACGCCCAGTCTCTGGTTTTCGCGCATCCTGTCAAAGACGACGATGGTATTATCCAGGCTCACGCCGACAATCGCCAGTATACCCGTGATGAACATCAGGTTCATTTCCCAGCCGAATATCTGCCCGAATAGCGAGAAAAGCCCCACGGTCACCAGGATATCGTGGAACAGGGCAATGGTGAAACAGGTCCCCCAGCGGAAAGGATTGGGCATTTTGCGGAACGCCCAGGTAACGTAAAGCAGCATGCCGGCCATAGCTATAGCGACGGCGATGGCGGCGTTGCGCGTTGTTTCTTTAGCCACCATAGGAGATACCGAACTGAAACTCGCTTCGGAAAGCGTTCCGAAGCGAGTCGTGAGCCCTGCCTCCAGTTGGGTCTTGGCATCTTCGCTTAATTCCTGGGTGCGGATGAGATAGTCAGCATCGCCGACCTTCTGAATGATGGCGTCGGGATACCCCAGGTTAGTCATTTCCTGTTGAAATTCAGTAAAGTCAACCGCTGTCTCCAATCTAACCGTCAGCAGCGAGCCGCTGCTGAACTCAATGCTTGGCTTGAGTCCGAACACCGAGAGTGAAACTATGGCGATAATTATGAGTACGCCGGAAATAAGAAAGAACCAGAACCTTTTACCGATGATATCAAGCATTATTTCTTGCCTCCGGTTACCGAAAATAGCCAGGTCTTGTGGGCCACAGCGCTGCCGGTTAACATGCGCAGGAGCGTGCGGGTTACCGTAACCGCGGTGAACATGCTTACCACGGCACCGATGAACAGCGTAACGGCAAAACCCGTCACCGCGGCATTGTGCATGGCCGAGCTGCCCAGCCAGTAAAGGATGATGCAGGCAATAAACGTGGTGACATTGCTATCCCAGATGGCTGACCAGGCACGGTGGAATCCGGCTTCGATAGCTGCCCCCAGCGTCCGCCCCGCCCGGAATTCCTCCTTCATTCTCTCGAAGATAAGCACGTTGGCGTCCACGGCGATACCCATGGATACGATGATCCCGCCGATACCGCCCAGGCTCAAGGTAATCGGCCAGAGCTTACATATCGCCAGCGTCAGCGTACCGTAAAAAACCAGGGCCAGGCTGGACATAAAACCGGGCAGGCGGTAATAGGCAATCATAAATAGCATGACCAGTAATATGGCGATTAACCCAGCCTTCCAGCTCATCGTGATGAATTCGGCCCCCAGCGTGGCGGAGACCTTTTCCTGGAAAAGCGGCGGCTTCTGGAGCTGCACCGGCAGCGAGCCGGATTTGAGCAGGTTGGCCAGCTCGGACGCAGAAGCGATAGTAAAACTGCCGCTAATAACCCCTTCGCCCTCGAAACTTTGCGCCAGGATCTGGGGAGCCGAGATAAGGGCGTTATCAAGGAAAATACCCAGGACGTGCTCCAGTGAATATATCCCCGACGGATTATACAGACGCGCGGCAATTTGATCGAAGATAGCGGCTCCTTCATCGTTCCATTTTATGCGGACTACCTGCTTGGGGATTACCTCGCTCTGGTCTACGTCAGCGAAAGCGTCGGACAAGAGGTCGCCGGTAAGCGGCGTACCGTCGGTTCCGCGGGAAACTATCCAGGCAGGGCTTTCCTTGTACTGCTGTAAAGTTGCGTTATCCGCCACAACACCATTAACATCGGTAAAGACGAGCCCGGACTCGTCTCTGGTTAAAAACGCTACGGGTTTTTTCGTGCCTTTCTCGTCCGGTTCCACGCTCACGAAAACGCGGTTACCCGTCTCTTTTTGGTCGAAGAAACCGATGACGTTGCCCGAGAGGTAGTCTTTGAGGTAGACAACGGCCCCTGCCGAGTTTTTCTCCACCTCTCTGAACTCGAGGAAGCCGGTCTGCTCTACCAGTTTTTTAGCGGCATTGATATCGGTAAAGCCCGGGAGCTGTATCAGGATACGGTCTTCCCCGAGCTGTTGAATTACAGGTTCGGTGACGCCGAAAGTATCGATACGTTTTTCGATGGTGAGTTGTACCCGGTCCATGGCCGCGGACTTATCTGACGAGGAGGCGTTTGCCGAAAACTGTGCCTGATAGACCAGATGCACGCCCCCCACGAGGTCGAGTCCCAGGCGCAATCCGTCGCGGCCCCCCCATAATTTCGTACCGGGCAGGACCACCCATACGGTTAAGCCGAAAATAATAACAATTATCAGCAATATTATTTTATTATATCTCGACATCTTTCTCTCCAGGATTCGCTTTGGGTGCTCGCAGCATTTTTAGGATATAAGTTTTTATATAATCCAGTGCCTCGGTCCGGTTGGCAACCTCGTCGGCGGCCTGCGCTTCTCTCAGGGCTTCCAGGAGCTCACCGATTCTGGGCCCGGGTTCTAACCCATAAATTTTCATTATATCGTGCCCATCAATCAGCTTGGGGGGTTTTAATAGGCCTTCCTCCTCAAAGTGCCGGTCCAGAACGTATCTGGTCATTC
This sequence comes from uncultured Dehalococcoidaceae bacterium, assembly GCA_964514525.1. Lineage (GTDB taxonomy): Bacteria > Chloroflexota > Dehalococcoidia > Dehalococcoidales > RBG-16-60-22 > JBFYTX01. The sequence goes on from CAZEUJ010000018.1 coordinate 8,101, forward strand.
GGGTATGTTCCTGCCACTGCCGCCTATCTAGGGAAGGTCCCCGTGCAGCCAGATGGTCGGCCAGGGACAGGAACAGTAAGTCTATACCGTCCTCGCCGGTATCGCGGAAGTAGCGGTAGATAGCTCGGTGGGTGGGGATGCCTTCATGGCTCATCTGCGTCGGCCTCAGATGATACTTTACCAGAAGCTCTACGAGCTGTGTTTCATGTTTGCTGAATCTCAGTCTCTCCATGATGACGGCGGCCTCGGAGGCACCTTGCTGCGGGTGCCCGAGAAAACGTGTCCGGCCATCTTCATCGATAGCTTTAGTCCGGGGTTTGGCGATGTCGTGGAGGAGCGCCGCCAGTTTGAGTAAAGGCCTTCTCGTACTGCCGTGGCTTATCTCCCGGTCGAAGTGCCGGCTTAGTTCGGTTGACCACGGTACGGAGGCCAGGACCTCCGGGCCGGCATATTCCCACGTCCCCTCCCGCAGTAGAAATTCAACGGCCGCCACGGTCTGAATCGAATGCTCGAAAACGTCCCAGATATGCATCCTCGGCTGGTCGACGCCCCGGGACGGAACGAGTTCCGGTATCAGGGCGGTGAGCAGCCCCAGTTCGTCCAGGTAAGCCAGTCGCGGCCCGGCGCCGGGCAAAGCCAGCAGCCGCAGCAGCTCTTCCCTGACCCGTTCCCCGGGAACGTCTGCGACGAGCTTACGGTGCCGGTGGATAAGCGCCTCCGTGGCGCTATCGATAGAGAAACCGAGTTCCGCGGCAATGCGTACCGCCCGCAGTAACCGGACGGCATCCACCTTGAAGACCCCGGGGCCGACGACTCTCACGATGCCACGTCGCAGGTCGTCCTGACCGTGAAACGGGTCGATCAGGTTTCCGGTATCGAAAACGTTCGCGCTTTTATCGAGTTTCCAGGCCATAGCGTCGATCGTAAAATCGCGCCGGGCTAAATCCTGCTCTATATTGCCCTGAAGAGTGGTAAAGTCAATGTGCCATTTCGTTCCCGGCAGGACGACCCTCCCCACTCCGTTTTCCGCATCGAGTGTAACGTGTTTCCCGCCGAGAGCGGCGGCCGCCCCGGAAGCGATTTCCAGGGCGTCGGCGTCTATGGCGATATCGATATCGTCTGTGTCGCGTCCCAGCAGTGTATCCCGCACGAAACCGCCGATGAGATACGAGATTACCCCTTCTTTGGCGAGGTATCGGCTGATTCTGCTCAGTAGCCGGGAAGCTTCGGACTTGACGACCGGTCTAGAGTCTTCCATTGTCGCTAAGGGCATCTGTTAAACTATACTATCAAGTGCCGAATTTATCAAGTGGCACGATGGAAATCGCCGTTCTGGAGAAGGCTGGCCGAGACTATCAACGGTAGTAGGCAACGCCGACTAGAAATTGGGTACGGGGGGCATCTGGTTCTTATGACGACTGGCGGCTTTCAGGAACTCTATCCGACTTTTTACATCCTCCGGAGCGTTACCGGTCTGAAGGTAGCGGTCAAGCGTATCGTAGCTGAAGCCCATATCGCCCTCGTCCGTCTGGCCCTTCCATAAACCCGCCGACGGCGCTTTTTCGATTATCCCGTGGGGGATTCCCAGGTAACGGGCCAGTTCCCTGACCTCTTTTTTCAACAAATTGCCCAGCGGCAGGATATCCGCGCCGCTGTCCCCGTGCTTGGTAAAGTAGCCGACGGCGATTTCGCTGCGGTTGCCGGAGCCGACGACGATGTAGTTCATTTGATTAGCAACATAATAGAGGGTGACCATTCTCAGCCTGGCTTTGAGATTAGCCTGGGCAATACGGGCAACGGACTGCTCTGGCTTGAAATCCGGTAGCACGTGGAGCAGGGCATCGTAAACGGCGTTGAGGACCACGGTTTTCGTGGGGACCTCGAACTGCCTGACCACGGCCTCGGCGTGTTCTTTGTCTTCATCGATGCTATAACAGGGCATAATCAGGCCGATGGTATTATTGGGGAAAGCCCTCTTGCAGAGCACGGCCAGCACTGATGAATCTACTCCCCCGCTCATTCCTAGCACTACCCCCCGGCGCCCGGCCGCCATTACTTTATCTTCTATCCAGTCTACCAGACTGCGTACTAGCTGCTCCTTATTCATTTCCTTCTCCTTTGCAGTATAACTCTATCAGTAGTATACTGGCAAAAAACCATCCCGCGCAAGGGGTCATGATGCCAGCCGCCGATATTGTCCTGAAAAATGCCCGTGTGATAACCGTGGACGCCGCCCGGCCCGCCGCCGGGCTGGTGGCGGTCAACGATGATACTATATCGTTTGCGGGCACCCAGACGGAACTGGACTCCTTCGTCGGGGCTGGCACCAGGGTCATCGATTGCAGGGGCAGGACGGTTTTACCCGGTTTCAATGACGCCCACCTCCACCTGTTCTCCCTCATACGAAAGCTGCTTAGCATCGACCTGAGTCCCGCGTCAGTGCGCTCTATCGCCGATATTAAAGAAAAAATCCGCGAAAAAGCTAAAAACACCCCGCCCGGGACGTGGATAAGCGGCACCGACTATAATGAGTTTTATCTGGCGGAAAAACGCTGCCCCACCCGTTGGGATATCGATGAGGCAGCCCCGGACCACCCGGTCGTCCTGAGTCACCGCTCGCTGCACGCCTGTGTGCTTAACAGTCTGGCGCTCTCTCTGGCCGGCATCACGGCAGAGACGGAGGAGCCTGCCGGCGCCCGCATCGAACGCGACCCGGCGACAGGTGAGCCGAATGGCATCCTTATCGGGATGCTGGGGTACATTCGGGGGGAGGTAATGCCGCCTCTTTCCAATGCGGAACTGAATGAAGGCGTAGCTCTGGCTAATCGGCAGTTTCTTTCGCTGGGTATCACCTCGGTGCAGGATGCCACCGTCGGCAATAGTCTCGACCGCTGGGAGACGGTTTGTAGCTTTATCCTGAACCGCCGCCTGCGGAGTCGCCTGACGATGATGGCCGGCGCGCCGTACCTGAAAGATTTTCATCAGGTAAATCTGAAGACCGGTTCCGGCGACAACCTCATGCAGTTGGGGGCGGCTAAAGTTATGCTGGAAGTCCCGCCAGACCCGGCAGAACTTAACGACTTGGCGCTGAATGTTCATCGCTCCGGTTTTCAACTGGCTTTTCATGCCGTTGCCGAGAGTACCGTGGCGGCGGCTATCGAAGCCCTCGAATATGTTAATAAAAATTCTCCGGTGGCGGGACGTCGTCACCGTATCGAGCACTGCGGCGAATGCCCTCCGTATCTGTTGGAGCGACTTAAAAAGTTGGGCGCGGTTATCGTTACCCAGCCCCCCTTTATCTATTACAGCGGCGAGCGTTACCTGGCGACGGTACCGGAAAGCCAGTTGCCCTGGCTCTATCGTATTAGGTCGCCGCTGGAAAGCGGTGTCGTCGTCGCGGGCAGCTCGGATGCCCCGGTCGTCCCGAACAATCCCCTGATTGGTATCTATGCCGCCGTAACGCGCCGGGTCGAGTCCGGCCAGGCGCTGCTGCCGGAGGAAAGAATCACGGTCGGTCAGGCACTGGCGCTATATACGGTCAACGCCGCCTACGCCTCTTTTGAAGAAAATATCAAAGGCTCGATATCTCCCGGCAAGCTGGCGGATATGGTTGTCCTGAGCGATGACCCGTCCAGAATCCCCCCCGAACAAATCAAAGACATTAAAGTGGAGATGACCATTATCGGCGGGGAGGTGGTCTGGGAGGGTTAGGTTGCCCCGATGGCGGTGGCTGTGGCGTACTCGCGGGAGTGGGAGAGGCTGACATCAATTTCCTTTATACCCAGCTTTTCCGCAACTTTTTTTGCCCGGCCGTTGAGTTTTATTAAGGGCTTGCCGCTGGGGCGGTAAAGCGTTTCGATTTCCCTCCAGGCCACCCCCCGGTTACCCGTGCCCAGCATTTTCATGACCGCTTCTTTGCTGGCAAAGCTCGCCGCCAGCATGTGCGTATGGCGACCGTAAAGGCGTTGCTCTTCTATGGTATAAATCCGGTTCAGAAATCGTTTGCCCCAGTGTTCGATGGCCTGGCGGATTCTTTCTATTTCTATGATGTCTGTGCCGATGTGGTGCTGCATAATCGATATCTTACCCCTTTTTCAATCCGCTGAGAAGGTCGGCCTGTATCTTTTTCAGGAGTTGCTGCGGCGGCTTGTCCAGAAGGCTGGTATAAAGCGGGGTAATGGAGATACTCCCCTGTGCGATGGCCTGGATATCCGTGCCTTCGCTGCCGGCGGCGGGTACTCTTTCGCGTACCAGCTGATATTGTTTTCGTGCCCCCTCGTCGTTTTCCTCGACGGTGTTGATATGGCTGGAGCGGGCCAGCCGCGTGATTTTAACGCCATGGATTTCCTCCAGGGGAAGGTCGGGGACATTTACATTAAGGAATATCCTGGCCGGGTGATTATCGACCATTTTTTTCACCAATGCGGCAGCCACCCGGGCGCCGGTGCTTAATCCCGCCTGACTCCCTGGCGGAGCCGATATCGCCAGGGCGGGCAGGCCGCGAAAGTAACCCTGCATGGCGGCGCCGACCGTCCCTGAGATATAAACGTCTTCGCCCAGGTTCAGGTTGGGATTAACGCCGGAAACCACCATAACAACACCATCTTTGATGAGCTTACCGAGGGCCAGGATAACGCAGTCCGATGGTGACCCGTCTACAGCATAGGTGGTCACGCCGGCCAGCGGCGCATCGACTTCCTCCACGTGCAGCGGTTGGAACAGAGTGACCGCTGTGCCGATGGCGCTCCTTTCGCCGTCGGGGGCTACCACCGTAATGCGCGCGAATTTTTGTAGTTCTTTAACCAGCGTCCATAAGCCTTCGGCTTTGATGCCGTCATCGTTGGTGACGAGTATTTTCATTGTTTTTACGTTTGTAGTTTATCATGGTGGGAGCTGGGTGGCAAAGCCAATTACAGGTAAGCATAAATACTTATTTACTGTATATGGAAATATAATGTACAATAATGTGGTATTATCCAATTTATATAGCTCTTAGGTACGATATTTCATGTTGATTGTTACCTGCGTTAAACAGGTCCCGGATACCACTCAGGTCAAGGTCGACCCCGTTACCGGCACGCTCATCCGCGAGGGCGTGCCCTTTATCATGAACCCTTATGACACCCACGCCCTGGAAGAGAGCCTCCGACTCAAGGACAAATATGGCTTCCACGTCGCCGTAATTTCTATGGGCCCTCCCAGCGCTGAGGTTACTTTAAGGAAGACGCTGGCCCTGGGCGCCGATGAAGCCATTTTACTGAGCGACCGCGTTTTCGGCGGCGCCGATACCCTGGCCACGAGCATGGTCCTCACGGAAGCCGTCCGCCGGCTGGCGCAAAAGGAAGAGCTGGCTATCGTCATGTGCGGGCGCCAGACCATCGATGGCGATACCGCCCAGGTAGGCCCCGGCATCGCTACCCGCCTGGGGTGCTCGCAGCTGACCCTGGTCGACCGCGTTGAAGAGGTCGACCTCAAGGCGAAGATAGTCAGGGTGAGGCGTAAGCTGGAAGGCCGCCATGAAGTGGTTACGGCTCCGCTGCCGGCGATGATTGCCGTGCTGCGGGAAATCAATAGCCCCCGCTATCCCAATGTTCCCATGCGGCTAATGGCCGAGGAAGCGCCCGTCACGCTCTGGGACAACAAAGCTATGCAGTTGAACGAGGCCACCATCGGTCTCAAGGGCTCGGCCACGCAGGTGCGTAAAATATTTTCGCCGGAGAGGGCCAAGGGCGAGATTCTGAGCAAGGATGACGATAAACCGGAAGACACTGCCCGACTGCTCATTAACAAGATGATGGAAAAGGACTTATTGTCCTTATAACGTCTATGGAAGAAGAAGCGAAGAAAATCAAACGACCCCGCGGCACGCCCCGGCTTATCCCCGGTAAATGTATCGCCTGCGGCGCCCGCTGTGAGACCGAGTGCCCTAAAGACTCCATCAAGATGAATGAAAAGGGCGAGCCGGTCATCGACCTGGAGAAGTGCACCCGGTGCCAGCGCTGCCTGAAAGTCTGCCCGGTAGAGGCCATCGAAATTTACTATACGCCGGAAGAGCAAAAGATCCTCGACGAGCTGGCGGCTCAGAAAGCCGCCGCAAAACCGGCCGTCCCGGAGGCTGAAGTTACCGATCCCCGACTCGTAAAGCTCCGGCAATATCACGGCGTCTGGGTCTTTACCGAGCATGCCGAGGGCAGGGCCGCCGAGGTCTCCTGGGAGCTGTTGGGAGTCGGGGCGGAACTCGCTAAAGCCCGTAACGTCGAGCTTTGCTCGGTGGTCGTCGGGGACAAGGTCGAGCACCTCGCTCAGGAGGCGTTCGCCTACGGCGCTGCTAAAGTATATCTCGTTGACGACCCCGTTTTTCACCACTACCGCACCGAGTCCTACTACAAGGCGCTGGTCTATTTGATAGAAAAACACAAGCCGGAGATAGTGCTCGTCGGCGCGACCGGTTTAGGCAGAGATTTGGCCGGCGCGGTGGCCACCAAACTCCAGACCGGGCTTACCGCCGACTGCACCGGCCTGTCTATTGACGATAAAGGATTCTTATTGCAGACGCGTCCCGCTTTCGGCGGAAATATCATGGCGACCATCCTGACGGAGTTCACCCGGCCCCAGATGTCCACCGTCCGACCCCACGTTATGCCGATGCCGGCTAAGGATGCCTCCCGCACCGGCACGATTGTCCGCGAAAAGGTGCCCGTTAAAGAAGAGGAAATCGCCGCTAAAGTATTAGAGATAATCGCTGATAAAAACTTGGACAGCGTTGACGTGGCGGCGGCGGATATCATCGTCTCCGGCGGGCGCGGTATGTGCAATAAAGAAAACTACTCCATCCTGCAGGAGCTGGCTAATGAGCTGGGTGGGGTGGTCGCCTGTTCCCGCGCCGCCGTGGAAGCCGGCTGGATGCCCCTAGAAAGGCAGGTCGGCCAGACGGGCAAAACGGTTCGACCCAAAATCTATTTCGCCGTGGGTATCAGCGGCGCCATCCAGCATCTGGTCGGTATGCAGGACTCGGACACGATTATCGCCATCAACCGCGATAAACAGGCGCCCATCTTCGAGGTAGCCACCTACGGCATCGTCGGCGACCTCTTTCAGGTGATACCGGCCATTACCAGTTACGTACGGGAGATGCGTGCTAAGAAAGCCGGCAAGACAACGACCGCTTCTTAATAATGTCATTCCAGCGAAAGCTGGAATCCAGTGGTGGGGTAAAAAGGGAGGTTGGATTCTCGGTTCGAGCCCGAGAATGACAGTGTGTATAATTTAGAGAAGGAATAATATTTTGACAGCAACCGTAACGGCATTTATCATTGTCCTGGTCCTGGCGATCGCTTTCTTCTTTTATAGCTGCTACCGGCGTTTCGGCCTGATTCTTAAAGGCAGACCGGAAAATCGGTTCAATGCTTTCTTTAAACGTTTCTGGAACATGCTTTACTTTGCCTTCGGCCAGAGAAGGGTGGTCAGTAAGCCTTTCGGTATAAATCACTTTGTCCTTTTTTGGGCTTTTATGATTTTACTAATTTCTAACACCGAATTCCTGCTTAACGGTCTTGCCCCGGATGTTATCAGCTTCGCCCGACTGCCGGACTGCGCTTACTTTACCTTGGCCTTTATCTTCGATATTATGTCCGTCCTGGCGCTGCTCGCGGTGATTTTAGCGATTATCCGACGCCTCACTTTCCCGCCTCCTTACACCGAGGCCAGGAGCCGCGACGCTTTTGTTATCCTCGGGCTAGTCGCCGGACTGATGATCGCTTACTTCGGCATGAACGCCAGCGAAATCGCCGCCGGCACGGAAAGGGCGGCGACTTACATGCCCGTTTCCAATTTCGGCGCTTCACTTATTTCGGGTGGGACTTCTATAGGTACTCTGGATATCGCCGCCCGGGTCTTCTGGTGGCTACACGCCATCATACTGCTGTCTTTCCTCAACTACCTGCCTTACAGCAAGCACATGCACATCATGACTTCTATTCCCAACTGCTTTTTCAAGAGCCTGGATAAGGTCAGGACGCAGCCGCGCGAGGAGTTTAAAAAGGGCAATACCTTCGGCGTTGGGCAGGTGGAAAACTTTACTTGGAAAGGCCTGTTCGATTCGTATGCCTGCACCGAGTGCGGACGCTGCGCGGACAACTGCCCGGCCACGCGTACCGGCAAGACTTTGCACCCCCGACTCGTCATTCATGACATCAAGGTAAACCTGCTGAAAAACGCGGGAAAAGATAGTCATCCGGAGCTGCCGCTCATCGGCGGGGGTGTGGAGGGGAGCGTCGCCGACATTGCTATCTGGGAGTGTACCACCTGCGGCGCCTGCATGGAGGTCTGCCCCGTCTTTATCGAGCACGTGCCCCGCATCGTCGATATGCGCCGCCACCTGGTCGAGATGAAGGCCAAATTCCCGGAAGAGTTGCTGGCGTTTTTTGAGAATATGGAACAGCGCAGCAATCCCTGGGGCATTGCCCCCGCCGACCGCACGAAATGGGCGGCGGATATCAATGTTAAACCGTTTGAAAAAGACAAGACCGAGTACCTGTTCTATGTCGGCTGTGCGGGGGCGTTCGACGCCCGCAACCGCCATACTACCCTATCGCTGGCAAAGATTCTCGATAAAAGTGGCGTCTCCTGGGGCACTCTGGGCCGGGATGAAATGTGCTGCGGTGAAAGTCTGCGTCGCCTCGGCAACGAATATGTATTCGACCGCATGGCAAAAGCCAATATCAAACTGTATGCCGATAAAGGCGTAAAAAAGATCATTACCCAGTGCCCGCACTGCTATAGCGTTTTAAAGAACGACTATAAGCAGTATGGCGCCGATTTTGAGGTCGTCCATCATACCGAGTTTATCAATGCCCTGATTCAAGAAGGAAAATTAAAGCTGAAAGCTTCGGCAGACCTCGGCAACGTGGTCTTCCACGACTCCTGCTACCTGGGCCGGTATAACTTTATCTTTGACGCCCCCCGCCGCGTTATCGCCGCCGCCACCGGTAAAGCGCCGACGGAAATGGAGCGCCGCCGCGATAAGGGCTTTTGCTGCGGGGCGGGCGGCGGCCGCATGTGGATGGAGGAAAAGGAAGGGACGCTTATTAACGTGGCGCGCGTGGAGGAAGCTTTGGGTAAAAAGCCAGATACCATCTGCGTCTGCTGTCCATACTGCATGACCATGTTCGATGACGGTCTAAAGGACAAAGAGGCCGCTGATAAAGTGCAGGTGCTGGACCTGGCGGAAATCGTGGCGAAAGCGCTGCCGGATTAGTTGATTGTAAGTCATTCCGGCGCAGGCCGGAATCCAGATACTTCACCCTCTTTATCCCCCTCTCCTGAGAGGAGAGGGGGAAATAAAAAAGAGGGGCGTCAGCCCCTCTTAAACGCCCTGATAGGCCGGGCTGGACTTTATTACTCGTATCGTATTATAATGGCACGGACAATATAGCTAAAGGCTTAATACTATAGTACAATACGCCCTGAATTATCGACCCCTTTTGGTTACATGTCTCCATTTTTTGTATAATTGATAGGATTGCGTATAAATATAGATAGCGTTGAGAAAGGAGTTGGTCCGATGGTTAAGGAACTTCCGGTCATTTACCTCCAGACCGCCGCCTGCAGCGGTTGCGCCGTCACCATGCTCAACACGGCCAGTCCCACCATCAAAAATGTCCTCATCGACCAGATAGCGCCCGGCGTCCACATCAACCTCAAGTTTCATCCGGTCGTCATGGCGGCCGCCGGCGAGATGGCTATCCAGGTAATGGAGGACACTGCCAAACGGCAGAAGGGCGAATATGTCCTCGTGGTTGACGGCGCCGTCCCCACGGCTGACGGTGGCGTTTACGGTGCCGTCGGCGAGAGGAACGGCAAGCCTGTCACCATGTTGCAAAGGGTAACGGAGCTCGCACGGGATGCGTTGGCCGTAATCGCCATGGGCACCTGCGCTTCCTTTGGCGGTATCCCCGCCGCCCCGCCCAATCCCGCTGGCTGCGTCTCCGTGCAGAAAGCCCTTGCCGCCGCAGGCATCAATAAAACCCTGATAAATGTATCCGGCTGCCCCCCTCATCCCGACTGGCTTTTCGGGACGGTGGAGAGCATTATCTTGTTCGGCTTGCCTAAAGCTGAAGACCTCGATGATTTTCTCCGCCCCAAAGCTTTCTACGGCAAACTGATACACGAAAACTGCCCCCGACGCGCCTATTTCGACGAGGGCAAGTTCGCCAAGAAATTCGGCGAGGACGGCTGCCTCTACGAGCTCGGCTGCAAGGGCCCCATCACCCATGCGGACTGCCCCCTGCGGCACTGGAACAGCGGCACCAACTGGGTCATCGGCTGCGGCGCGCCCTGCAACGGCTGCACCCAGCCCGAGTTCCCCAACGAGATGGAGCCCTTCTATGAAAAGCTCGTCGATGTCGACCTCCCGGTCGTCGGGGCTTACTGGGCGAACAAGGCCAAGGAGGTGAAGTAATGGGCAAGATTGTTATCGACCCTATCACCAGGATCGAGGGGCATTTAAAGATAGAATGCGTCGTGGAAAACGGCGTGGTTAAAGACGCCCGGGCCACCGGCAACCTTTTCCGCGGCCTGGAGCTTATCCTCAGGGGCCGCGACCCGCGTGACGCCCAGGTAATAACCCAACGTATCTGCGGCGTCTGCCCGCAGTCGCACGGCATCGCCGCCGCGTTAAATCTCGATAGCGCCTTCGGCATTGCCGATAAGATTCCCGATAACGGCCGCATCATACGCAACCTCATCCACGGCGCGCACGTCGCCCAGGACCATGTCCTCCACTTTTACCACCTCGCTGCCCTGGATTACGTAAATATCGCCGATGTCGCCAAGTACGAAGGCAACGATTCGCAACTGAACTCCGTTAAAGACTTTATCCAGCGCGGCGCGCTGGAGCCTTTCCTGCCCCGCTATGAAGGCGATTACCGCCTGCCGCCCGCGGTCAACCAGCAGGCGGTCGCCCACTATGTTAAAGCCCTGGAAATCCGTCGCATCGGCCACGAGGCGGTCGCCATTTTCAGTGGCAAGGTACCCCACAGCGTGGGCGTCGTCCCCGGCGGCGTTACCTCCGTCCCCACCGCCGATAATATCATGGCTTACATCTGGAAAATTAAAATTCTCCAGGACTTCATTAATAACGTTTATATCCCGGATGTTCTGGCGGTGGCCGGCGCTTATAGCGACTACGCCGGAATCGGCGCGGGCTGTAAGAACCTCCTTTCCTACGGCAGTTACGACCTAGACGGCAGGAGCCCGGACTACGCCACAAGGGAGAGGCTCTTCAAGCAGGGTACCATCGTCGGCCCCGACCTCCGGCTTGCCCCGCTTGATACCTCAAAAATCACTGAGCAGGTGAAGCACTCCTGGTACGATGACTCTACTGCCAATTTACACCCTTCCCACGGCGATACCAGGCCGCAATACGGCAAGAAGGAAGCCTATTCCTGGGCTAAGGCCCCCCGCTACGACGGCAAGGTATATGAGGTGGGCCCGGTGGCGCGCGTAGCGGTAACTTACGCCAAAGGCGACCCTAAAATGAAAGAGCTGGTGGACGGCGCTTTGAAGCAGCTTAAAGCCAGTCCCTCTATCTTCTTCTCCGTTCTCGGGCGGCACCTGGCGCGGGCGCTCTCCGCCAAGTTTATCGCCGACCAGTTGGAAGGCTGGGCTTTACAGTTAAAACCGGGTCAGCCGGCCTACGTCGAGTATAAACTGCCCGAAGAAGCGATGGGCATGGGAATTACCGAAGGCGCCCGCGGCGCCCTGGGGCACTGGATTGAGATAAAAAACAGGAAAATCGCCAACTACCAATGCGTGGTACCCACCACCTGGAACGTATCGCCCATGGATGATAAAAGACAGCATGGTCCTATCGAACAATCTCTTATCGGCACTAAGGTCAAGGACGAGAAGAATCCTTTTGAAATCGTCCGTATCATTCGTTCGTTCGACCCCTGTATCGCCTGCGCCGTTCATGTCGTCACCCCTAAAGGTCGAGACCTCGGAAAATTCCGGTTAGTGTAGGTTGAAGGAGGAGAGATGATTTATTCAGAGCAAAAGCCTTTAGATGAAATCCTGGCCTATCTCGAAAAAGACAATAGCGTCTTTGTCATGGGCTGCAAGGGCTGCGCCGAGTCTTCCGGTAGCGGCGGCCCCAAGCAGGTCGCCGAGATGAAGGACAAGTTGACGGCAGCCGGCAAAAACGTCACCGGCACCAAAGCGGTCGATTTCCTCTGCGGGAAAGCCTTAATAAAGTCCGAGTTGAAAGGCAAGCTCGACCAGCTTAAGGCGGCCGACGCCGTGCTGGTCCTGACCTGCGGCATCGGCGTCCAATGCGTGGCCGCCTCGGTAAACAAGCCCGTTTATCCGGGCTGCAATACGGTCAATCTGGGCGGCTCGCGCGGAGAATGGGAAGGCAGCGAGCGCTGTTTAGAATGCGGCCAGTGCCTCCTGTTTCACACCGGCGGCATCTGCCCCCTCACCGCCTGCACCAAGGGCCTCGTCAGCGGCGCCTGCGGCGGGGCGAACCACGGCAAATGCGAAATTTCACCCGACCGGGACTGCGGCTGGGAGCTGATATACAACCGACTCAAGGAGCGGGGAATGTTGCATCGACTCGATGATTTGTTAAAGCCGCTCGACCACAAGAAGATAATGCCCCGCCCGGAGATGATGTCCACTCCGCGGTACGCCCTGGAGAATCCCCCTGAGGTGGGAAAGCCCGTCGAGGAGGTGAAAGTAAAATGAGCCTTCAATCCAAGCTGGAATCGGGTCAGTTTGCTATCTCCTGCGAGTTCGGCCCGCTCAAGGGCACGGATATCCATGAAATAAAAGAGAACATCGAAGTCCTCCGGGGCAAGGTGGATGCCGCTAACGTTACCGACCAGCAGAGCTCCGTCATGCGGCTGTGTTCGCTGGTGACGGCAGCGCTCTGCGTGCAGGGAGGCCTCGAGCCCATCTTCCAGATGACCTGCCGCGACCGTAACCGCATCGCTTTGCAATCCGACCTGCTCGGGGCGTGGGTGATGGGCATCAAGAACGTCCTGGCTTTGACCGGCGACCTCCCCGCCCTCGGCGACCACCCCCAGGCGAAGGGCGTCTTCGACCTCGATTCCGTCACCCTGCTGATGGCGATTAAACGACTTAACGAGGGCTTCGATATCGCGGGCAACGAGCTGATAGGCAAGCCTGCCTTCTTTGCGGGTGCGGTGGTCAAGGTGGAGTCCAATACCGAAGCTGCGGCGGAGCTGCAAATCGCCAAGATGCGGAAAAAAATCGCCGCCGGGGCAAAGTTCTTCCAGACCCAGGCGGTCTACGACCCGAAATCGTTTGAGAAGTTCATGAAGCGAGTGGAGAAGTTCAAGGTGCCGGTGATGATGGGCATTATCCCGCTGAAGACCGCCG
>CAZEUJ010000019.1:0-20732 GCA_964514525.1 uncultured Dehalococcoidaceae bacterium
GCGGAATAGATGAAGCGGCCGGCTATTTCCTCTTGCGCTTGGTAAAGCCGAAGCGTACTTTGAGGCCGTTTACTTTGTCTTTCTTGTTGATGTTCTCGATAAAGGTCTGGAGGTCTTTATCGGGTTTAGCGGGTTTAGCAGTCATGATACGTCCTTATGAGTATTTCAGATATTAATTATAGCATAAATTGAGGGGGGTGACAAAACCGAAAGGCTTTGATATGCAACGAATCGCAGGTGGATAGCTTCGATTCGTTTTTAAAGTTATGGTAAGCAATCAGTCAATTCTACATAACATCCGCATCCTCGATTTTACCTGGGTGCTGGCGGGACCGTACGCGACGCGGCTGCTGGCGGACTTCGGGGCGGAGGTTATTAAAGTCCAGCCGCTGCTTTCAACCGAAAACGATGACGTCTTTTCACGTGGCTACTATAACACCTGGAACCGGAACAAACTGGGAATAACTCTGAACCTTGGCAAACCAGAAGGAATCGAACTTGTCAGGAAGCTGGTGAGTATTTGTGACATCGTCGCGGAGAACTTCGCGCCGCGGGTCATGGCGAACTGGGGGCTGGACTACGAAAATCTAAAAAAGATAAAGCCGGACATCATCATGGTAAGCTTATCCCTCATGGGGCAGACGGGACCCTGGAAAGACTATAGCGGCTACGGGCCGAGTGTACACGCTTTCTCCGGCATGACGCATTTGACATCTTTCCCCGGCCGGGCGCCGACAGGACCGGGTTTTTCCTACGCCGACCATATCGCCGGGCTGTACGCGTCCCTGGCGCTGCTGGGGGCGCTGGAGCACCGGCGGCAGACGGGGGAGGGGCAATATATCGACATATCAGAGGTAGAAGCCATGGCGAGCCTGCTGGGCGGCGCTATCCTGGACTATAGCATGAACGGCGAAGAACCAGAGCCAGCGGGTAACAACTCAAAAGATGCGGCACCGCATGACGTCTATCCCTGCAAAGGAAAACGCTGGTGCGCCATCGCGGTATTTACCGACGCGGAATGGCGGGGATTCAAGCGGGCGCTGGGGAATCCGGAATGGGCGGAGGACAAAAAGTTCGCCACGCTCTCCGGCAGGGTCGAGAACAAAGTCAAGCTGGACAGGCACGTTAGGGCATGGACGCGAAAGCACACCGCCGCTGAGGTGATGACAAAGCTTCAGGAGGACGGAGTGGCAGCCGGGGTCGTACAGAACGCCGCCGACCTCGCCGGAGACCCGCAGTTGAGAGAGAGGGGGTTCTTCGTAGACAGGCCGGAGATAGCGAAGCTGGTGGATGCCAGCCCGATAAAGCTTTCCGAAACACCTGCCGAATATAGACGGCCAGCCCCGACGCCGGGTCGGGACAACGCCTACGTCTACGGCAAGCTGCTGGGCATGAGTGAGACAGAAATGGCGGAACTGAGTGAAAAGGGGATTATATAAAAGTGTTGACGGGTGAGTTGATTGGCGGTTAAAATAGCACCAGCAACCGGCAAGGAGAAGTCAATATGAAACACGTGTGGGCGCCGTGGCGAATCCAGTACATCCAGGGCGAAAAACCGGAGGGGTGCATACTGTGCGATAAACCCAAAGAAAATAAAGACGTCAAGAACTATATACTCTACCGGGGCAAAAAGAACTTCATCATGCTAAATAGCTATCCGTATAATCCCGGCCACCTGCTGATCGCCCCTTACCGGCACATCGGGACTCCGGAAGAACTCAGTGAAGCCGAGAGGAATGAGCACTTCGAGATAATCAGCCGCTGCATTGCGGTTTTGAAAAAAGAGTTAAAGCCGGGCGGTTTCAACATCGGGGCGAACCTGGGGAAAGTAGCCGGTGCCGGCATCGAAGACCATTTTCACAGCCACATCGTACCCCGCTGGCAGGGCGACACCAACTATATACCCGTCCTCGCCGATATCAGAATCGTGCCGCAAGCCCTCGCCGATACCTATAAATCACTCAAGGGCAAGTTTTAGTCGAGAGACTTTATAGCTAATGAGCTATTATTAAAGACTACGCTACTCATCCCGCGCCATAGCCAGGCGCCTTAAATCCGGCGGCATTTTTTCGATGGCATAGCGCAGCGCGGTGCGGGGCATAACGCTCCGGTTCCGCATAACGTAGTCGAATACTTCCGGTTGATGCCGTCGGCTGGCTTCCTTAAGCATCCAGCCGTAACCTTTTTGCACGAGGTCGTCCTTATCGCGCAGGAGGCTATCGGCGATAGCGAAAACATCGGGCAAGAAATAACCGCGACGCGCCGGCAATACTAAAGATACCGCCGCCGCGCGCCGCAGCCAGCGATTCGGCGACTTCGTCCAGTCCTTGAGATTTTTCAGGTAGCGGGGATACAGCATAATAAAATCGCCCACCGTATGGTTGCCTAAAGTGTCGCATTTAGCCCAGGTATTGACGTATTTGGTCAGCCATCCCTCAAAAACGGCGAAATCTTCCGGCTCGAATTGCTTGTGGAGTCGGCGGGACCATTCGAAGGCGATATAAGCCTCTTCGGAATAATCGGACTTCAAGAGTTCTTCACAGAGAGCAAATATTTCCTTTTTGGTCAGGTTTTTTATTTCCGGGAAATATTTCAAGGCGATTTTAGTGACGAGCGAGCTTTTAACACCATAGGCGACGACTTTTTCTTTAAAGAACGACTGGTAAAGGCCCAAGGTCCTGGCGTCCACCTGCTCGCGGAGTTCACGCCGCACCGCCGATAATATATCCGTAATGATATCCTAATTATAAAGAGGAGCGGGAAAATTAGCCAGCCGACAGGGGCCGGTAAATTTGACTTGATAAATGGAAAGTGCCGATAATTAATTATCAAACGGAACAATCAAGGAGGAAGAGCATAGGATGGACGTCGTTCAAGTAATAAAAGAGAGATATTCAGTACGGGCTTTTAAGTCCGACCCGGTGCCAATGGATTTAATCAGAAAAATAATTGAGCAGGCATTACGGGCGCCGTCGTGGGCGAACACGCAGCCCTGGGAATTCGCCGTGGCTACCGGGAAAAAACTCAAGGCGATACAGGACGCTTTTGTTAAGCGGGGTACGCAGGGTATGCAAAACTCGCAGTCAGAGGTCGCCCGCCCTCCCGAGTACCCCGAGCCGTATATGTCTCGCATAAAGAGCATGCAGGCTAAGGAACGCCGGGGACGCACCAGCGAAATGACGAAAGAAGACTTTGAAGCCCGCTTTGCGGATAACGCCCGGCATTACGGGGCGACCACATGCATATATTTACTGGTGGGCAAGAACTTCCTTTACCAGGAGAAGGGCATCAACGTCTGGGCGATGTACGACTGCGGGTCGGCGGTGCAAAATATCATGCTGCTGGCGACGAACTACGGGCTGGGGACGATAGCCCAGGCGATGGCGGTCGTCTACCCCGACATTATAAGGAAAGAGTTGGGGATACCGGAAGACAAGCTCATCGCGCTGGGGATAGCGATAGGTTACCCTGACCTGAAGAACCCGATAAATAAAGACCGGCGGGACCGGGAACCTCTGGACACAGTGACAAAGTTTTACGGTTTTTAGTATAATCTCTGCGGGCAGGGGAGGTGTGTGCTATGAGGTTGCGGGAGCACGGGATCACGCTTCATGGGGAGCGTGTCTTCCTCCGTCCCATGACGGAAGACGACTGGAAGATAGTGGCGAAGTGGGAAACCGACCCCGAAATCATTCACTGGGCGGATACCGGCCTCGTAGCGATGCGTACGGCCGAGGAAGTCAAGAAAATCTTCCGTAAAGTCTCGCAGCACGCTTTCTGTTTTATCATCGAACTGGGCGAAAAGCCCATCGGTGACGGCTGGCTCCAGGAAATGAACCTGGAAAAGATCCTGCAGGAGTACCCCGGGCTGGACTGCCGCCGTATCGACCTCGTGATAGGGGAGAAGGAGCTATGGGGGCGGGGGCTCGGCGCCGATATAATACGCACCTTAACCCGATTCGCCTTCGAACAGGAAAAAGCCGATATGGTATTCGGCATCCCCGGGGATTACAACGAGAGGAGCCAGAGGGCTTTGATGAAAGCGGGATACAGCCTGGTAATGAAACTGGAAGAACCGCCGCCAAGTCGGGCCAAGTTAAGCTACGTTTTCGCTATAGATAAATCCGCTTTTACCAAATAGGCTGTTACAGCTTTGACTTAGTCTGTCCCGTGCAGTATCATAGGCGCGAACCCCCGGTAATTATTGAGGAGGACTTTTTTATGCCGAAAAGCCAGTTAGAGAAGTATGTCGTCAGCAAGCCCATTTATGAAGCAGGCGACCCTAATGTTAAAGGGCGGCAGCACCCTACCATGACCATGATGAGCAACAAGCAGGTGCCGGGCTGCAACACCTATATCGAGCTCGGGTGGATATACGAGATACCTTCGCCGAACCCTCACATATACGAGCACGCGCACGATTACGACGAAATCGTGCTGCACTGGGGAGGAGACTGGGAAAGGCCGCAGGTGCTGGGTGGGGAAATAACATTCTACATCGGCGGGCAGCCCATCACGTTCAATACGACGACGGGTATGTATATCCCCAGGGGCGTGCCGCACGGGCCGCTCATCTGGAACAAGTTCGAGTTCCCGCATATCGAAATGGCAATGATGCTGGGGACGGGCGAAATGGCGAAGGGATGGGGCAACAGCGGCGTCGGAGTGCCCAAAAAAGGCCTGCCGGTTAAAAAGGATAAAATCGACTACGAGCAATACGTCATGCGGAGCCCCATGAGGGAGTCGCCGGGGGCAATCTCCGGCAAGGGGCGGCAGAGTCCCACGATGACGTATATCAGCGAGGTGCAGGTGCCGGGCATCAAGACTTATATCGAATTCGGTTGGATATGGGATATACCCGACACCATACGCGAAATGAAGCATGATAACTTCGACGAGATAGTGCTGCACATCGGCGGCGACCCCAAAAATCCCGAGGATTTGGGGGCGGACATGGCCTTCGGACTCGGCGGAGAAGAGATGCAGTTCAATAAGAACTTCGCTATGTACATTCCCAAGGGCATGGAGCACGGCCCGCTCATCTGGCACAAGGTGAACCGCCCGCACATCGAAATGGCGATAATGCTCGGGGCGGGCACCCTTAAAGAGGGGTGGGGATTCGATATCGGGGACATGACCCGGGCGCGCCTGGCGGTAAAAAGGGGAGAAAAGATACCACAGCTCATCCAGCGGCCTGCAGAACCGACAAAACAATAGTTATACCAGAGTGCGCGCGGGGAATTTAACGATAAAAACTAGCCGTTCCTGAAGTTGCGGATAATTTCCCCCAGGCTAGGGCGCTTGCCGTACATCAGCAGGAAGGTCCTGACTATCCTGACGGTCAATAACATCCCGCCGATGATGGTCAGTATCAACACGATAATGCTGGCGGCTATCTGCCAGGCGGGTACATCCGTCGAGCCCAACCTCATCATTAACGTGACCGGTGCCGTGAGAGGAAAGATAGTCAGAGCGATGAAAGCCGGGTTATTGGGGAATAACATAATTAAAGAAGAGATCCACAGCGGTGAGACCGCACTCAGCGTGAATATCGTGGCCAGTTGCTGACCCTCCCGGGCCGACGGGCTTATCGCCCCGATGCCCGTAGAAATCACCGCGAACAATAAATAGCCGAGTACAAAATAGACGACGCACAGAATCAGGAAGCTCGGCGGTATCTGTAGGCTGGCAAAAAATCCCCCGATGGAAGAGGAAGCCAACCCGAGCAGGAGCGGGGCGCAGATTACCCACACGACCACCTGTACCAGTCCGGCGGTGCCGAGTCCCAGCACCTTGCCCGTGAGCAGCTGCCTCGTGGAGACAGAGGACAGTAGTACCTCGATGAGGCGGCTCTCCTTTTCATCGCCCAGCCCCTGGACCAGGTAGGTGGAAGAAAAAGTGATGGAAAGCACCAGCAAAAGGCTAAAAATCCCGGGGATGATAAGGTTCCCGAACCCACCCTGTTCCGGGGCAACCGTGCCCTCCGGCGTAATCCTCGTGGTGACCAGATTCAGCGGCGATTGTATCAGGGCAACATCAGCCTCGGGTACTTTTCCCGCCAGCATATTATTCGTAATGAAATTCTTAATGGCGGTTATCGTTGCCTCAGGCGCTGTGAGCTGTTTTTCCAGCGTGTAACGGTTAATTACGCCGGTCGTGTAATAGTCCGGGGAGATAATAAAGTATTCTTTAATGTCCTTGTGCGCCAGCGCCGAGACGGCTTCATCCCGGTTCGCGTAGCTTACTAACTTTATGGTCCCCTGTTGAGTGTACCGATCGAATCCTCCCACCTCATCGATATAGCCGATGGTCACCGGTTCGGCGGCCGACGGCTTGACGACCCCGGAGATGATTTGCGAAACCCCTATCGCCAGAAGGAATATAAGTGGGACGATAAAGGTCATAATAATAAACGCCAGCCTCTTAACGGTATTGAGGAACTCTCGCCGGAAGATTAAAAACGTTTTATTCATGCCCTTTACCCGCCACCTCCAGGAATATATCGTTCAGTGGAGGTGTAGCGATTTCAAAACGATTGACGACGACGCCGCGACCGACCAGGGTTTCCAGAACCTGCTGGGGAGTGGTCTTACCGTCCAGGACCAGCTCAACGAAGTCCCGTTCAGGGCGCGTTTCGATAACCCCGGGCACATCCCCCAACTCCCCCTTGACATCCAGCCGGACGGCATTATTTCTGTACCTCGACTTGATTTCCATGAGATCGCCGTAAAGGACGGAGCGTCCTTTATTCACCATCAGGATGCGGTCGCACATTTCCTCGACCTGGTTCATCTGGTGCGTGCTCAGGATAACCGCCCGGCCCTGGTCCCGGAGGTCGATAATCATGTTTTTAGAAAGCTCGGTGTTAACGGGGTCGAGTCCGATAAAGGGCTCATCCAGAATAATCAACTGCGGGTCGTGGATAATGGTCACGATGAACTGGATAATCTGCGCCATGCCCTTGCTCAACTCTTCGATTTTCCTGCCCCGGTGCGGCAGCATATCCGTCTGGTTGAGCAGCTGGACGGCTCTGTCGGCGGCGGCATTGCGTTCCATACCCTTGAGCGAGGCCAGGTAGACGATGGCGTCGAGGACGCGCATCTTTTTATAAAGTCCTCTTTCTTCGGGCATATAACCGAGCTTGTTTTTGGTGGTATCGGTCATCTTCTCGCCGAAGATGGACACCTCGCCCGAGTCCGGTTTAATGATATCCATCATCATCCTGATGGTGGTGGTCTTACCGGCGCCATTAGGGCCAATCAGGCCGAAAATCTCGCCCTGGTTGACGGAAAAAGAGAGGTCGTCAACGGCGGCCTTATCGCCGTAGAACTTGGTGACGTGACTGACTTCAACGGCAGGCATAATATCAAAGTATTATAACATATCGTCAGTCGCGGCGACCATTTTCATCCCGGCGGCGAGAGCGGTCTAACGATGTCGTCAACCCCCGTCCCAGAAGGAACTTTGAGAGAGTCAAATCCGGCACGCGGCGCACCTCGACTAACTGGCGCAGGAGGAAAATAACAGCCAGGCCGCGACAGATCCCGGAAATCGTGAAGAGAGAACGCAGCTCGTAGCCGAGCAGCGCGGGGAGGTGGGGTGCCAGATAACCGCCGATGGTCGCCCCTAAAAAGGTAGCCAGACAGGTGATCGTATTGAACACGGCGATTTGCTTGGTGCGGTTCTGCGCTTCCGAGGCATCGTAAAGAAAATTAATCGCGGCAAGGTTAAAACCGGACCAGGCAAAGCCGCTGACAATCTCGGCGAAAATCAGGTAATAAACGTTATAGCTGGCCAGCCACAGCAGGGGGACGATCGGAAGCAGGCAGGAAGTCACCCTGATGACCTTCATGTTGCCGGCAATGTCGGCGCGGCGCCCCCAGTAGGTCAGAAATACCAGGCTGGAGATGGACGCGCAGGAAATGATAACGGTATAGGTCACGTAGCTGAAACTGAGGTCGCGCAGCATGTAGACGGAAAAGAAAGGGCTGGCCAGGTTGGCGCTGAAACAAATCAGGGCGATAAAGAGCGTGTACCGGCCCAGGTTGGAAGAGCCCACATGACTGACCATATGCATCAGGCTCGGGTCATCGTCACCGTTTTCCGATGGTTCCGGCTCATACATCCGGGAGAGGAAGTAGAGGGAAAGCAAACGGAAGACCGTGGCCCCGCCAAACAGGATGGCGAAACCGATGAATGGGGTTTTCGTGAGTATCTGCAAAATGCCGCCGGCCACGAAGGAAAAGACGAGGGTGATGATGCCCGCAATCCTTCCTCTGGAGCTAAAGTACCGCCCGCGCAAACGGATAGGCACCAGGTCCGCCATCAGACTGCCCCAGGCGGGATTGGCGATGGCGCCGAAGACGGTACTGACGGTAATAAAGGCGATTAAGTACCAGACCTGGGAGTTGCCGATGACAAAGGGGATGAGCAGGACGGGTATAAACATGATAGCGTGCATGAATACCATGGGCAGAATAAGTCCCTTGCGGCTGCCGGCCCTTTCGGAGAGGTGGGGGGCGGCCAGTTGCGAAAAGCCGACAATAAGCTGGGGAATGCTCGCCAGTAGCCCGACCTGGGCGGTGGTGGCTTTGAGGGCAAGCGCAAGCGGCGTCACGTAGTTCTGGATTAATCCGAGCATAGCGGCATAGGCCGCCCCGTCCAGGACGCTGAATCTTAAACTACTTCTAACCGCGTGAGTGCGGTGCGGAACCTTCATTAATACTTCCTCTTTCCGGACGACATCAGAATCTATTCTTTACAAATAAAAAACCCGGAAGTTTTTTGCTCCCGGGCCTGGTGCTACTCTTGCTTTTAATACTGGTTTCATGTCCCGAACAAACCAGAGACACACCAAGCCCGCTGCGTTCTTTCCTTAACGCTGGCAGCACGGCTAAGGATTTTGGTACCCCGGTTTGTAATAAACATCGACCCTAAAAAAACTCCCTTGGAAAATTATGCCTATTATATTATAACCGGCGAAATACTGTCAATAGGTAAGATTAAAAAAGTTGTATATTAATTGTTAACCTTACCTCTTCTAGTGGGGAAAAGGGGAGGGGAAAAGGCTTGACAAAAATGCTTTCTGCTATTATAATATGAATGAACGTTCATTCATTATTGTGTTGAGTAGAGTAAAAATGGTAGATAAAGAGTCGAGGAAGAAGAGCATCACGGAAAAACGCCGGGGGCAAATCCTGAAGGCGGCCATGGAGATATTTTCCCGGAAGGGATATGCCGCCGCCACTATCCCGGAAATAGCGGGGGAGGCCGGCATCGCCGCCGGGACTATTTATCTCTATTATCCCAGCAAGAGAGAACTGTTCATCGCCGTCATCAAAAATTTCATTATCACCACCCCGCTACTCGACCTCATTAACAAGATACCAAAGGGGGACATCACCGTTGTCTTCAAGCACATCCTGCAAAACAGGTTCAACCTCATCAAGAGCGAAATAGTGACCCGGATCCCATCGCTCATGGCGGAAATACAGCGCGACCCCGAGCTCAAAGCGCTCTGGGCGGAGCAGTTCCTCCGGCCATTTCTGGCGCGGATGGAAGGGGTCTACCACGATATGGCGGCATCCGGCAGATTCCGCCGCCTGGAGCCGGCCGTGGCCGTCCGGGCGGTGGGGGGTATGTTTTTAGGTTTCCTTATGCTAAAGATAATGGAAGGCGAGGCCAGCCCCCTGAACCGGCTCAAACAGGAAAAAGTAGCCGATGACATGGCGGGCTTAATCCTGCACGGTCTGCTCGACCATTCGGTAGAGAAAAAGTCTAAAAAGGACGGTGCTATATGAACGAAGCGGCCATCGCCGTCAGCAAGCTGTCGTTTTACTACGGGGGCTTGAAAGTCATCGACGATATGTCCATGGAAATCGAGACCGGCACCAGCTACGGGCTGCTGGGACCCAACGGCGCGGGCAAAACGACGTTGATCCGGTTGATGGTCGGGCTGCTCAAGCCGGCGGCCGGCAGTATCAAGTGCCTGGGTAAAACGCCCTCGCCCGCTAACGCCAGGCTGAAAGGGTATATGCCCCAGCTACCCGCCCTGTACTCGGAACTATCGGTCGAGCAAAACATCGACTTTTTTGCCCGCATCTACGGAATGAAAGACAAAAAAGAAAGGTCGAAGA
The DNA here is from genome assembly GCA_964514525.1 of uncultured Dehalococcoidaceae bacterium. Lineage (GTDB taxonomy): Bacteria > Chloroflexota > Dehalococcoidia > Dehalococcoidales > RBG-16-60-22 > JBFYTX01. The sequence continues at coordinate 10,137 of CAZEUJ010000019.1, forward strand.
GGGTGGAGGAGGTCGTTAGACTGGTCGATCTGTGGCCCAAGCGCAAGACCCAGATAATGAAACTCAGCGGCGGTATGAAGCAACGCGTCAGCCTGGGCTGCGCGATAGTCCACCGGCCTCCCCTAATTTTCCTGGACGAGCCGACGGTTGGCCTCGACCCCGAGTTGAGGGTGCACTTCTGGGAGTACTTTGAAAGCCTGACCTGGGCCGGCGCCACGCTCGTCGTTTCCAGCCATACCTTCGATGATGCCGCCCACTGCCAGAAGCTGGCTTTCCTGCGGCTGGGCAGGATTATCGCCCAGGGGGCGCCAGCGGAACTCCGCGCCGCCACGGGGAACCAGGGATGCTCGCTGGAGGACGCCTTCCTCTACTTTATCAAGCGCGACGAGGTGAAGAAAAATGTCGAGTAATACATTTACCGTCGCCCGCCGGGTGATGCTGCAGGTGGTACGTGACCGCCGCACTATCGCGTTAATTCTTATCGTACCGCTGGTGATAGCCAGCATCGCCGGTTTTAGCATCTCGGACAAAAACACGTTGAATAACGCCGCGCCGGGCATCTTAGCGACACTGATACTGTTCTTCGGGTTCCTGATAACCGGCATCAGCTTTTTAAGAGAGCGTACCCAGGGCACGTTGGAACGCCTGATGGCAGCGCCGATGTACCGCATGGACATCGTAGCCGGGTATCTGCTGGGGCTGCTGATTTTCGCGCTGATACAAACCCTGATAATATTCTTTTACATGGTTTACGTAATCGATATAACTTACCGGGGCGACTTGTGGCAAATACTCGTCTTCCAGGTGCTTATCGGCATCAACGCAGTCTCCATGGGCACTTTCTTTTCCGCCTTTGCCCGGAACGAGTTCCAGATGATTCAGTTCATCCCGCTGGTTATCTTGCCGCAGATATTCCTAAGCGGGCTTTTCATACCGGTGAGCCAATTGCCGGTTGTTTTGGAATGGATATCCAAATTTCTGCCGCTGACTTACGGCGTGGAGGGAATCAAGGCATTGATGCAACAGGGACAGACCCTGCTGGATATCGGTAAAGACATCGGCATCCTGGCGGCGTATGCGTTGGGCTTACTGGGACTGGCAGCTCTTACCTTGAGGCGCGGCGTTTCGGTATAACGATATGCGGCGTGGCATATGAGGGAAATGGTAGACCGGTTTTACAAACTAAAGGAAGGGTTCCGGCGGAGAATATCAATCGGCTGTCAAGGGTTCTCGCTGGTGTAATAGTGGCACTTGACCTGATGATCCTTGCCTAAGGTCTTCATCTCCGGGATTTCCTGAGAGCATTTCTCCCTGGCCTGGGTGCAACGTGTATGGAAGCGGCAGCCGGGAGGGGGATTCATCGGGGAAGGCATTTCACCGCTCAGGATAATCTGCTGGACTTCTTTGCCTTCTTCAGGCAGCGCTAACATCGAGGCGGATATCAAAGCCTTGGTGTAAGGATGTAAAGGATTAGTAAAAATTTCTTCGGCATCGCCGTATTCTACGATCTGCCCCAGGTACATTATCGCTACGGTATGACTCAGGAACCGTACGGTTGCCAGGTTGTGTGCGATAACCAGGTAGCTCAAATTGTATTGTGTCTGGAGGTCACGCAGAAGGTTCATGATTTGCGCCCTGATGGAAACGTCGAGAGCAGATACCGGTTCATCAAGGATAATCAGGGCAGGGTTCAGGGCTAGCGCCCGTGCCACGGCAATGCGTTGTCGCTGCCCTCCGCTGAACTCATGCGGGTAATGGTCGATATTTTCCTGCCTGAGGCCGACCTGGTCCATCAATTCCATTACCCTCTGGCGAATTTCCTGTTTAGATTGCTTGGTGTTTACCATCAGCGGCTCAGCGACGATATCACGCAGGCGCATCCTCGGATTCATGGAACTCCAGGGATTCTGCTGTACATACTGTATCTTGGGGCGGTACTGTGTTTTCAATTCCTCGCGAGAGAATGTATAAAGGTCTTTTCCTTCGAAAAGAATAGTTCCGGACGTCAGCCGCTCCATGAACAGGACTGCCTTGGCGGTGGTTGTCTTCCCGGCGCCGGATTCGCCGACGAGACTCAGTGTTTTTCCCCGTTCTATCTGGAACGAGACCCCATCCACGGCTCTGACCCAGCCAATAGTGCGTTGGAGAAAGCCACGAGTGACCGGGTAGTGTTTGACGAGGTCGCGCCCTTCCAGGATAAGGTCGGCCATGTTTTACTTAACCCTCCAGCAAGACACGGAGTGGTCAGTGCCGATATTTACTTCCGGCGGTTCTTGCGTGCGACATTCATCCAGGGCGACAGAGCAGCGGGGAGCAAAGCGGCAGCCGGGTGGTAAGTTTAATAATGAAGGGGGCTGACCTTCAATCGAGTAGAGTCGTTCATCCTTGCGGTCCAGGCTGGGTACGGAGTGTATCAGGGCGCTGGTGTAGGGATGCCGGGGGGATCGGAATATCTCTCTGGTAGGGGCCGTTTCTACGATTTTGCCGGCGTACATTACTCCAACGCGATGGCACATCTGGGAAATGACGCCGAAGTCATGGGTAATGAAAATGATGGAAACATTGGTTTTTTTCTGAATATCTTTAAACAGGGCAATGTACTGGGCCTGGATGGTGGCGTCGAGGGCGGTGGTGGGCTCATCGGCGATGAGCAGGTGAGGACGGCAGGACATGGCGATGGCTCCGACCACCCGTTGCCTCATGCCTCCACTTAGCTGGAAAGGATAATTGCCGAGAATCGTCTCGGGAGTGGGAATTTTGAGCAACCGCAGCGATGAAATGATCTCCGGCTGGACCATATTATCGGGGAGGGCTTGATTGAGACGTATCGATTCTCCTATCTGGTCGCCGATGGTATAAACCGGGTTGAGTGAGGACATGGGGTCTTGGAGAATCATGGAAATCATTCTGCCCCGGTATGCCCTCATCTTTTTCTTGCTGAGCTCCAGCAGATTGGTCCCTTCCAGAATCACCCTGCCGCCGGTGATCTGGCCGGAGGGTTCCGGAAGTAAGCGGAGGATAGAAAGCGCGGTGACGGATTTGCCGCAGCCGGACTCGCCGACGATCCCGAAGGTCTCGGCCTCCCGCACGAAAAAGCTGACGCCATCAATGGCTTTAACTTCACCCTGACGGGTGAAAAAAGAGGTGTGCAGGTCTTCGACCTGAAGGATAATCTGGCTCATAATTGTCTTAACCTCGGATCAAGTTTGTCACGAATCCAGTCGCCCAGGAAGTTACCGGAGAGCACGACCAGACCGATACAGGCGCCGGGGAAGGCGGATATCCACCAGGCTCTATCAATCTCAGTTCTGCCGTCGGCCACCATGGAGCCCCACGAAGCTGTTGGAGCGGAAATGCCGATGCCGAGGTAACTTAAAGCGGATTCCGCCAGAATAATCATACCCACGGATAGGGTCATGATAATTATTAGCGAATTGACCACGTTCGGGAAAACGTGCCTGACCATTATTCGGAACGGCGAGGCACCGTTAACACGCGCCTGCGCCACGAAGTCGGACTGGCGTATCCTCATGGCTTCTCCCCGGACGAGACGCGTGTAACCGGCCCAGCCGAGTATAGATAGCGCAAATATGACCATCCAGTAACCCGGGCCAATGGCGACGGCCAATAACATGGCCAGAAGAAGGCCGGGAAACGATAAGGCCATATCCGTTACCCTCATTATAAGGCTTTCAAGACGCCCTCCGACGTAGCCGGCGATTATTCCCAGCATCGTTCCGACGAAGGCGGTAATGAAGATGACTATAAGCGAGACACTGAGAGATATCCTGGCGCCAAAGATGACACGGCTCAGGATGTCCCGTCCGAGTCTATCTGTCCCGAGCAGGTAATCGCTCTTGCCCCCTTCGATAAATGCGGGCGGCAGGAGCTTGTCTCTTATCACGCCGGCATTAGGATTATGCGGCGCCAAGCCGACATCGGGCAGACCAAGCCACGAAAGGTTGGCGAATATCGCCATGATAATCATCAAGGCCATTATCGTGCCCGGTATTATCAGCGTGAGGTTTCTGGTAATCCGTGTCCGCCGCATAAGACCGGTGTATTTTTCCCTGGTCTTTTCTTCTGAGGTCTGTATAATGCCCAGCATTGTTTTTATTCCTTATGACCTCTGGTACCTGATCTGCGGGTCGACGTAAGCGTAGGAAATATCTACCAGCAGGTTTATCCCCAGGACGAGGATCGCCGTCAGAATGGTAATCGCCTGTACCACCGGGAAGTCACGTTGAAATGTCGCCTGGACGATCAGCATGCCCATGCCTGGCCAGTTGAAAATTTGCTCGGTAATCACGGCGCCAAGGACCAGCCCGGGGAGCAACATACCGATGGTGGTGAGGGGTGTTATCAAGGCATTTCTCAAGGCATGCTTCCAGATGACTACCCTTTCCGGCAGGCCCTTGATTCTTGCCATCTTGATATATTCGCTATCGAGTACATCCAGCATGGTGGAACGTACCAGGCGCATCATACCCGGTAGCATGAAGAAGACCATCGTCGCGACCGGCAGGACATAATTGGCCGGAGTAGCCATGCCGGCAACTGGCAACCACTTTAGGTACACGGAAAAAATCAACATGGCCATGATAGCCACCCAGAAACCCGGCAAAGCCTGCCCCAGCACCGCCAGGAATTTTACCCCGTTATCCCAGAAGGAGTCGCGGTAAGTGGCCGCAGTAATCCCCAGGAAAAAGGCGAGGAGCATGCTGAGGACAAAGGAGGGGACGGTAAATTTGAGGGTATTGGGCAGGGATTCTTTTACCAAAGTGAAGACCGTTTTATCTCTAACCAGCGATTTACCGAAGTCGCCGCGGGCAACATCTTTCATGTATATCAGGAATTGCTCGCCCCATGACTTATCAAGTCCAAGTCTGGCCTTGATAGCCAAATATTGTTCCGGTGACATATTGGGGGCCGCCAGCAGGGCCATGGGGTCGCCGGAGGCACGGACTAGGAAAAAGACGATTATCGTGATACCAATAAGGGCAACGATACCCTGGAGAATCCTGATAATAATGAAGCGTGTCATCGATAACTTTCTTTAGTCACCGTATTAGCTTTTATGGTCCTCACACACGCCGGCATATCACGCTACTTTGGATTATCTCAGGTTATTTGAGGCAAGTCAAATTCCCCGTTATTATACCATAGCCTGTGATTTGCCACAAACTCTAACTAATAGACTTATTATTCCTAACGGGAACCATAGATTGCTTATATGAAAGTTCGTGTGATTTTTCACTGGGATTCCGGGGCGAGGTGTGGAGCCTCGCCCCGGAACTCAAGCTAGAGTCTAGTGGTTACAGATTTATTTGGGGTGCTGAACGCCGTTTAGAGCGTCCTGATAGCTCACCCAGTTTCTGCCAGTCCAGGCGCCGATGGTATTCGGGTTCTGGACGATGAGGGTATCAAACGTGCAGACGCCGAAATTAATGTATAGGGTCTTGGCGTACGCCTGGAATTCGCCAAAGTACTGGGCAGATAACACCGGGTCAGTCTCATTGGCGGCTTTCAGGTAGAGCGCGTCAGCTTGCGCGTCGTTACCGGTGCTGTGCATCCCGTGGGATTGATACATGTTGGCAGAATGATACGTGCAGTTGAAGAAGGACTGGTATGTCCAGGTGAACATCCAGCCCACGTTCGCGTCGCCTTCCGCAATCCTGCCTACGAAGTTATGGAAGACGTAAGCGGTGTAGATGGTGGAGTCGACAATTTCCAGTTCGACCTGTAGGCCGACAGCCTCCCAGTAGCTCATGAGCAGCAGGTGGTAGTCCTGTCCGGCCGACGTCGTGTAGATGTGCATGACCGGGTCAGCGAAGGCAGACGGATAGCCGGCTTGCGCCATCAGGGCTTTGGCCTGGTCGGGGTCGTAAGGATCATTTCTTAAATCCTCATTCCAGCCGAAACAGCCCGGATACATGTAGAACTGTCCGGCGGTAGCATCGCCATAACCCATGTACCAGGTGTCGACTATTTCCTCGCGGTCGAGGGCATAGGAAAGGGCCTGGCGGATGCGAATGTCACCCGTCGGTCCGGCACCTGTCAGCCAGGTGCCCTGGATGGCCACACTGCTCGTGCCAGGGGGTCCGGGTTGTTTTATCACTTCGAACCCTGACTGGGTCAAATCGGCGAGTCGGTCGTAGTCTATGCCGAGGGCGATATCACATTCGCCCCTCTTGAGCATGGCGATACGCGTGGCCTGTTCGGGTACCATGAGCTCGACATAATACTGGTAGTAAGGTATTTCATTCGGGCGCCAGTAGTCGGTATTGGCTTCCAATGTCATTTTTTGTTTCGTGATAAGTTCTTTGAACTTCCACGGTCCGGAGCCGATGGGATGGGCGCGGAAATAGTCCTGTCCAACGGTTTCGAAGTAGGTCTTGGGCAGGATGCGCGTCCAGGCGAAAACGATAGCCTGGGCCGGCTCAGGATGGTCGCTGACGAACTGGAAAGTATAATCATCAACGACGATAGAATCTATCTTGTTGTATGTGGACGAGATGTACCTGGACCACGGGTTTTGGGATAAGGTGGCATCCCCGAAACGGTCAACTGAGAATTTGACATCTTCGGCCGTCAGATCATCACCGTTATGGAACTTGATGCCCTGATGGATTTTGAATGTCCAGGTCAAGCCATCGTCGCTTATTGAATAGCTGTCGGCTACCCCTCCGATAAAGACACCGTTTTCGTCCCAGCGGAGCAGGGAGTCATAGAAGGACCAGCCCCAGAGGGATTCGAAGAATATGGGGTCGGTTGACTCATAGCCGAAATCGACGGAAGCGACGGTCATCGTACCCGTGGGTACTCTCTTGGTGGGTGTCGGCGTGGTTGTCACAGTTGCGGTCGGAGTTGCGGTCTTGGTCGGGGTTGCAGTTGCTGTCGGGGTTGCGGTCTTGGTCGGTGTTGCGGTCGCCGTTGGCGTTGGTGTTGCTTTACCGCAACCGGCCAGAATTAAACCAGCTATGACGATAATAGCTAACGGGATGAGTAACAGTTTTTTCATTTTTCCTCCTCTTAATTATTGGGTCCGTTACTTTATTTAGCTAATTCTTGCTTATTATCACTACCTCCTCACTAATTAAAATTTGGTTTCCAAATATATTCTCTAAATACTTACAGAACTGACCGCGTTCTGTAAGGGGGTTATCCCCTATGATTTGATTTTTCTGGGGTTTCTCCTAAATATATTCCACATTTTTGTAATTGTCAACTGTGAACTTTTTAATGATAAAAATATTTATCCGCGATAAAATTATTAATGTTCATTGCCGAACGGGTGAATATCCGCCATAATGATGGGCCGGTCGAGTTTCAGTACCCCGCCGGGCCAGTGGGGCACGAAGGGCGGCGTTAAAACTGCCGTGGACTTATTGAACTTGAACCTCTCCATCTCCTTACCCATACATATCTCAAAGTCAGCACCCAGATCGCTCAAATCGTCGGTGTCCGTCCCGAGGAACATCATTATCTGGGTGGTGGGGTGGGCGTGGGGTTTTTCCGGCTCGGGACCGATGCGGTACGGGCCGCGTTTCATGCTCTCGTAGAGCATGACGAAATCGAACCCGGCCACCTCTTTAGTGCGTACGAAAGCCAGATAGCCGCCGCCGTCATCGCGGTTGGTCGGTCCGTAATGCCAGGCGCCTTTACGCATGAAAGCCAGCGGCATGATATATTTACGCGTTGCCGACCGCCACCCCGCCACCGGGCCCGGTCTCTTATCGGCGTGTACCGGCGTTTCCGCGTATGCCGGGGTTATGGATATCTCATAAAAGAAGAACCGCTTATTCAATGTATTAACCGTGGCCGGGAAATGCGGCACGCCTTTAGGAATCGCCACAGCGGTAGTGGTGGTAATCATGTGCGTTTCCAGGTCGTCACCTAAACAAAACTCAATTTCCGCCCCCAGCTCCCCGATATCATCCATATCGCTCCCGGCAAAAAGCAGGACCTGGTCGAAATCATGCACGTGGGGCGTAAAGGGCTCCCGGCCCATTTTGCCGGCGGTCCAGTAAGCGCCGTATTTGATGTGAACATCGAATCCCAACCATTCTTTATCCAACTCAGCGCTGGCGCGGAAACCGCCTTCGTTATATTCTTTAAACGGGACAACCTTGACCAGATTGGTGTATTTTTTCTCGGCCATTTCGCGAACCTCCCCTTTTTACGTTATTCCGCCTGGTATACCTTACACAACAGCGCCCGGCTGGCCCATCCCCCGGTCAGCGGGTCACAGAACTCATCGGAGTCCGGGGTCAGGATATTGGCGTTGGACTGGAACACGCCGAAGAGGCACGGGTCTTCCCCCGGCTGCTCGGGGAACCACCAGCTAGCCTCGCAATTAACCACGTCCGGGAGTATGCCCGGGTCCAGACTGGCTTTCTGTTTAATACGCCCCCTCCTTGTCTCAATCCAGACCCAGTCCCCGTTTTTAATGCCCAGTTTCCCGGCTGTCCCGGGGTGAATGGTCACGAGCGGGTCGGGGTGCCTCTCCCGCATGCCTATGCCGAGCTGCCGGTGCTCGGAGTGGAACATCGGCATGAAACGCCCGCCGGTGTTAAGAATCAGGGGGTATTCTTTAGCGACATCTGGGGTGCTTATCGGGGATTCCGGCGGCTCCTCGTAATAAGGCAGCGGGTCTTGTCCCAGCTTTTCCAGGACGGTGCTATAGAGCTCCACCTTCCCCGAGGCTGTAGCGAAGCCTTCTTCCTCGTATTTCTTGTATTTCCTGGTGCCCAGGATATAGCCGGTACGGGCAAACTCCTCGTAGGTAACGCCGAGGGGCTTTAGCCGGTAGGCGATAACGTCTTCAAGGGTCTCCCAGGGCCAGTCGCTTTTTGACTGACCCGTCGCCAGTGCCAGGTCGCGGAAAAACGTATAATCGTCTTTTCTTTCGCCCATCGGCGGAATTGCCCGTTCGCCTCCCCAGACGACGTCCGTGAAGTCTTCCTGAGTGGAACACATGGGCCTTTCCAGCCAGCTGGCAGCCGGCAGGACGTAATCGGCCAGCTGGGCAGTAGGGGTCATCCAGTATTCCTGCACAACGCTAAGTTCAAGGTTCGGGCTTTTCAAGGCTTGATATAGCTTGGTGATATTAGGAGCCCACATCAGGGGATTGGAACCCCAGGTGATGACGGCTTTGATGGGGTACGGTTTCCCGGAAAGAATGGCGTTATAAAGCGCCGGCACGAAGCCGCCGAGACGGTGCATGGTGGTCTGGGAGACTCCATGCAGCTTTTGCCAGGGCGTATTGGTCAATTCATAGCCCGACCAGGTCATGAGCGGCGCTTTCTCCCGGCCCAGCTGCATTTTCCTCATTTCGACGGGCAGTCTTTCGGTAAGCTCCATCTGCGCGTCCCGGATAAACCATTTGCCGTCAATAATCGGGCCTACCGACGGCACCAGATCGCCACCGGGGATATCGATATTGCCGGTGATAGCCCGGACGGCGTTCCTGGCCTGGCTTACTCTGGCGGAGTTAGGGCCGATCTGGTCGGTGGCCAATCCGCGGTAAAGTGCGGCAGGTTTCGTCGTGGCGTAGAGTCGGGCCGATGCAATTATCTGCTCTACGGGAATGCCGGTTATTTGCGATACTCGCTTCGGCGGATATTTTCTGGCCCTTTCAGCTAGTTTATCGAAGCCGGTTGTCCACTTAGCTACGAACTCTTTATCATACAGGCTTTCATTGATGATAACGTTTATCCAGCCCATGAACAGCGCCGTGTCCGTGCCGGGGCGTATCTGCAGATGGATATCCGCCATGCGGGCAGCTTTGGTAACCACAGGGTCGATAACGATGAGTTTCATCGGCACCTGCTGCCTCCGCCTCACGATAGAAGCCAGTGTCCGTGGCGACGATTCGTGGGGCCGCATCCCCGAAAGGACCAGGCAACTGGTATGGGCGATATCGGGCGTGGCCATGACGGAATCGCCCATCATGGCCTGTTCCGTGGCCAGGCAGTTAAGCGTACAAACGACACCGGGATGGAAGACATTTTGTGGATTATGAAAAAGGTTACAGAAGCGGGACCTCGCCCAGATATTTTCGCCCCGGTATGTCCCCTCGAAAACGGCCAGGGTCTGAGGTCCGTATCCTGCCTTGAGCTCGTTGAGCTTTACTGCTATTTCCCCAATTGCCTGCTCCCAGGTTATTTGTTGCCATTTGCCCTCGCCGCGTTTTCCTATCCTCTTTAACGGATGTTTAAGCTGGTCGGGGTGGTAGAGCCATTTGATGGCGTATTTTGGTCTTTCACAACTGAAACCGCGACTCAACCGGTTGTCCGGGTCCGGCTCTATCTTTACGATTTTACCGTCACTCACATGGACGAGCATCCCGCAGCTGACGGCGCAAAAACAGCATCCCGCTTTTTTAACGATTTCCTGAGACAACCGGCCCCTCCAGATCTATTTCTGATGGCGTCACCCACTCAGTTTGCCACAATGACATTTATATTTCAATTATTGACAATATGAGGATGATGCCGTGGCCGAAATGATTTGATAGAATCTTGAGATGAGGGGTGTAATATGGTGGGCGGTACAGGGCTCGAACCTGTGACCTTCAGTGTGTAAAACTGACGC
>CAZEUJ010000020.1:0-20658 GCA_964514525.1 uncultured Dehalococcoidaceae bacterium
ATATGATCGCGGCACGTCCTGAAATTGGCTCCAACAAAGATGAAACTTGGGCTTCCCTTGATATCATATATCTTGAGGCGGCGGTGCTGGCCGGACACAAAAAGACGGCGGAACTGCTTTTGCGCCGATTCTCTGCCATTGACGTCCGCAAAACCGGTATTTCAGGTATGCTAAATGTGGCACGCCCTCTGGGCGGAGCGGCGGCGCTTCTGGGCAGATATGATGAAGCCCGTAAATATTATCAGGAAGCCATCAGGGTTTGCACGGAGATGCCTTTCCGGCCAGAACTAGCCCTTACGCGACTCAACCTCGCCGAATTGCTTTTAGAGCACTACCCGGATGAGAAAAAGGAAGCATTAGAGCACCTGGACTTTGCCATCAAAGAGTTCCGCGAGATGAAGATGCAGCCCTCACTTGAGAGGGCGTTGAGACACAAGGAAATATTAAAAGCATAGTGAATATTCTGTGAGTATAAATTCTCGGGAAAAAATTGTCTTTAATATTATCAGAGACAGAGTTAAAATTGTCCTAAGATTGTCTAGCGTGTAACACTACTTATACGCAGATGTTGAATATAGTCAGCTTTTATCGCGGCAAATGTTTCTACAGAATGAGTAATGCGCTAACCGAAAAGTCCGAATTTGCGGAAAGCAAGGTACTTCGGGTAATCGATAGCGAATGTAAATAGAGCCGATAATCCAAGTACAAATAACATCTGATATGGTGTTACCGCAGGAACAATCAGACCGTATACACCCAGCAAAGCAAATACCAATATGGCTACCAAAGTAGCGGCAAGCAGCTCCCTTCCCGGGCGAGACGACCAGAAATACCGCCTTTCTCTCACGATATAGACTCTGAACTGGCTGGTAAAAATGAGAGTCAGCATGATGAATGTACGTAGCTGGTCGAAAGCCAGGTTAAAATAATGGCTTCCCACAAATAGTGCAATAGCTCCCTCTCCGATAAGCAGGATGCCGATTATAAATGAGGCAAAGGTAATATTCCGTACATTCCACTTGTTCGGGTTTGCCGTGTATTCTACATTATCAGTCGCCAAAGACATGGTGACAAAATCGTTGGCAAATATGAGCAGGGCCATGCCCAGCAGGGACACGATCGTATCCTGGAACCAGAAGAAGCCGACTGTAAGCAAGCCGATGACCTGGATAACCTTGGTAACCTTGTTGATTACCCAGGTCAGCATCCTCTGGTAGATGTGCCGGCTGGTCTTTATAGCATCGATTATTACTCCCACACCTGGCTCTGTTAGGATCGTGCTCGCTGATGTCTTGGCGACATCTGTTGAACTGCTTACCGCTATCCCCATCTCCGCCTGCTTTAGAGCCGGGGCATCGTTAACCCCGTCGCCGGTCATTCCTACGTTGTGACCTCTGGACTGGAGTAGCTTGACTATCCGGTACTTATCTTCAGGGTATATCTCGGCAAAGCCATCAATTTCTTCAATCACCTTCGCCTGTTCGACTTCATCTATCTTCCGGAACTCTTCCATCCGGATAATCCTTTCGCCGATGGATACCTGACGGGCTATCTCCCTGGCGATGGCAATATTATCTCCGGTAAGCATCAAAGGTTTTACTCCCAGCTCTTTAGCCCTCGTAATCATATCCTTGGAATCCGGCCGGGGAGGGTCAGCCAGTGACAGCAACCCTACAAACTGAATGTTTTCAATTTCATTTACTGCTGAGCGAGCCACGCCAAGTGTCCGATAACCCTTGAGAGACAGGTCGACCACAGTTTGATTCACTTTGTCTATAGTTGCATAATCGAGTCCTTTACAGAGTGATAGTAAAATCTGGGGCGCTCCTTTTATCGCCTTAAAGCGTTTCCTAGAGGTGGTAATTATGGCCTCCGACCGTCTGGTTGAAGGATCAAAAGGCGTGAATGAGACCTGTTCATAAGAGTCCAGGTTAGCATTGACCTTCTCGGCATAATCCAGAACGGCCATGTCTATAACATCCTTTCCCTGCTTTTGAGAGGCGAGGCCGGCCGTCACTATTACATCTTCTTTGGTATGTGAGTTAAAAGGCAGCACATCACCGACAGAAAGCTTATTCTGCGTTATCGTCCCGGTCTTATCCAGGCACAGCACGTCTATGGAAGCCGCATCTTCAATTGAGGCGAGTCTGGTGACCAGCACACCCTTTTTTGCTAGTTCAGAGGCTCCTACAGCCTGGACTATGGTCATCACCGCCGGTAATGCCACAGGTACTGCGCCCATGAGGAAGATAACGGCAAAGGTAAGTATTGATAGGATGCCTGTTCCGATTATAGCGGCATAGACAGAAACCAGAGCCAGAGCACCAATCCCCAGGAACATCATATACTTAACGATAGCCAGCATTATCTGCTCCTGGTGGGACTTCGGACTGGCGGTTTTAACCAGTTCAGCCGTCTTGCCAAAATAGGTGTTTGCTCCCGTGTTTACCACGACACACTTTGCTTCACCTCGTCTTACGATGGAACCGGAATAAATTACAACTGGTTCCTGTACATCCACCGGCATGGATTCCCCTGTAAGGATTGACTGGTCAATAGAGAGGTCCCCACTGATTAGCTTGGCATCAGCCGGGATAATATCGCCCAGACCGATAGATATGATATCACCGGGGACAAGTTCTCTAGCCTCTATATCCACCCATTTTCTATCTCGATAAGCGCGGGCTTTGATGGCCAGACGCTTCTCTAAAACTTCCAGCGCTCTCTGCGAACCACGTGATTGTATCTGTCCGATGACGGTATTTATAGTAAGCAGGGTGAATATTATTCCAGCTTCCAGATAATGTTTCAGAACAATGGAAAGCACAATAGCCAATTCCAGGAGCCAGGGCATCGGGCCCCAGTAACGCAGGAAAAATTCAACTACCGGGCTTTTCTTTTTCTCAGTGACTTCATTGAGACCGAATGTCTTAAGCCGCCGCTGGGCCTCTGGGGTTGTGAGACCGTCCGGAGAAGTCTCCAGCAATTTGAGAGCCTCCCCGGAAGGGATGGGCTTATATTCCGATGTATTTTTTAATATGAGCTTGGCATTCATTGTTTAATTATACCCTCGTTATTTTTAACCTGAATGGTAATCTAATGGATAATTTTATTATCTCCGGCAATTTTGGCGTACACCTATTGCTGTTCTGGCTGGCCTCTGAACAGGTGCCGGTAAAAACTCAAGCTTATCGCAAAGGGTATGAAATAATAAACCGCCCGGAAAAGAAGAGCCACCAGGAGCGCTTGAGCCAGGGGAACGCCAAATAGAGTATAGAAACCTACCATGGAAGCATCCTGAGAACCTGGATACCATCATTATTATCACCGCTGACAACATTTCTTTCTTCCGGACGTGTTCCTCCAATCCGGTTGAATGACGCGCCGTTGAAACCAGCAGCTATGCCGGGACCATCGTTAGATATGGAGTGTAAGCCGCTGGCATCCAGGCCGACAATGTTTCCCTTTACAACATTGCCGGTAGATTCAATTCCACCAATCGAAATTCCTATACCCTGATAGTTCCCGCTAACTACATTACCCTGCCCTGTTGATCCAATCCCCAGCTTACGATTTCCGCCAATAACATGTTTTTAACCGAGACACCTATACCATTAGAGAAATTGACCACCTGAAGTCCCATTATCACATTGTTATCGGATAATATATCTATTCCATTGGTAAGCCCCTCGAACTCGCTACCATCAAGGATTACCCCTGCATTACTCGCGTCTATGGTGATGTTCCCTCTGGTAATGCTCAGTGGAGGGCTCTTAATAACAATCCTTGCCGGATTGGATGGAGGGAAAACTGACGGGTCAAAGGTAATGACCGTGCCGCTGAACGCATCATTCATACACTGGCGTAATGAGCCCGGATCGCTGTCCGCTGTTGATGTAACCACGGGAGTAGAGGTAGACGGGGCAGGTTCGCTTGAAGAAGAAACGACTGATACAACGATGGTAGATGGAGTTGTTGTTATAGCCGGAGTGGTACCGATTACCGTTGAGGAAGGTGTAGAACTTATTTCCGAAGGCACACAACTGCTGAGTAAGATGGCCTCAATTAACAGAAAGACAAATAGGGGGAATATGCATTTATTGATTTCTTTCATAATTTTCCACTTAAAATTAATTCATAGTATTCCATATTATCCGCGTTGTCAAATGTGAAAAATTAATATCTTTTGTTACGAAGCGAATAAAAATACTTAATACATAGATTGAAATCGTAAGTAAGATTGAAATCGAAAGATAGAAGCAATAATGTAACAAAAGCTCATTTTGTTAGCTATGAAGAAGATAATAGCAGACTGAGTAAACCATGATAGCCCTTTTTATTATATTGAACTTGACAAAATTACTATCTGACATATATAATAAGCTTAGGTAAACTCGAAGTATTCGATAAAAATAAATAATATGTTACAATCGAATAAAAAAGAACATCAAATCCTGATCAGACAAATCTTAAAGATAGCTGAAGAAATCTTTCAAGAAGTAAAACCGATTATCCCTTCCGAGTGGCTAACCTCAGACGTTACAGTAGCACAACTGAGAGTTTTGCTTGTCCTGTATGCCAAAGGGCCAATCCGGATGAGTTTTATCGCTTCTTACATTGGAATCGCCATATCGACGGCCACCAGTATCGTCGATAACATAGTTAAAAAAGGGCTGGTGATACGGAGTGATGATCCTGAAGACCGCCGCCTGGTTGTCTGCAAGCTATCCCCTAAAGGGCAAAAGCTTATTAATCACCTCTGGATGCTGGGGCGGGGCCAGATAGAGAAACTCCTGCAAGGCCTGACGCTGGAACAACTTAAAAAGGCAGGGGAAGTTGCCGGATTTATTCTTTCCAGTGCTAAATCGAATAGCTGGGAGCAGTCCGAACAACCGGAGCTCGATATCAAAAGGTAAGGGTTAAATGGTATTCTCCGCCATAGCCGGATTCGCTCAGAAATATCGCATCGCCGTCATCATTGTCTGGTTGGCGGCCGCCGCGGCCTTATATCTTGGTGCACCGAAATTTTCCGATGTTGCCGTGACTGATGAAAGCCAGTTTCTTCCCCAGGATACCCAGTCCGCTACGGCGACAAAATTACTAAAAGAGAAGTTTACGACTACCGCTCAGACATCAGCAAGCAGCGGCATTATTGTCATTTACAATTCCGGCGGGCTGACGGATGAAAATATGCAAGAGGCAAAAGCCATCCGGGACTGGCTGATATCCGGCTCGGCGCCGAGTGCAATTGAAGGAGTTACCTCGGTTTTCGACAGCGACCTGCTCCGTCAGACACTCGTAAGCACTGACCAGACTACCATGATGATGCAGGTAGATTTCTCCGACTCCGCTCTGTCTGATGAAGCCAAATTGGCCGTCAGCCAGATAAGAGAATACCTTAGCAGCAGTCATGCGAATCTTAACGCCTACTTTACCGGGGAAACCGGATTGATACAAGACCTGTTCCAATCTGTCCAGCAGACCGTAAGTAAATCTACCCTCGTCACGGTTATATTGGTTCTATTTATCTTGCTCATCATTTACCGGTCACCGGTGGCTGCGTTGTTACCGTTGGTTGCCATCGGCTGCAGTTTTCTAGCATCTATGGGTATACTCGGCTTCCTGGGCCATGCCGGCATGAAATTCTTCACGCTGATGGAAGCATACCTTGTGGTAATCATCTTCGGTATAGGCACCGATTATTGTCTTTTCATAGTATCCCGCTTCCGGGAAGAACGGAAAAAGACCGGGCCGGTTGAAGCCCTGAATTATACTATGAGACGTATCGGGCCGGTAATAGCTGCCAGTGCCCTCACCGTAATCGTCGCCTTTCTCTGCCTGGGCCTGTCACGTTTCGGCATGAATAAAACTTCAGGATATGCTCTGGCACTCGGTATAGGCATTACCCTGCTGGCGGGCTTAACTCTGGTTCCGGCCCTGATTTCACTTTTCGGTAAGTATCTCTTCTGGCCGGCCTGGGCATCCAAGTCGCGTGGCGAAGGAAAGTTCAGCTGGGGTAAGGTAGGCAACTGGGTAGTGCGGCACCCGCTTATTTTTGCATTACCTATCATCATATTACTGTTAATTCCGTATGTCGCATTTTCGCGCTTCACCCAAACAAATGACATCATCAACCAGATGCCCAGCAGTACGCAATCAGTACAGGGCTATAAATTGATGGAAGAGCACTTCCCGGCGGGTGAACTAGCGCCGATATATCTCCTTATAGAGTCTCCCGGAGGAAGTATCACCGACTTGGAGTCTCTACAATCAATAAATGAGATAGCTCAATCACTGCAAAATGTATCCGGTATTTCCCGGGTAGACTATTATTCGGCCCCGAGCAGCCAACTATCGGGACTGGCAGTGCAGGTCCGCGGGATTGGAGATGAAATGGGTAGGGGTAACATTAGCAATATTTCCATACTTCAAACTGCCGGTAAGAATCTACAAGCTCTGGTTCTGCAGTATCCCGGAATTGTGCAAAGCCAGAATTTCGAGCAGATTCAGACCAGCCTGGTCTCAGTTTCGGCACTGTCCGGGCAAATCTCCACGGCCGACCCGGCAAGCTTGCCGTCAATATTAGCACAATTGCAAACAACTATATATAACATTGCCGATAGTCTTGAAGCTCTAGTTGGTGAGTTTAACCTGACAGGTAATAGTGCTTTTACTGCTTATCTCCTTCATGCTTACTTCTCTACCGATGAAACAACGGCGAGGATAAACATGGTTCTCGCCAGCAGTCCCTACGCACCGGAAACCGTGGACATGATTATCAGTCTCAGGGAAGCAGTTGATCAAAGCATCGTTTCATCCAGTTTGAAAGGGAGTGCTTACTACGTCGGCGGGGAAAGCGCCGTACGCGCTGATATTATGATAACCAACGATTCCGACTTCGGGATCGTGGTAGGCGCCGCTATTGCCGGAATACTCATCGTGATAATAATCCTGCTCCGCAGCCTAGTCGCTCCCCTGTATATGGTCGCGACCGTTCTATTGAATTATGGTGCCACGCTGGGAATTACCGCTTGGATCTTCACCGGTATTATGAAGCAGAGTGGCATGATTTATATGTTACCCATATTTATTTTTATTGTTCTGGTCGCTCTGGGAGCTGATTATAATATATTCCTTGTTTCGCGCATCAGGGAAGAGGCACATCAGCAGCCGTTAAAAGAAGCTGTAAGTCATGCTTTAACCAATACCGGTGGTGTAATAACGTCATGCGGCATTATCCTGGCCGGGACCTTCGCAACTCTCATGGCGTCACCCCTCCAGATGGTAATGCAAATCGGGGCAGCTATTACTATAGGCGTAATCATTGATACTTTTGTGGTACGAGCACTTCTGGTACCGTCAATTGCCGCACTCACCGGACGGTGGAACTGGTGGCCATCCCGTTTGCCGCAACCACCCCGAAAGTGAAGACGTTTGTTCTGCCTATTGTCCCCCCGGCTCCACCACCTATTTTATGCCCTACAGTCGGTACAGGATTAACGTTATGCAGCCCCCGCCGCCGGAGCCCTACGAAGACTAGATAGCAACGCCCTTTTTAATAAGGGGTAAATAGTATATAGTAACAATGTAGTCTTTTTTCTGATGGAGAGTCTATCTGCCTGTGAAGATAGTAGGAGTCTGCGGTTCGCCGCGCAAGGGCAATACGGAATGGATGCTGGGGACTTTGCTTGCCGCCGCCGCCCGCAGCGGCGCCGAAACGGAGATGCTGCTCCTCAGGAAAATGAATGTCCGCACCTGCCGGGGCTGCCTTGCCTGTGAGAAGGGCGGCAGGGAACGGAAAGGCATCTGTAAAATCAAGGATGACATGAACGAAGTCTACCCGAAGCTGCTATCCGCCGATGCAATCGTGCTGGCCACCCCCGGCTATATGGGGATGCTTTCCGGTCTGCTTAAGAATTTTCTCGACCGGACCTGCGCTATCTGGCCGCGGCTCGAGGGTAAAAAGATCGCCGGTCTGGCGGTAGCCGAGGAAAGCGTCGGGCAATCGATTCAAAATTTCAAGGCTTATACCTCGCTCCTCAAGATGCGCTGGGTCAGCAGCGTGACGGCTCTGGCGAAAAATCCGGGTGATGCCGCCCGGAACAAAAACCTGAAGCGTAGATTAGTGAGGCTGGGACGGAAATTAGCCCATAACCAGTCCTGACATAAAACGTTATATTTATTGGTATTTGAATCCAGTTTTTTGTAAAAAATTATGAAGTCGAAGCTCAACCCGTTTCTCTGGGGAGGCCTGACCGTTATCGCCGGCCTGGCGCTGACGCTTTTTATTGCCCCGGAGCAAAAGCAATACGTAGAGGTCCATGATATTACCCCGCCGACCGTTTCCAGCGGGTTTGGCATCGCCTACTTTTTCGGCGTGGTCGCCGTGGTAGCTCTGGTCCTTTTTCTCGTCCCCCTGAATAGGCTTAAGCTGGTTTTTCAGTTCCTCTTTGCCCTGATGTTCACCTGGGGGGTATTTATCCTTACCTTTTTAACGCTGCCGTACCCTGCGGCTTACCCCATCGCGATTATCGCCGGCATCGCCTGGCTGCTCTGGGCGAGAGTATGGCTGCACAATTTAGTTTTGCTCATCGCCCTTGCCAGCGCCGGCTCGGTGTTCGGCTCACTTTTTTCTCCATGGGCGTTCTTGATTCTGATGACGGTTATCGCCGTCTATGACTTTCTCGCGGTGCGTTTCGGCTTCATGGTCTGGATGGTGGACAGGCTTTCGCAGACGGTAACCCTGCCTGCCTTTATCTACCCCAAGAAAATCAAGGAGTGGGCGTCGAGCTTGAAAACGGTGCGGGTGAATGAACTGGCCGCTAAACCGGCCGATGAACGCGAATATTCCCTGCTGGGTGGGGGTGATATCGGCTTTCCGCTCATGCTGGCGTCTTCCGTTTTCTTTAAGGACGGCCTGAACAACGCCGTGCTAGTGGGCGCTTTTGCCCTGGTGGGGCTTATGAGCGCTTTCCTGATTCAACTGGTCTGGCTCAAGGGCAGGCCGATGCCCGCTTTACCGCCGATTGCCCTTTTCTGTTTTATCGGCTTCCTGATAGCGAGTCGCACCCTGGGTTAAATCCATGGGAGTGTTCATATACCTCACTCCCAGCCCCCTCTCCAGCCTTTATTATCCTACAAACCGGAGTTGATGTTGGCTGGAGAGGGGGAAAAGAGAAAGAGGGGTCGTGACCCCTCTTAGACGCCCCGTATTATTTATTCTGGCTGGAGAGGGGAATAAAAAAGAGAGGGGGTAGCCCCTCTCGGTGGGCTACCCCCTTAAAGTTACGGGTGTTTAAAAGGGGCAAAACGGAGAACAAAATCCCTTCCTTTACGAAAGGGGGGAAACATATAAGGAGCGTTTAAGAGGGGCGAAGCCCCTCTTCTTCATCTTCCCCCTCCCTTGAAAGGGAGGGGGATTAAGAGGGTGGGTTAAGAAATATAGCCTACGTAGTGTAGCCTTTGCGGAAGAACTTCAAAGCGGTGGCCTGATTCACGGCCTGATTGAGCAGTTTTTTATCCAGCGTAGCGTTCGGATCGATGCTGCGTGCCAGGAACACCTGCGCCATCCTCTGGCGGTCCTTCATAATGGCCCTGGTGCCGAGTCCGCGGTAGGTCTCGATATCCTGGTAATAGCGGAACTGGTTCATCTCCTCGGCGTTCAGAGGGTCGGGGGCGTCTTTGGGGGGCTGGGGAACAGTGAGATGCACCGCCAGCCTGGCAGGATGCGATTGCAGCAGGCCGATCACGTAGCTCCAGGCCGTCAGGACAGAGGGTGCCATGGCTTTCATCCGGAAGACTTTGAAGTTGATTTTGCTCTTTTTAATGGCTTCGTATTGCGCCTTGTGCAGTCCGGCGAAGGCCCTGGCCGCTTCGACGAGTCCCTTGTCCGTCCATAAAGCGCTCCCCATCTTTTCCGTGAGCTGCTGGTATTCCTCGTCCAGGAAGATGCCGGTCTGGCAGAGATAGGGTTCGTAGACATTCCGGTCCAGTTCCGCGTCGATGACCTGCTGGCCGGCTTGCTTGCCTTTGAAATAGTTGACGATAAAGCTGCGGGCGCCCTGCGTGGTGATCCTTTCGGCGTGGGAGCCCACGTCGGGAAAGTCCTCGCCCTGTTTGAGCAACCCGACCTTGACGCACCACCTTCTCAGGTGCGGCCCCATGTAGGTCTCTTCCATCTGTCTATCGAACAGGTCGTTGGACACGGCAATGTTGGTGTTCGATATCATGGCGAGTTCGCTTCGCTGTTCTTTGGAGAGATTAAAGTAAACGCGGAAGCCGTGGTATCGCGATACCTTTTTCTGGCGATAAGCGTCGATGATGGCTCGGGAGCGGTGCTGGCCTCCCCAAACTTTCAGGGGTTTTTTCGGCTCGTATGAATATATGTACTCGGCGATGATATCGTTGAACTCGCGTTCGTTCTCGGCATCGGCTCTCATGCGACGGAACGTATTGTGAGATTCCAGTATTTCGCGGTTGCCCCGGAATGTCTCGCCACTCTCGGGATTGAGTCGGGCGTTCAGGCTGATGATGTCAGCCATGGTCTTACCCGTGATGGCGCAGCGTATATAATAGCTCTTTTTAACGCCGTCCTGGAAAATGAAAATCGGCACCTTCCTCGATTTTTCCAGCGTATTGATACTCCTAAGGAATTCCCTGACGGTCTTATCCACCGTTTTGTCCGGCGCGGCTTTCTTATCAAAAACGATTTCCATGTTCAACTCCTGAGCCGGCGATTTATCTCGACGGCGTATAAATTTATTCTACACCCTTATGGTAAGTG
The DNA here is from genome assembly GCA_964514525.1 of uncultured Dehalococcoidaceae bacterium. GTDB lineage: Bacteria > Chloroflexota > Dehalococcoidia > Dehalococcoidales > RBG-16-60-22 > JBFYTX01. The sequence goes on from CAZEUJ010000020.1 coordinate 10,784, forward strand.
AGGCAATAGCGCAGGAGGGGCGTCCGATAGGGGGTGAGTACTAAAAGGGGAGTACTAAATAAGATCAGTCTTTACTAATGGGCAGCACGTCCTCGATGCGTTCTACTTTGCCGCCGCGATGGATGTACTGGTAAACCGTCCCGCCCAGCGCCTCCACTTTGCCGTCGGTAAAGACCTTAATGCCTGACCCCGTCGCCAGGCCGTAGCCCCGCCCCCCCTCTTTGACCAGCTTCAGCGCTGCCTGCAGTTCTTCCCACCCGGCCTGTTCGTCATGCGTGTCACAGATAATCGGCGCAAAGCCCAGGCAGGGGAAAAGCTCGGCGGAGCTATCGTCATCGGGGTCGCGCCAGCGCACCCACCGGTCGGCCAGCATTATCGCCCCGGCGGAGATGCCGAAGAAGGGCTTGCCCTGCCGGTAGAGCTTTTCCAGGAAACCAAGCATATTTTTTTCTCTTAAAACGTCCATGCCGGCTTCCACGTCCCCGCCGCTGATAAAGACGATATCGGCGGCTTCGAGGACGGACTGGGCTTTTTTAAGGTCCGCCCCCTCCGGCGCGATGATGGCGTGGGTCACTTTGTCCGCCCCCGCCTGGGTAAGCTCCCCCGCGATGAACCTGAAAAAGTTTTTATCGTCGCCGCTGGCGGTGCCGCTATAGGCAACCGTCGGGGAAGCTATGCTGAACTCGCGGTACATCATCTGTAAAAGGACGTTCTGTTTTTTACGGTCGCCCGACCGCCCCCCGGCGAACAGGTATACCGGCTTGATATTTTGTGACACTTTAATTACCTTTCGATAATGTGTATTATCGCCTCACCCCTTGCCCCTCTCCAGCCAGATACATTGATAAAAACCATAGATATTGATGGCTGGAGAGGGGAGTTTGGAAGAGAGGGGGCGAAGCCCCCTCTCATATTCTTTCCCCCTATTGAACAGAGTAAAGATTGAGGAATGAAAATAAACCTGTTCGAGAGGGGGATAAAGGGGGTGAGTATATTTAATATAATGCATATTTAAATAGTAACATATTTTACCAGGAAACGCGGCCGGCATCGAGGTAGTCTTCTATTTTTAACGGGAAAAGTGTTTTTGCAAGGCAGTATTTACCTGAATCCTCCGGGCAGAGAAAATCCTCGTAAACGATGGATATATCGGCGTCTTTTCCGTAGACTTTACGTAGTTTTTCTTTCACTTCCCGACCCAGCCTGTCCCTATCCCGGCGCTGGCTGGAAAGGTGCAGGTTATAGACGCCCGGCGCCGACTGCTCGAGACGATACTCATCAATGGCTCTGATACCGCCCATGCTTTCGTCAAGACGGCGCAAAGTCACCAGTCGGCCGGCGCAGTCGAGCGTGGCGTTGATGAACCGTCCTTCGATAGCCGCAACGATGATGCCGGAGTCCCGACCGCACGGGCAGCTCTGCTCCTCATCTATTCGCCCCAGGTCGCCGACATCGAAGCGGAACATATAGTACCAGGGATTATCAAACGTGGTCACGAGGATTCTGCCCACGCCCGGTCCGCCGTGTTCCTTTTTCAGCGGCTGGAGGTCCACCCGGCAATATTCACCGTTCTGGTGGAACTTGCCCGCCTCGCACTGCATAAAGATATAGCCGGTCTCGGTGGTACCGTAGGAGCTCGCCAGCGGCGTTTTAAAGACACGGCGGATCTGTCGCAGGTGCAGACTCGAAGGATATTCGTAGGTAAAAGTGATTAATCCCGGCTGGAAGACGGATTTTTTCATGGACGCTGCGTAACGGCAGAGCTTGGCCAGCAGTGAGGGATTGGCTTCTAGGATGACTGGCTTAAAGATATCCAGCTCGTGAATCATCCTGTCCATTATCTCGGGGGTCCACCGGGAGGGGTCGGTCTTTTCGTTGAGGTAGAGGAAGCGCGCCAGCCGCCTCTTTTCAAAGGGGAGGTCGCCGTCGTCCGAGATAAAACCCACGTTGCGGGCGTTCGCCAGAATCGCTTCCGGCTGGTCTTCCGCCGCTAAACGCGTTGCGTGGGAATTCAGCTTCCACGAAGCCCGCTCCGAGGCGTCCCACCACTTCTGGTTCCAGATATTAGTTACCCTGACAACGTCGCTCGAACCGCTGGTCTGCACGAAAGAAATTTCGCCGCTTTCCAGTCCTTTTTTGATATCTTTGCCCGGCGGCACGAACCCCGCGGGGAAGTGCTCGCGGATATCTTTTTTAGTTAAGGCCGGCAGGGCGGCGTAGCGTTCGTCGATAGGGTGATCCGGGCCGGGGTCGCAAGCGCGCCATGACTCATAGGCGCCGAGGGTGAGTGCTGTCTCCAGGATTTCAAGTGATTTTTGATAGTATTCTGGTGGGAAGCGGTGTTGAGAAGTCATGAAAAATGCCTTTCTGAAGGTTCTAAACCATGTTCAAAACGCGCAAAGCCCGCAAAGTGACCCATTTGTTGGGCTGCTTTTTGGGCCCGAAGTCCACCCAGGTCTTGCCCGTGTAATCGTACTCCAGCGGCCAGCGCCCCTGGCTGTCCTGCTTTTCCCGGATAATTATCAAGGCATTGGCCAGGCGGGGATCTTTGCCGTAGCCGAGACGTGCCAGCGCTTCGGCGTTGTGCAAGATATCAGAAACATAAAAATTGGGGAAGCCGAATTTCCACCAGTTGCCGCTCGGCTTACCGCTCGGCTTTGGGCTGTAGCCGATGGGGTAATCGGCCTTGGCGGGGTCTTTGCTGAATAGAAAGTCAACTCCTGTTTTTATCGCCCTATTAATCAGGGGTGTCCTTTTCTCCACGGGTAGCTTACCGAAGGCAAGCATTACTTTCACCGCTCCCCAGGCGCAGGGCTTTTTATAGGTCCCGCTGCAGGCGAAGACCGGCCCGCACTTACCGGCATAATAGCGCAGCGGGGCTTTTTTATCCGTCATCGGGGCGACGCCTTCTCCGGTAACGCTGCGCGCCATATATTCAAAGGCTTTTTCCAGGCGTGGGTCAGAGCAACCCAAATCGAGGAGAGAGTAACAAAGATTGCCCTGCAGACAATCCAGGGTTCCTGAAGGCAATCCGTTCCCGGTGAATTGGCCATATTTTGTCAGGCTATGGTCGAGGATATAAGTGCAGGCTGTAGCGATACGCTTATCTATATCTATAGTAGCGCCAAGCTGCGCCAGTAAAATCACGGCCCACACGGTGCTGGTATACATAGGGAAATATCCAGCCCCTGGCTTCACCCAGAAGCCTTCTTTATCCATCTTTGATAGGACGGCAGCAATCGGGCCGCTGGTATACGCCGCTTTTTTAGCGGCAGCCAGTTCCCCGGTGTCATCTTTAGCGAGGTCGCGCAGGGCGAGGTATCTTACGCCGATATCGTCGGGTTCAAGAAGCCAGTCGATAGCCTGTTTTGCCAACGCATTACTCCCGGACAGGGAATGGGTCACAGGTAATATTATACGATTAATCGATTCGTTGTCCAACGGGCGGGACACCCCGATCGAGTTGCGCCGGTGCGGCGCCGGCTTTTTTAAATTGCCTTACCAGAGGTATGAGCAGCCCGAGCACCAGAAGAAACGTCAGGGCATCCGAGCCCGGGAAGGAGAACCATACCCCTTGCTCTCCAAAAAACCGGGGGAGAAGCAGCAACAGCGGAATCATAAAAGCAACCGGCCTGGCGATGGCCACGATGAACGTCTGGAGGGCCTTGCCGACCGACGGGAACACCATCGAACCTACATTGTAAAAGCCGAAGATAGGCAGGATCAGGAACACGAATTTGGCGATATAGGAGCCCTTATCGATGAGCACTTCGTCATCGGTGAATATCCTGAATATCGGCGCGGGGAAAAAGTAGAGCACGAAGAATCCCACTATCCCTACACCGATGGCTATAGCCGAAGCCAGGATGATGGTCTTGTTCACCAGGTGATAGCGCCGGGCGCCGTAGTTATAGCCGAGGATGGGCTGCATGCCCTGGCCAATGACCATGCTCGGCATCATGGAGAACCACATGACGCGCTGGATTATCAGGAAAGCTGCAATCGCGATATCGCCTCCGTAAGCTACCGCCATTCTCATTATCATCATCATCGATAAGCTGCCAGCGGTTGTCTGCACGAACGAGGCTATGCCGATGACGAAAATCTGCTTTAATATGCTGAAATTAGGTATGAGATTGCGGACACGCATTTTCGAATAGGCGCTGCCGCTGATATAGTAAACAAGGACGTATCCCGTGGAGACCGCCATCGATATCACGGTGGCCAGCGCTGCGCCCCTGATGCCCATTTGCAGGACAACGATGAAAATCCAATCCAGAAAAATATTCAGGCCGGACGCCACAATCATGGCGGTCATGGCTACCCGCGCGTTACCCTCCGCCCTCACGAAGCCGACCAATGCGTTCGACATCACGTTGAAACCGGCCCCGGCCATCATTATCGTCAGGTAGTCGCGGGCAAAAGGCAGCACGGCATCGGAGGCGCCGATTAGCCTCAGCCAGAAATCCATGAAGGGAATGAAAGCGGCCATTAAGAGCAGTGAAAGCGCCACCCCGAAGCTGATGCCGTTGCCCAGCGTATGCTCCGCCCCGTGCCTGTCCTGGCGGCCAATCATCCGGGAAATCAGGGACGCGGCTCCCAGCCCGACCATCTGCCCCACGCCCATCGTCAGCATCTGGAACGGGAAGGAGATGGAGAGGCCGGCCATTGCCATCTCGGGGTTTGCCACGAACTTGCCGACGAATATCGTATCGACGACGTTATAGATAACCTGGACGGCCATCCCTAAAAAGATTGGGACGGTCAGCGTCATGAGGAGACGGCCGACCTTATCCGAGGCAAGGATGTTGTGGTTCTCTATTTTCATTTGTTATATATTTTCTGGTTATTTGTTAATGCGGTCGCTCTCCGGCGAGCGCAGGGCGTTCGGTACGAGGACCGGGCCGGGCTGTTGTCCCGCTTGTTCGGCGGCAGCCCTGCGGAACTGCCTGATCACCGGGATGATCAGCACTACCGTGAGTATCAGGGTGAAGAAATCGGCGGTGGGGAAGGAGAGAAAAACGCCCTCGATCCCTAACAGGCGGGGCAGGACCAGCACCGCGGGAATCAGGAAGAGGACCGGCCTGGCAGCCGCCAATATAAACGCCTGCTTGGCTTTACCGATCGACATGAAGGATGTGGCACCCACCATCACCAGGCCCATCAGGGGCATGCTCCAGAAGACTAGGTGGGAGGCGCGGATGCCGGCCGCCACGAGAGCAGGGTCGGTGTTAAATATCTTTATGATCGGGCCGGGGATGGCATACAAAACAGCGAAGCCTGCCAGGCTCAATGCCGTGGAAGCTATCGTCGCTATCTTCAACGCCTTCAAGGCGAGTCCGAAGCGCCTGGCGCCGTAGTTAAAGCCGAGGATGGGCTGCACGCCCTGGCCAATGACCATTCCCGGCATGATAGCGAACATCATCACCCGCTGGATGATGCCAAAGGCGGAAAGGTAGATATCGCCGCCGTATTTGACCACCGAATTGATCAACAGCATCGCCGAAAGGCTGCTGCCAATAGTCTGCACGAATTGGGAGATACCTATTGCGAACATCTGCATGAGTGTCGAGAAATGGAAGCGAAGGTTACATAAATGGATTTTCAGGTAGCTTCTACCGGACGCATAGTACTGCAGGATGTATATCATAGTGGCAATCTGTGATATTACTGTAGCAACGGCCGCTCCGGTCACCCCCATTTTCATAGGTATGATGAAAATTGCATCCAGTATAGTATTGAGAACGGCCCCCAGAATCAGGGCAATCATGGGGACTCTGGCGTTGCCCTCGGCACGTACGAAGTTGACGAGCATCATGGCAGAGACATTGAACACGGTACCGGCGATGATAACGATAAGGTAGTTACTGGCATATGGCAGAACGGCATCCGAGGCACCGATAAGCTTCAGCCAGAAGTCAGTCAGTGGTAACACCACAGCGGTCACGATAATGGACAAGATAACGGCGATACTAATGCCGTTGCCGATAGTGCGTTCGGCTCCGGAGGTGTTCCTGGCACCGATGAATCTGGAAATCAGCGATGCCCCTCCCATCCCCACCATCATCCCGATACCCATCGCCAGCATCTGTAGTGGAAAGACGATGGAAAGACCGGCGATAGCCATCGGGCCGACAAAATGCCCGATGAATATAGTATCCACCACGTTATACAGCGTCTGCACGAACATCCCGAAGAACGCCGGCGTCGCCAGCTTGACCAACAGCCATCCCACGCGGTCGGTATCGAGCACGTTATGAATCTGGGTCTGTTCTTGCGCATCCGGTCTTTTTCGCATCTGTTTATCTCACGCTTTCCGGTCGAGATGTGCGGTTTGAGTTACTGCAACTTAAATAGAATATCGCGCAGGGTCCTCAGAGAATGCGATAAAGCTTCCAGCTCGGCGTCGGTCAGGGTGGACATATTTTCCGTCACTGCGTTGATGACGAGGTTGTCCTGTTCGTCCATCACACTGTTCCCTTTTTCGGTCAGCGTAATGTTGAGGGTACGCCGGTCGCTGGGTTCCATTTCCCTTTTTACAAACCCCAGGTCCACCAGTTTATCGATAAGGTGGGTCATCTGGGCTTTAGCGACCAGTAGCTTCTCGCCGATTTTAGCGGGGTGCTGCGTTCCTTCTTCTTTCAGCACCTTCATAATCTCGAAGTGTAGCAGCTTAATATCCACGTCCGTGTCCGCCAGGGTCGTCATTACCAGCTTACGGCGGATCAGTCGGAACACCAGCGGCGGCACCGAAAGCAAGTCCGCGGCGACTTTTTCGAGTATTTCACCACGCATAGCTATATCCCTCCTGACTTACTTAAGTCCAGTTGGTATACATAATATACAGTTTATAAACTATATAGTATATATAATATACTATCTTTAAGTCAAAATCAAGAGCTTGATGGAGACTTTAGTCCTACCTCATCGTTATTTGCATAAGATAAAATTAAGACGAATTGTTTAGGGTAAAGGAGGGTCGAACTGATGAACGTTACGCACGTCGCCGGGAAGAAAAAGGGAAAAGTAATGCTTTGGGCACTGAGTACCTGCGGGTGGTGTAAAAACACCAAAGCGCTTCTCAACGAGCTGGGCGTCGAATACGACTATACGGATGTAGACCTTTTAAGAGGGAGCGAACAGACCGCGGCCATTGGCGAAATACAGAAGTTCAATCCCGACTGTAATTTTCCGACCCTGGTTATCGATAATAGCCGGTGCATCGTCGGCTTTAAAGAGGACGAAATCCGCAAGGAGCTGGGATGAAAATCGACCAGGCAGTTACGTTAGAGGAAATCGACCGACTTTACGAAAAGTTGAACGCTGAAGCCGAGTCCGGCGGCTATCATCTCAATCCGGATAAAGTCATGACCCGCGAGCTTATCAACGGTCTGCTGGTTAATGAAAAGCGCTATAGCTACCCCTCCTGCCCCTGCCGCCTGGCCTCCGGCAATAAAGAAGAAGACCTGGATATCATTTGCCCCTGCGACTACCGTGACCCCGACCTGGACGACTATAATGCCTGCTATTGCAGTCTGTACGTTTCTCAGGGGGTGGTGGAGGGTAAGGTAAAGATAGGCTCCATACCGGAGAGGCGACCACCCCGCGATAAGAGGATGCAGATGAAATCGGCGAAGCCGGCTGCGTCTCTTGCCTCGCTGCCTTTGCCGGTCTGGCGCTGCAAGGTTTGCGGCTATTTATGTGCGCGGGACGGCCCGCCCGAGGTCTGTCCCATTTGTAAAGCAAAAAAAGAGCGCTTCGAGCGGTTTATGTAGCGATATAAAAAGAGGGGTTTCGCCCCTCTTTTTTTATTCCCCCAATTTGACACTGATAACCCTGCGGAATAAGATAATTGTGGCGCTTTACTCTTCCAGCTGATTTTTTCAGATCGTTCGTTACTATTATCTTTCTGGAAAGGAAATGGAAAGATGGTTGGTATAACATCGGTAGGAGCTTACGTTCCTGTATACCGTCTGAACCGGGATGAAATAGCCCGGATGTGGGGGAGCCGGAGCGCCGGTGGGTCTAAAGCCGTGGCCGGTTATGACGAGGATACCGTCACCATGGCGGTGGCGGCGGTCCTGGATTGCCTGAATAGCGGCGGCGCCGGGGTAAACGGTCTGTCCCTGGCGACGACCACCGCCCCTTATAAAGAAAAGCTGTCAGCGGCAATCGTGGCCAGCGTGGCCGACCTTCCGGAAGAGTGCCATACCGCCGACTTTACCGATTCGCTGCGGGCGGCCGCCGCTGCTTTAAAGTCGGCCATGGACGCCGTTAACGCCGACCCTTCTAGACACGTGATGGTGGTAGCGGCGGATAGCCGCCAGGGAGCGGCCAAAGGGACGTTAGAGCAGACGCTGGGCGACGGCGCGGCGGCTTTGACGATAGGCTCGGATAAGGTCATTGCCGAGCTTGAAGGCAGCTACTCAATATTTAACGATTTTACCGACATCTGGCGCACCGATGAGGACAGGTTCCCCCGCTCCGCCGAAGGCCGCTTTATCGATGAGGTCGGCTATCTTCCCACCATGCAGTCGGCAATTACTGGCTTAATGAAAAAATACGAGCTCAATATGAGTGATATCACCATATTTGTCTATTACGCTTCGGATGCCCGCCAGCACGCCGCCCTGGCGAGGAGGCTTAAGCTGGAGAAAACGCAGGTGCAGGACCCGCTTTACAACGATATCGGCAATACGGGCACGGCGGCGGCTTTCCTGATGCTGGCGGCGGCTCTGGAGAAGGCTAAAGCGGACGACCGTATTCTATTGGTCAACTATGGTGACGGCGCCGATGCTTTTATCCTCCGCGTCACCGATGAAATTAAGAATTTCCAGAAAAAACCCGTGATATCTCCGCAGCTACCGGGGAAAACTGTCATCAGCTATGGTCAGTACCTGACGTGGAAAAACCTCGTGCCGGTGGAGGCATCCACGCTGCCGGAACGCTCGGCTATTTCTCTACAGAGTCGCTGGCGGGAACGCCGGGCGATTGCCGCCCTGTACGGGGCGAAATGTAAAAAGTGCGGTGCCCCGCAGATATCGCAAATCGGCCAGACGCCCCGCGTGTGCGTTAACTGCCAGGCGAAAGATGAGTTCGAGCCATATAAGTTTTCCGATAAGAAAGCCACGCTTTTCAGCTATACCATCGACCACCTCCAACCCACCCTTAATCCGCCTGGCGTTAACGGCGTTATCGATTTCGATGGCGGCGGCCGGATGATAGTCGAGCTGACCGACTGCAATATCGAAAAAGTAAGGGTGGGCATGATGGTGGAAATGACCTTCCGGAAGATGTTTACCAGCCGGGGCATCCACAACTATTTCTGGAAGGCGAAGCCGGTTGAATAAAAGTATTTTCTTGTCATTCTGAGGGAGCACATTCGCGATGCTCAGTGTAAACTCCGCGACTGAAGAATCTCGGGGAGAGGCGGAAGCCTTGCCCCACTCCGATATCCTTCGCTACGCTCAGGATGACGCTAACAGGAGGCTCATATATGGAAAGCATTAAAGATAAAGTCGCCATCGTGGGCATGGGCTGCACCAAGTTCGGGGAGCGCTGGGATAAAGGGGTGGAAGACCTCGTCGTCGAAGCCGCCTACGAGGCTTTTGAGGACGCGGGAATAGGACCCAAAGACATCCAGGCGGCCTGGATAGGCACGGTATTTTCCGGCCTCTCCGCCATTACCCTGTCCCCCTTGCAGCTGCAGTATATCCCCATGACGCGCGTGGAAAACATGTGCGCCACGGGTACAGAAGCTTTAAGAGCCGCCAGCTATGCCGTGGCCGCCGGCGTCTGCGATATCGCCCTGGCGGTGGGTGTGGAAAAGCTCAAGGACTCCGGCGCGACGGGCGTCAAGGGCCCCAGCATCGTCG
>CAZEUJ010000021.1:0-20536 GCA_964514525.1 uncultured Dehalococcoidaceae bacterium
GTGATACTGCTGACGGTGACCGATATCGAATGTGTGCCAGCGGTGGTGCCGGCGGGGATAGTAATTGTACTGATAAAGATACCGCTGCTGCGGGTCGAGGTATCCCCCGAAGTGACTGTAAGCGTCGTCGTATCAATTTTAAAAACAATAGCGGTACTGGCGGTGAAGCTGGAACCGCTAACCGTCACTACGGTGCCTGCCGGCCCGGAGGCAGGCGAGAGAGGGTCAAGAATGCCGCCGGCAGTTACGGTGAAGGCTGCCTTGCCTCTGATGACACCTAAAGGAGTTTCAACCAAAGTAACGGTATTATATTTAACAATAGTTACGTAGACATAATAGGTGCCATTGATTACATTTTCATCAATAGTGCCATCAGTAAGCACAGTAGGAACAACAAACGTCGACTCAAAAACTCCTGTCCCATCAATCGGGATATATGATTCAACCGCACTGTAGGTATGTACATTAGTAGCAAAAGATATATTTACGGACACATTATCTTTGGCGAAGTAAACAAGGGCATAATACTCAAAATCTCCAGCCGGCACAAAACCTGTATAGTTTTGCCCGGTGACATAAATAGTATCACCGCTTTTACCTGAAGTAGGTGATAGGGAAAGATCGTTAACCGCCAGGGCTGGCACGACCGGGATGGCCAGAGCAAGAAGAGACAGGACAACTGCTGTGCTTAAAATTCTTAAAATCATTAAGTGTTTCATCGGGGCCTCCTGATATAGAGTTCCATTTTCCCGGGGACGGATTCGGGTTTATTATTAAATGCGAATGTTACACAAACATTAACGTCGTAAATAGGGAAAAGTTAGGAACCGCCCTTTTTCTCCTTTCACTTTATCAGTCTTTTACGGGCACCTCGGCCGGGATTATAGGTACCGGCGAAGTTATCCAGCGTGTCCCGGTTGATGAGCCAGGTGTTGTGGATCTTATTGGCCGGTATATCCCCCTGGCGGCAAAGCCTTTTTACCGTCTCCGGGTGGACTTTAAGACGGCGGCTCGCCTCGGTTACCGTAAGATAATTATCCCAGACCGACATATTTTTAAAGAGCAATAAATAAATATTGCTTTATCGAAACAATCTTAATATTTTCAGGCATAAATGTCAAGTGATTGGTACTAAGATATAGACAAAATTCGATTGACAATATAGAACATATGTACTAATATTTGCCTGTTTGGTGTTTTAGAGGTGCGCTATGGATTTGTTGACACGTGAGATTGGCGGTGCTGACCCGGAAATGAGTGAGGAGACAGGCCGACAGGATGCCAAGGATTTACCGCCGGAATTTTGCCACTACCGTGACGAAGGATGCGAGTATGCGCAGTCCTGTCTGGCCTGCCCTTTCCCGCAATGCCTTTACGATGAGCCGAGGGGAAGGCAGCGGTGGCTGAAAGACCTGCGCAACAAGGAAATAAAAAGGCTTTTTACGGGCGGCTGGAAAGTCAATGAACTGGCCCTGCTTTTTGGGGTAAGCCAGAGGACGATACAGAGGGCGCTGAAAGAGGTAATTAGTAGTAAGTAATCAGGCAGAGATAAGGGAGTCGTAAAAAATGAATGAAACGGTCGTAGCACAGCTGAACAGGATGGATCTGGAGAGAATCAGGGGCTATCAAGAGCTTCTCGACTTTTATAACGGCCGCCAGTGGGAAGGCCGGGAGAGAAGGGGGGAAAGGCGACTTATTTTTAACTACGCGCGGGTATTCGTGGAGAAAATCACTTCTTATTTAATGGCCGGTATTAATTTCGATATCGAGCCTGTTAATGATACCGATGAAGCGAAAGCCGGCGCCAGGAAGGCCGAAGGCGCCCTTTATAAGGTATACGCTGAAAACCAGATGGAACAGCTCGACCTGGAAACGGAAATCGACGCGGCGGTACTGGGCGATGCCTGTTACAAGGTTATCTGGGATGCCGGTGAGAGAAGGGTGAGGGTGACCGCCCCGGATATACAGGGCATCTACGCCTGGAGTTCCGGTGACGATATTGCCAGGGTATGGCGTATCGCGTCAAAGTACCGGCTCGACGCGGAAGAGGTCGAGCTTACCTACGGGGTAAAACCTAAAAACAAGACAGCCACGGTGGTAGAACTCTGGACGGAACGGGATTTCGAGCTATATCTGGATAACGCATTAATGGAAAGCAAGCCCAATCCCTACGGCTTTATACCTTTCGTCATGTTCCCCAACCTGCGCGAACCCAAAAAGTTCTGGGGGGTCTCCGATTTACCGCAGATAATGGAGTCGCAGCGGGAGCTCAATCGGGCGATGAGCCAGCTTTCCCGTATACTGGAGCTTTCCGGTAATCCCATCGCCGTGCTGGAGAATATAGAAGAGTCCGAGGATATCGCCATCCGGCCGGGGGCGGTCTGGAATATCCCGGAGGACGCCAAAGCGTACCTGCTTGACCTGTTGCAGGGCGGCGGCGTTAATTTACACATCGATTACATTAATTTGATTTACCGCGCTCTGCACGACCTGTCCGAATCGCCGCGGTCGGCCTTCGGCGGCACGGAAAGGGACCTTTCCGGCGTGGCTTTGGAAATTGACCTGCAACCGCTGCTCCAGAAGGTCAGGCGCAAGAGGATTATCCGCACGGCCGCTTATAACCGGCGCAACGAGATGATCCTCCGGCTTCTAGAAAAGTACCAGGGTGAGGACTTCGGGCCTGCGGTGGGGAGTCGACTGCGCGTCATCTGGGGACAGGTGCTTCCCAAAGACGTAGAGAGGAAAGTCAACAGCGAACAGGTCATGGTACAGACGGGGATACACTCGCGGCGGACCGCCATGAATGAGGTGGGCGTGCGCGACCCCGAATTCGAGTTCAAGCGGTGGCTGGAAGAAAGGGAGTCCATTCTCAAGATGAACAAAGAGCTTAATGCGAAATCGGCCAGGGGTGGAGCGAGAGAGAGTGCTTTGCTATCCCGGACGGAAGGCATTGAGGAGTAATCAGGAGGGAAGATGGATACGGAAAAAGAAAATGAAAAGAACGAAAAGGTCGATGGCAAAGGCGAAGAGAACGATAACCTCCAGCGTGAGAAACAAGCTTTTGCCGATGAACTGAAGTCGCGGGACGCCACGATAATAAAGCTCGAACAGGAAATTACGGCGAAAGAGAGTGAGATAACCGCCCTGAAAAAAGAACTCGACGAGCTAAAGCAGAAACTGGACGAAATGGGCAAGACGATAGCCCAGGCGGTGGCTGCTTATAAAGAGGTGATGGTCCAGGCAAACCCCGGTCTGCCGGCAGAACTGATCACCGGTGATACCATCGAGGCAGTAAAAGAGTCGGTAAAGAACGCCCGCGCCATTATGGAGAAAGTCCGGCAGGAAATGGAAGCGGAAGCGGCCAAAACAAGGATACCGGCCGGCGCTCCGCAGAGGACTTCTCCGGACCTATCGGGGCTATCCGCGCGGGAGAAAATCCAGCAGGGGTTGAGGTAAAAGGGTAGTTGACATAACTTGAAAAACAACTATCAAAAATCAAATCTGAAAAAATAAAATATTAAAAAACAAAAAACAAATAACAGGAGGAAAAAGAAATGGCTTTAACATTAGCGGAAGCATCCAAGCTTTCCAACGATTTACTGATGCAGGGCGTGGTGGAGACTATCGTCAAAGAGTCGCCGGTGCTCCAGAAGCTCCCCTTCATCGAAATCGTAGGAAACGGACTGACCTATAATCGGGAAAACACCCTGCCCAGTATCGATTTCTACGATGTGGGCGATACCTGGGCGGAATCGACGCCGACCTTCACGCAGGTAACCGCCAACTTGAAAATCATGGGCGGCGACGCCGACGTGGACAACTTTCTCAAGGCGACACGCAATAACATCCAGGACCTGGAAGCGGCCGTCGTCGAGTTGAAAGCCAAGGCGCTCCAGCAGAAATTCGAGGACGTGTTCATCTACGGCGACAGCTCAGTCAACGCCAAGCAGTTCGACGGGCTCAAGAAAATCATCAATACCGGCGCGGCGGGGCCCCAGGTAATCGCCATGGGGGCGACCGGCGCCACGTTGACGCTCGCCAAGCTCGACGAGCTCATCGACGCCGTTAAGGGCGGCAAGCCCGAAATGCTCCTGATGAGTCGTCGCTCGCGGCGTAAAATCAATGCACTCGTCAGGACGGCCGGCGGTATGATCCAGACCGAGCAGGACAAATGGGGCAACTTCATGCAACTCTGGGACGGCGTGCCCATCGGTGTCAACGACTGGATACTCGACACGCATGTCCTCAGCGGCAGCGTCGAGACGGCCACCACCGGCGGCACCAACTCAACGATATACGCGGTACAGCTGGGGGAGGGGGCATTGTGCGGGCTGACCAGCCCCGGCTATCTCCAGGCAGAGCCGATAGGCTCGCTGGAAAGCAAGGACGCCTCCCGGACCAGGGTAAAGTGGTACGTCTCGCTGGCGCTGTTCAGCTCCATCAAGGCGGCGGCGCTTATCGGCGTCCAGGACTAAAAACCAGGACTAAAACTGACTAGATAAGATTAAGGGGGTCTCGATACCATCGGGGCCCCCATCAAGGAGGAAGAAATGGAAAGAAAAGAATCAGCCAGATGGCTATGCCGGTTCCGACTCAGTAAATACCGGGAGGACATAGAATCGTACCGGGGCGGCGAACGAGAGTTTCACCGGCTTTTTAAACCTTATGAGGTTATCGAGGGGGAAGGGAACCTCCTGCTCAATAGCGGCATCGACGAGATGTGGGACCTGATGGTCGGTGACTCGGCCAATCACTTTAATAATGCCAGCGCCCAGATCGGCGTCGGCGACAGCAGCACGGCGGCCAACGCCTCCCAGACGGACCTGCAGGCGGCCACCAACAAGACCTACAAAGGCATGGAGTCCGGCTATCCCACCTCCACCAGCCAGAAAGCCACGTTTAAAGCCAGCTTCGGCGATAGCGAAGCCAACTATACCTGGAACGAATGGGTGGTCAAGCAGGCCACCAGCGGGAAGTGCCTTAACCGCAAGGTGGAGTCCCTGGGAACGAAAGCCAGCGGCACCTGGACCTTAGAGGTCAACATCACTTTAAGCTAAAAAATGCGAAAGTAATCAAAAGCCATGATAGAGCTAAAGAACTCCAAAACCAAATACCTGGGTAAGTCATCCGGTGGGGACAAATACTCCCTGGATGCCTTTATCGGGGCGGTACAGATGAGGGAGCCAGAGGGACAGTGGCAGGACATCAAGCCCCGCCTAGTGCGAGATGCAGATGGCTGGCATATCGAAGGGGCTCCCTATTATGCCGAGATAAAGGACGACGGCACCCGCCTGTTCTGCCCCGATAGAAACGAGCGGAGCAAGTATCTGCGCCTGCCAACGCCGGCATTATTTTACGGTTTGAGTAAAAATGTTATATCCCTTCCTGATAAAGTGGATGGCAGCATTCTGCCGAACCAGATAACGATGCCTGCGGAATGGGGGGAGATACGCATTATCTTCAGTAATACGGGGATGCACTTTGAAATACTCTTTACCAAAGCCCCGCCATCGGCTGTATTCGGCAAAGACTCGCCAAGAATATTGCTCGATGCCGAGATAGCAGGACTCGATATTGAACAACTGCTACAGTCTCACTCTGGTATCGGCATACCCAGACCAAGGCTTATGGCAACCAATCTTGAAGCTCTGTTCAGCGAGTCTCAGGAGAAATGGCTGGACTGGGATTATAAAAATGGTCAGCTTGAGCTTGGCTTTGACTTCGGCAACCTGCCCTTCCCGATATTGCTCAAGAACACCACGATTGACGTACAGGTCGGTGCTAGTGCGGATGATGGTAGCGTAATCGATTTGCCTTGGTTTAACAATACGAATGAGTACAGCGTAGCAGGTTGGGATGATTACTATGCCCATAGTTTTTACCGTCTTACGAGCATTACAATTCCTCAAAGTTCTACGATAAACGTGTGCTATCTCCAACTACGTGAATGGGAATCATTAGGTAATCCATTAACTAAAATATACTTTGAAAAGGCACAAAATCCCAATG
This sequence comes from uncultured Dehalococcoidaceae bacterium, assembly GCA_964514525.1. Taxonomy (GTDB): domain Bacteria; phylum Chloroflexota; class Dehalococcoidia; order Dehalococcoidales; family RBG-16-60-22; genus JBFYTX01. The sequence continues at coordinate 6,010 of CAZEUJ010000021.1, forward strand.
CGGTCACCAGCTATGCCGATTATCTTTCACGGACACTAACAACGGCTGGTGTTGATTGGGATGGCGACCCTGGAGCAGATGGCTGGTATAATTCACCTTCACTTGTTTCGGTGATGCAGGAACTTATCAATGCTTATGGGTTGAGCAATCAAGCTATTCAAGTAATGCACAAGGATGATGGTTCTACCCCTTCTGGAGGTAACTATAGAAGGTCTAGAACATGGGACTTTTCAGACCATACTTATGGTGCAAAGCTGCATATCGAATACACTGCGGGCGGGGCGACAGCCAAGACTTCGGCGGAAACGGGCGCCGGGACCGACGGCTCTTCTTTGCTGGCGGCGATAGCAAGGGGTGATACCGCCAGCGGCAACGAGAGCACTAAAAGCAGAGGCCTGGATACAAAAGATAATGGGGGAGGCGCCGACGCGTTAACAGCCTTATTAGTGGCGGTCCTGGCTGCGGAGACGGGCAGTGGTGTCGAACAGAGCACGCTAACGTCCGCCGTGGCCAGACTATCGGCGGAAACGGGATCGGGCATCGATATAGCCGCTCTCGTCGCCAGTTTGGCTTCTGGAGAGACCGGGACGGGCGTTGATACCGGCTGGCTAGCCGGGCTGAAAAATATCCTCGGCAGCGACGGGGGCATCGGTAATGACTCCCTGAAAGCCCTGATAGGGACCTCCAGAGCCGCATCGGACATGAAGTTGCCGGGGCGCCAGGGTCAGGTAAGAATACCTTCCAAGGGGGTGAGTTTATGAATTTATCGGAGATGATAACACTGGTCAGGAAAGATTTGCGCGACCAGGACAGTGAGAATTACCGGTGGACGGACGACGAGCTGACGAGGCACATCAACCGGGCGGTGAGGGAGTTTTCAGAGGAAGTACCTTTACCGGCCAGGGCTACCCTGCCCACCGCCACCGATTCGAGGGAGGTCGATATCTCGACCCTCACGGGTAGGGTTATGGTGGAGGCTGTTGAGTACCCGCTATTATCGTTCCCGCCGGACTACCAGCAGTTCACGGTCTGGGGCGATACCCTGACCATCATCAGCGGCAGCGAGCTGGACGGCTCCAACTGCTATATCTATTACGGCACGCTGCATACCCTCGACGCTAACGGTTCGACCATACCGACCAAATACGAAGATATCGTCGCGGCGGGGGCTTGCGGCTACGCCGCCGTAGAGTGGGCGGTCTATGCCGTTAACCGGGTCAACATTGGGGGGACGCTGACACCCAAAGAGTACCTCGAGTGGGGCAACCAGAAGCTGAAGTTTTTCCGGCAAGAATTAAAAAGACTGGGACGGAAAAACCGGGTAAGAGTCAGCTCACTCTACCAGCCCTATCATCCCATTGTCAACAGGTCGGCCGACTATGGTGCGTAATTGACGCGGCAACGGAGTGAGAAATGCGCGAACTTACCTCAACGTTATTGGACGCCCAGAAGCAGGCAGCAGCGGTGCCCTATGTCAAAATTGCAGCCGTCAACAAGATTGCCGGCGTCGTCAGGCAGGACTGGGCTAGGCTTTACACCGGTTCCGAACCCGATTATTACCATGCGCTGACCATGCCGGCCGATGGCTCCTGTATCAGGGTCAGGATAACGCTGCCCGCCGACTCTCGGAAACTTTATCGCCAGCGGGTGACTTCCCCCGGCCCGGGGAGCGATTTCAGCCAGTGGACATATACCAGCCAGTACAACGCCGTAGTGGTGGCCGCGGCTTCACTGGGGACCGAAGTATCCATATTCTGGATAAACACCAGCCGTGAAGTCAGCCGTATTAAGAGCACGGACTACGGCGCCAGCTGGAGCAGTCCCCAGATTATCGATTACTCGCCGACGACCGCTATTTACGGACTGGCGGCGGCTTACAAGCCCGGCGGCGACTTGGCTATTTTCTTCGCCGACCAGAGCACTCTTTACGTTAAAAAATACGTCAGCGGACAGTGGCAGTCCAAGGCAGCCTGGGACAAGACCACCGGCAACCTGTCAGGAGTGTCCTGTATTTATGACGGCGACTGGAACCTTATGGTCGCGGGTAAAGATAGTTCCGGGAATTTTAAGTTATGGAGTCTGGTCTACGGAGACGGCGGCGCCGTCCCCGCCGGAAATTGGTCAGCGCTGAAGGAGATAGCCGCGGCGCCGTCGGGCGGGAATTTCGAGTACCGCCAGCCGTTCCTGGACAGGACGGATGTCTACCACTGTTTTTATATCGAAAAGTATACCGGCAGCGAGGCCTATAATCGGCCTTTCCGGTCGCATGCCATCCCCGGCACTAGTTACGCGGACGGTCTATGGCGGGAGCCGGCGCCTTTTAATTTATCATCGGAATACGGTCTGGCGATGGCGCACGATGGCAATTACGGCTGGCTTTCAAGTCCCGCCGGCGTGTGGAGAGCCCCGCTGGCGGTACAGAGCCTCGACCTGACGGCGGACGTTATCAGCGCCCGGCAGGAGACAGGTGAAACTGATGGAAGTCTGATCGCGGAGTTGAGGAACGACGACGGTAGATACGCCGCGCCGGGGCAGGACTCCCTGGCTGTCCTGGATATCGGTGGCCAGTTGGAGTTCAGTCCGGGCTATGTGACTGCCGCCGGTATTGAGTCGAGCGCGGGTTTAAGTTATTGCCTGGAATCTTATGAGAACACCAGCGCCAGTGGTAAAGCCAGCCTGGTCCTGCGGGCGGTGGATGGGTGGGCGGCGCTGGTCGAGTGGAAAGCCAGGCACCAGTTCCGCTGGAACAAGACGACCGACGATACGAATGTTTTGGGGATAATCAGCTTCATACTCGCCAGGGCAGGACTGAAACTGGAGGTAAAATCGCAATCGGCGGTGATAACCGGTTTTTACCCGGACTTCACCGTGAACCCGGAGGATAACGGACGGGAGGTAATACTAAAGCTGCTGTCTTTCGTCCCGGACGTAATATATATAGAAGGTAATAAGGCTTATCTCGTTAATCCGTCGGCGTCGGATAGCCCGGTCTACAGCTACGGGGACGTGCACCCGATATTCGAGGGAAATTACCGACGGGCAGGCATGAAGACGAACCGTGTGCAGGTGGAAGGGTACGATACCGGCATGATACTGGCCGATAGTTTCGCCTGGGACGAGATAGACCGAATATATGACCGTCTGCGGCAGGTCGAGGATAGAGACATAAATACTGTTGCCGAAGCCCAGCAGCGCGGGCAGGCCCATCTGAGGGAAGCGGAAATAGAAGCAGAAGGCGGCAGTATTATTATACCCGTGAACTGCGGGCAGCAGCTCTACGATGTCATCGCGGTGACGGACGCGCGGGCCGGACTGGACGCGGAGAAGAAGAGGGTGCTCGGCATCGTCCTGGGGTATTACCCGCGGCGGGGGGAATACCGCCAGCGCCTGCAACTCGGAGCTGTTTAGAAAATCTGGATGGGGGAAATCAGCCATGAAACTCAAGAAAGCGGAACTGAGAAGCTTTAATTCCGGTAATTATACGGCTACGGTGCGACTTGCCAGCAGCTATAAAGTCTACCTGGAAGACGTAGCGGTAGCCAGGAACCTGCCGGCCGTAGAAATGGTCACCGGGCGCCGGGTAGCGGTGTTATTCTTCGATGAGCACAGTCCCAAGGAAGCGGTGGTGGTGGCGGTCTACACTTAACGGAGGTTATTACACTACAGTAATTTTAAAAAGGTTTCAGCGGGTGACGTTGGCGGGCGCAACCTGGAGGGTGGGATCCGGGTGGCGGCAACTCCTTTCCACTAATCGTTTTTTCGACTGTTGATAAAGGCCTCTCCGGCTCCTCCCGGCTTAGAGTCCGGTAGAACGGGAACATCACCGCCTCGACGGCTTTTTTTGCCTCGACCGTCGTTTTTTGAGGTTCGTAGGCCGGTTTTACAACTCCGGGCGCCGATTTCTCTTTTTCCAGTTTATACAGAGACCAGTAATACGGTAGCAACATTGCCTCGGCGAGACTGATATCCCCGGATGTCGCTTTTTTGGCCTCGGGGACGCGTTTTTCGTCTACAGGTGCCGGCTGTGCCGGTTTCATCTGGTGTAAAGCTTTATAGGAAGGAAGCACCCTTTCCCATTTCGGTTTTTCGAGGGTCGGCACGGACTTTTCCGGTGGCGTTACATCTGTTTGCATAGCAGCGAAGGTTTTTTCAAATCAGTTAGCCGAGCAATGATTTCAAGCGTTCCATCAAGTTCTCTTTAAACTCGTTGAACTCCGCCCTGGTGACATATTCTATGGGTTTGCCGTCTTTTTTCAGAGGGGTGCGTATTATGGCCGGCAGGCTGCGCTGCGCGGCCTCAATTACCGTCTGGTCCTGGTCATTGGCGACGAGTTTATTCAATACCTGCCTCAGGTGATGCCGGATAGTATCTTCATCGATAGCCAGTTTAGCGGCAACCTGCTCGAGGCTGCTGCCGGCCGCCAGGCTGCTGAGGACCTGGGTTTCTTTCTGGGTCAGGTGAGCCAGCAGGTTTTCAACGTGCTTATTCAAAGCGTTCAGGTCTTCAAATTCTGCCAGAGCCATAGCCGCCAGCCCCGGCGTCATCAGTTCTTCCACGATGGGAAGGCTGCCCTGAGAAACCACCCTGATAATATCGAGGAGTTGGTCGGCGTCGGAGTCTCTGGACAGGCAGGTGCTGGCGCCGCTTTTCATCGCCTCGAAGAGTATCTCGTCCTCCTTTTTGTCTATGGTCAGGATGACGGCTACCGAAGGTTGACTCCGCTTGATGCGCCGGGCGATATCCAGGCCGGGGGACTTTTTATCCTGCAGACTCAGTACGGCGATATTAGGCGGGTTGGCTTCGATGAGGGTCAGCGCCTCTTCGTTACTGGTGGTCTCGCCGGTAACCTCAAAGTCTTCCTCGCCGGAAAGAATGAAGTGAATCCCTTCCCGGAAGAAAACCTGGGAGTCGGAAAGAAATACTTTAACCTTTTCCATCTTTTGTCTCTTTGTTAATCCTTATTATACTACCTTTTTCAATTTAACATAGAGACATAAAGATACGTCTAACGATAGTTAAATTTTCATAAAAATGTCGTAAACTTCTGATAAAGAATAGATATTATAAAACAATATAGTTGAGGATTAAATAATACACCTGACGCGACTAGGATTAATTGCCGGCGGGACGGATGAATTTATAGCCGATGCCGTGCTCGGTAACAATGATGTTGGGCGACTCGGCATTATCTTCCAGTTTCTGCCGGAGGTGCTGGATGTGCACCCGCAGCAGGTCCCGGGCGTCAACGTAGGTATCCCCCCAGACTTTGGCGAGCAGGCTTTCGTGGGAGAGTATGCGCCCCTCGTTCCTGATTAAATAGTAAAGCAATTTTCTTTCAGTGGAGGTAAGCTTTACCGGATGGCCGGCCAGCATTACCTCGTTCCGGCTGAAATCTACCGATAGTTTGCCGCTGGTGAAAGGACGCTCTTCGGCGGCGACGGCCAGTCCCTGGGTGCGGCGCAGGACCGCCTGCACACGGGCAATCAACTCGATATGGCTGAAGGGCTTGGTAATATAGTCGTCGGCGCCCAGTTCCAGCCCCTTGGCAACGTCGGTATCCTCGCCGCGTACGGTCAACATGAGCACCGGGACATCGGAGAAGCGGCGTATCTCCTTCAGCACCTGGTAGCCGTCTATGTCCGGCAGGCCGATATCGAGAATAACGACGTCAGGGCTTTCAGTCTCCACAAGCGCGATGCCGTCACGGCCGTTGGCGGCGGATATCACGTTAGTGCCGCTCCAGCGTAATTGAAAACAAAGAGAAACAACCTCGATAATACCCGGGTCGTCCTCGATAACCAGAACCTTCATATTTCTCCTTTGTGATTACGCAGTCCGTTTGGTCGGGTGTCTCGGCAGAGAAAACGAGAACGTGCTGCCCTTGCCCGGTGCGCTTTCGACCCAGATTTTACCGCCGTGCAATTCCACTACCTGCTTGGCCAGGGCCAAACCCAGTCCCAGGCCCGGATGGTGCTGTCTATCCGAGTTCAGGCGACTATACGGCTTGAACAACCTGGATTGCTCTTCCCTGGCGATGCCGATGCCGTTGTCCTGCACGTCAATGACGAGGCCGGAATCGTTCTGGCGTACTCTTACCAGGATATTGCCCCCCTCCGGGGTAAACTTGGCGGCGTTGGTCATCAGGTTAAGCAGCACCTGCTCCAGCCGCTGTCCGTCGCCGTGAATGATGGGGACGGAATCGGGGAGGTCGGTATTCAGTTTTTGTCGCTTGCCGCGGAGCATGGGGCTCATTTGCTGGCATGTCCCCAGCACCAGTGACTTTATGTCTACGGGCTCCACCTGAAGCTGGAGTTTACCGCTGCCGGTCTTGACGATATCCAGTAGTTCGGCCAGTCTTGTCTCCAGAGTGTTGGCGTTGTGGATGATGGTCTGAATCAACTTCTGGTGGGACTGGTCGCTGGTTTCGAGTTCCTCGGCCAGTAGCCCGGCCGCGGCGATAATCGATGTCAGGGGAGTTTTAAGCTCATGGCTGAGGGTGTCAACAAATCTCAACCATTCTTCTTCCTTGGTTTCCATAAGACCTATACATCCTGTACGGGCGTTCCTGCCAATGATTATCATTAATGTAGCACTTTTATTTAAGGTATGGCAAGTTTTTTCACCCGCCGGAAATAATCAGCACGGGGCAGTATAATCCGTCGTCTTGAGATGATATTGAGGCGGACCCGACAGTTTTTATTTAGAAATACTCTTGGCGATGGTTTTCAGCAGGCTGAGGATACCGATAACAGAGCGCTGCACCTCGGGTGGTTCTTCAGCCAGCATCCTGGCGACGTAAGGGTCAAGTTGCCGGCTGTTGTAACGCGCGCCTTCTTCAGCCACGCCGGGTGCCTGGGGCGAAAGAAAGCCAGCCAGGGTGAAAAGTTCGTCTTCGTCGAAGCCGAGAGGCTTGGCGATTTTCCGCAGAATGCGTGCCGACGGAAAGCGCTCGCTCCTCTCGATGCGCCCCAGGTGGGATGAAGATACGCCCGATTCCGCCGCGAGTTCCTGTAAAGTCAGCGGGACGGTGATGCGCTGCTGCTTGAGTATTTTTCCTAAATCATTATTGGAATAACTCATGGCACCATTATATTTTGCCAAATGGCAAATGTCAATCCTTTCAACTACCTTTTCCAACCATTCTGTCCATATTTTAGCATTTTATTACTCCAAATGGCTAATTCCTTGACGGAGAGGCGGGCTGAGGATATAATTATGGCTGCATTACAAGCTAATAACGTTGCTTAAAAGCTGAGGGACTCGCGGTACGATGGTCTATCTCGGCTTTTTCATGTGGTCAGGGGTTTTTTGAAATGGTGGTGAACATGACGAAGAAATACGATGTCATCATTATCGGGGGAGGTCCGGCCGGGATCTTCGCAGCTCTGGAACTGACTCAGAGGAATGGTCTGAGCGTTCTCCTGATGGAGAAGGGTAAGGACCTGAGCCAGCGCCGCTGCCCGGTGCGGGATACCGGCGGTTCCTGCGTCGAATGTTTGCCCTGCAATCTGGTGTGTGGGCTGGGCGGGGCGGGCGCTTTCAGCGATGGTAAGCTGGTGCTTTCTTCTGAGGTAGGGGGGCACCTGAGTGAATATCTCGGCGAAGAGCGGACCGCTGCTTTGATAAAATACGTCGATGAACTATATCTTAAATTCGGCGCATCGAAAAAGCTTTTCAGTGGCGATGGCTTTGTTAGCGAAATCAGCCGGCGGGCGAGCCAGGCAGGACTGCGCCTGATTCCGATGCCGGTGCGCCACATGGGGACAGAAAATTGCTATGAGGTACTCAAGGCGATGCAGGATTACCTGCATCCCCGGTTGGAGCTGAAGCTTGGCGTCATGGCGGCGAAAGTGCTGCTGGATAATCGTGAGGTGAAGGGCGTGGAAACGGAGGACGGAGAAAAATTCCTCTGCCGGTATCTTATCCTGGCGCCGGGCAGGGAGGGGGCCGACTGGTTATACCGCGAGGCCGGCCGCCTGCACCTGACCATCCGTAATAATCCCATCGATGTCGGCGTGCGGGTAGAGGTGCCGAATAAGGTCATGAAGGAATTTACCGATGTGCTTTATGAAATCAAGCTGGAATACCAGTCGTTGAGCTTTAACGACCGCATCCGGACGTTCTGCATGTGCCCGGCCGGGGAAGTCATCATGGAGTCGACGGGCGGCAGCGACCCCGTGGTCACGGTCAACGGGCACAGCTACGCCGGGCGGAAGAGCGATAATACCAATTTCGCCCTGCTGGTAAGCACGGATTTCACCAGGCCTTTCCACGAGCCGATTGCCTACGGTAAATACCTAGCCAAGCTCGCTAATTTATTGGGGGGAGGGGTGCTGGTGCAGCGCTTCGGGGACCTGATGGGCGGCCGCCGCTCCACTCCGGAGCGTATCGAGCAGGGTAAGGTAAAGCCTACTCTGGAGAGCGCCACCCCGGGCGATTTGAGTTTCGCGCTGCCTTTCCGGCACCTTACTGGAGTGATAGAGATGCTGATGGCGATGGACAAACTGATGCCGGGTGTGGCCTCCGATGATACGCTGCTATACGGGATAGAGGTCAAATTCTACTCCTTCCGACCGCTTCTCAGCGCCTGCCTGGAGACCGAGGTTAAAAATATGTTCGCCGTCGGTGACGGCACGGGAGTCAGCCGTGGGCTGGTGCAGGCATCGGCTTCCGGAGTCGTGGCGGCGGCGGAAATTCTAAAAAGAACAAAAAAAGCTTGAAAGCTATTTTCAAGATATTACCCTTGACAGTTATCTGTCCGCCATCTACAATGAAAAGGTGTGTTTTATATATTTAACACTGGTTTAGAAGGGGAGTGATGCTCATTGGCTGAAGTCGTAGCTGGTCAGGATGAAAACTTTGACAGCTTACTGAAGCGGTTCAACCGGAAGGTACAACAGGACGGGATACTGGCGGAGTTACGCCGCCGGGAACACTACGAGAAACCCAGCGTCAAGCGCAAGCGGAAGAAGGCGGCTAAAAAACGCGGTTCCGCCCGGACGGGCAGGATGTTCCGGCGCGCAAGCCCCCGCTAGCTTAAACGCTCGCAGAGAAATAATATAGATAGAGAGGTCATCTGATGGAGCAGGCAGCCGACCTTAAGAAAAAATTGTCCGATGACCTCAAGCAGGCAATGAGGAGCGGCAATACCATCGGGCGCGATACGCTCCGCATGCTGATAGCCTCGGTAAATAACGCCGAAATCGCCAAGCAGTCCGCCCTTACCGATGCCGACATCCTCGGCGTGGTTTCCAGAGAGGTCAAAAGGCACCAGGAAAGCATCGACGCTTTTAAGAAGGGGAACCGGGCGGACCTGGTGGCGAAAGAAGAGGCGGAAATGGCGGTGCTGCGGGGCTATCTGCCCGAACAATTGGGCCACGATGAAGTTGTCGCGGCGGCGCGGGAGGTCATCGCGGCGGTTGGCGCTAAAGGCATGGGCGATAAGGGCAAGGTAATGCAGCAGCTTATGCCGAAGCTCAAAGGTAAGGCCGATGGCAAAGAAATCAACGATGTAGTAACGGGACTGCTGAGTCAGTAAAATTAAGCCAGCGCCTTCTCCAGTTCCCCGCAAAGCCTCTCGGTTTTTATCCCTGAATCAATAAATCCCCACGGCAGTTTTTGCTCCGTATCCCATCTCTGGTGGACGTAATAATCAACATCCACTTGATGAGTTTCGATGGCGTTACGCCAGCCGGCCAATGAAACCTCGGCCATATCTGCGAGGGCTTTAGCCAGTTTTTCGTCGCCCCGCGATAGCGCCCCCTGAATCTGACTCCAGGCGGGGCTTTCCTCGTTAAGCTTGATACCTTTCAGGGGCAGGCTGCTCCTCAGTATCGCCAGACGCCGGTTCAGCGTTTCCTGCGAAACCATGGGCAGCCATTGAAAGGGCGTGCTGGCCTTGGGTACGAAGGGGGCTACGTTAAGGATAATGCGCAGATTACTCTGCCGACTTTCGACATTGTCTTTAATCGCCATACTCAGCTTAATGATATCCTCGATATCATCGTCGGTCTCGGTGGGGAGGCCGATGATAAAGTAGAGTTTAAGCTGGGTAAAGCGGTGCCCGGCAATCCTGTCCGCCGCTTCGAGGATATCATCTTCGGAGATACCCTTATTTATTACCTGCCTCAGCCGATTCGAGCCTGCTTCGGGGGCAATGGTGATGGTCTGGGCTTTGCCTTTTTCCAGGGCGCCGAGGATTTCGTTCGATAATGTATCGATACGCAGAGAGCTTATAGATATCTCGGCATTCAGCTTAAGCAGGCCATCGAGTATCTCGTTTATCTGAGGGTGGTCGGTAACCGCCGGTCCGATGAGTCCGATACGCCGGCGGCGGTGCAGTCCTTCCCACGCCTGCTTTATTATTCCCTCCGCCTCCCGGAAACGCATGGGGGCGAAGGCGGTATTGACCAGGCAGAAGCGGCAGCCCCTCTGGCAGCCCCGCTCCGCCTCGATGAGGTAAAGGTCGCCGAGCTCGGTGTCCGGGGTGAGCACTACCGAATGAACCGGGAAATCGTCCAGGTTTTTAGCGTACTGGCGGGCAACGGTCTTTTCCGGAGGATAGACTGGCACATAGACGCCGGGCACGGATGCCAGCGCTTTGAGCAGGGCATCCCGCGGTCCGCCGATGCCCTCTGAAAGCACAGCAATCATTTCAGGCAGTATCGCTTCTGCCTCGCCGATGCCAAAGCAATCGAAAAACGGCGCTAGCGGCATGGGGTTGGCGGTGACACAGGGGCCACCCGCGATAACCAGGGGGTAGCTTTCATTACGGTCGGCGGAAAATAGCGGTATATTGGCGGCTTTAAGGATGCTTGCCGCATTAAAGTAGTCCAACTCGTAAGAAATCGAAAAAGCGAGAACGGCGAAATCGGAAAGCGGCCGTCCCGACTCTAGAGCAACAGGAACGTCTTTCTCCGTGGTATCGAGGAAAACGCGCTCGCAGACGACTCTCAGGTTGTTATTCAGCAGTTTATATATTGCGTGAATGCCGAGGTTGGACATGCCCAGGTAGTAGGAGTTCGGGTAAATAAGGGCTATCGGCAGTCTGCCCCCCCAGTCCTTGACGATAGTGCCGTCCTCTTTGAGGGTACGCGCACCAGGACGTCCTTTTACCTCCCGGGGTTTTTTGCCTTTATCTCTCATCAGCTTTTCCCCGGCACCTTACGCTATTTCCAGCAGTCCTTGAGGAGCCGGACATTAATCGGTATTACCCTGTCGGCGACAGCCCTCAGTTGCTGCGAAGTACCCTGTTTACCGAACAGGGCGACCTCGACATGTTTGCCGTTGTCTTTAACGGCCTGGACGGCCCCGGCGAAGTCGTTATCTCCGGCCACCAGAATCGCGACATCGTAATTGCCTTTATAGCTGTGGGTTATCATATCGGTGGCCAGCTGGACGTCGGTGCCTTTTTCGTAAGGAGGGACGTTAGGCCAGTTATTGGTATAGACTAGGCGTCCCAGACGTAATTCGGTATACGGTATGGAGTTGATTCCGGTAAAAAAAGCCTGCTGCTGTTTATAAAGTTCGGGTTCCTGCTTCTGGCCGACCCTGGCATTATAATAATAGATTCTGATGAGTTGCCGCCGGTTGATCAGTTTACGGCAGAACTTGCCGATATCAAGGTCGGTCCGGCCGAAGTGGTTTTTCAGCGAATGATAGAGATTGCTTCCGTCGATGAATATCATCACTCTCTCTCCCATATCTCACCTCCTTTCTCGGAATATTGAACGATATTACCTTATTATTATATCGCGTTTTATGGTAAGAATGCGACTTTATTCCGGTTAACATTGCCTGAGATTAAAGGCAGATGTTATAATTGGTCGCATAATCTTTATACAGTAATGATAAGGGCTCTTGGAGGCTTTTATGAAGCTAAGTCGAGAAGAGGTACTGCATATCGCCCGCCTGGCGCGGGTGGCTCTGACCGAGGAAGAAATCACGCGCCTGAGCGAGCAGTTGTCCAACCTGCTGGAAAACTTCACGGTATTGCAGCAGGTGGATACCGAAGGCGTGCCGCCTACCGCGCAATCGGTGACGCTCCAGAGCGTTATGAGGGAAGACGTGGTGGTGCCTTCTCTACCGCCGGAGGATATCCTGGCTAATGCGCCGCGTCGGGAAGGCGATTGCTTTAGGGTCAGAGCGGTGCTCGAATAATAATATTTCAGGAGGACGCGGTGAAAATGGAAAGAGTATTCGGTATAATTCCGGCGTCATCGGGGGCTTATACGTTTATCTGGATTTTCAGCGTGGTGATGGGATTAGTACTGCTTGGCGTTATCGGCCTGCTTGCGTCATTCGGCTACCAGGCGCGGCACGCTACCTTTACCGTTAACGAGGAGGGACTGCGCATCAGCCCCGGCATATATAGTCGCTTTATCCCGAAGGAAGATATTAACACAGCGGGGGTTAGGGTGGTTAACCTTAATACGGACTCTGAATATAAACCGAAATGGCGTACGAACGGCGCCGGCTTACCGGGTTATGCCGCCGGCTGGTTCAAACTGCAAAATAAAGAAAAGGCTTTATTGTTTGTCACTGATAAGTCCAGCGTTGTCTATATTCCGACCACAGGTAATTACTCGGTAATGTTAAGTGTGAAAAACGCTGGCGAGTTTGTTGATTTGCTCCAGCACTGGGAATAGCGGAGGTGGCTATGATGAAAAAAATTTGGACTTTCACGGCGCTAATTTTAACGATACCTCTTGTTTTTTCCGCCGGATGTGGTGGTGACGGCAATATTCCTTCTGCCAGCGCCAGCGGCGAAACTATCGCTCTGCCCGAGCCCGTATATGACGGCGATGTGTCTCTGGAACAGGCTATTCTGCAAAGAAGGTCGATTAGAGATTTTGAAGAAGGCGCTCTCACCCTGAAGGAGTTAGGCCAGCTCCTCTGGGCGGCCCAGGGGATTACCGGCTCCGGGGGCAAAAGGGCGGCGCCTTCGGCCGGCGCGCTTTATCCCCTCGAGGTTTATGTTGTGGCGGGCGATGTGGAGGGGGTGTCTGCCGGTGTTTATAAATACGTACCGGATTCGCATACGCTGGTTCGGGTGCTTGATGGCGATTTTAGGCAGGCGTTATCAACGGCGGCTTTATCTCAAGCGAGTGTCCAGCAGGGCGCCGTGGATATCGTTATCACGGCCGTCTATGAAAGGGTAACATCGAAATACGGCGAGCGCGGTGATAGATACGTGCACTTGGAAGCGGGTCACGCCGCCCAGAACGTCTGTCTACAGGTAGTCGCCCTGAAACTGGGTACGGTGACGGTCGGCGCCTTTGATGATGCCAGCGTTAAAAAAGTCCTGGGCGCCGCCGCTGACGAAGAGCCGCTGTATATTTTACCGGTGGGCCGGACCAGTTAAACAAGGAGGTAGAATTGGATTTATCCCGGTTAACCATCCATGAAGCACATCGCCTGCTCAAGGATAAGAAAACATCTTCGGTCGAATTGACAAAAAACTACCTTGAACGTATCCGGCGGGTCGATTCAAAGGTCAGGGCTTTCGTCACGGTTACGGAGGAGCTTGCTTTAGAGCAGGCGCGCCAGGCCGATGAGCTTATCGCCGCGGGCAAGGGCGGCCCGCTGACCGGCATCCCGCTGGCTATTAAAGACGTTATCTGCACCAGAGGTGTGCGGACGACCTGCTCTTCGCGGATGCTGGAAAATTTTATACCGCCGTATAATGCCGCGGTCATGGAAAAACTGAACGCCGCCGGCGCGGTAATGGTGGGCAAAGCCAACATGGACGAGTTCGCCATGGGCTCGTCGACGGAGAACTCGGCGTTTTTCCCCACCCGTAATCCCTGGGACTTGGAACGCGTGCCCGGCGGCTCGAGCGGCGGGTCGGCGGTGGCAGTGGCAGCGGGAGAGGCCGCCGGCGCCCTGGGCTCGGACACAGGTGGCAGCATACGCCAGCCGGCGGGCTTTTGTAGCGTCGTCGGCCTCAAGCCGACCTACGGCCGGGTGAGTCGCTACGGCTTGGTGGCTTTCGCTTCGTCCCTCGACCAGATAGGGCCTCTGACGCAGGATGTTACCGACTGTGCCATTTTACTTAACGCTATTTCCGGACACGATAAAAGAGATTCCACATCGGTGCCTGAGCCCGTGCCGGACTATACTAAAAGCCTGAAAACCGATTTAAAGGGTATGCGCCTGGGCATCCCCAAAGAGTATTACGTCGAGGGGATGCAGTCGGGGGTGGCGGCTGTAATGAAAGCGGCGCTGAAAAAGCTGGAGGAGCTGGGGGCAACGCTGGAGGAGGTGTCATTGCCCCACACTCCATATTCCCTGGCGGTCTATTACATCATTGCCCCCAGCGAAGCGTCCGCCAACCTGGCCCGCTACGACGGAGTTAAATACGGCTACTCCTATAAGGGCGAAACCATGTGGGATTCCATGGAAAAGACGCGCGGGAACGGTTTTGGACCGGAGGTAAAGCGGAGGATAATGCTCGGCACCTACGCCCTTTCCGCCGGTTACTATGATGCTTGGTATTTAAAAGCGCAGAAGGTGCGCACGCTGATA
>CAZEUJ010000022.1:0-19826 GCA_964514525.1 uncultured Dehalococcoidaceae bacterium
CTGATTCTGCCGACGTCGTTGCGGGCGAGGTCCACCAGCATGACATGCTCGGCGCATTCTTTTTCGTCTTTTTTCAACTCCTCGCCGAGTTCTTTATCCCTCTGGCTGTCCGCGCTGCGCGGTCGGGTGCCGGCGATGGGGTGGTTGGAGACGGTGCCGTCCTCGACGCGCACCAGCAGTTCCGGGGAAGCCCCCACGATATCGAAATCGTCGAAATGCAGGAAATACATGTAGGGGGACGGGTTGACCGAGCGCAATGCGCGGTAAATAGCAAACGGGCTGGCACTGGTTCGACGCGCCAGCCGCAGCGACGGCACGGCCTGGATAATATCGCCATCGTAGATATATTTTTTCATACGCGTCACGATATCTTCGTACTGCTTCTGGGTGAGGTTCGATGTCGTCGCCGACCTGGTGGCAACCGGCGCAGCGGATTGCGACGCGGGCACCGGCTGCTGTAGTCTTGCCACCAGGCGTTCGATTTTTTGAGTGGCCTCGCGGTAGCTCTCCTCGATATCTCCGTCGAGGCGTGCGTGGGAGACCACTTTAATGACATGGGTCAGGTGGTCGAAGATAAGGAGGGTGTCCGCCAGCATCAGGACTGCTTCGGGCAATCTGATGGGGTTCTTTTCCGGCGAGGGCAATTTCTCGAAGTATCCGGCCACCTCGTAGCCAAGGTAGCCGACCATCCCTCCGTGGAACCGCGGCAGCCCTTCCATCGCCACCGGCTCATATTTCTGGAACTCGTTTTCTATCAGTGCCAGGGGATCGGTAGGATTGCTGCTGTCGGTGCTGATGACCAGTGAAGACTCTGTCCCCAGGAAGCTGTACCGCGCCAGCCTTTCTCCCCCCTCGACGCTCTCCAGCAGGAACGAATACTTACCCCGTGCTATCTTGAGATAGGCGGATACAGGCGTATCCAGGTCGGCCTTGATTTCCCGGTAGACCGGTACCAGGTTGCCCGGCTTTTTCAATTGCTTAAATTCTTCCAGTGTCGGATGGTACATCTTTTCTCCAAATAAAAAACCCCCACCTTTAAAGGGGCGGGGGCTGATATAACCGCGGTGCCACCCTTCTTATCCTTCCTCCAGGAAGGACATCTCGGCGGGTACAGTCCCGATTTCATCGGAACGATACCCCGGGATTCGTTAACGCTTCCCTTGCGGCAAGTCCTACTTACCCTTCGACAAGCTCAGGACTTTCAGCTTGCGGCTCCCCGGCCCATTCGGCCCCGGCGCTGGCATCGGCTTACACCTTCCCCGACTCTCTGAACCCCGCTCTTGGACTTACTACTCCGGTTCACAGCCTTTACATAATTTAATTAATCTCAGGGTAACATGATATAGAGGATTTGTCAAGGTACATTCGCTTCACTCCACCCCCTTTATCCCCTTGTTAAGAATCGTCTTTATTTAACTAGCTCCAGCACTTCTTTCAATGAATGGATCACCGGCCCGTGCAATTCTTCACGGATAGGACTATCGTAAATCTCACCGGGAATCTGTATCTGTACGGCATGCATACCAAGTTTTTTAGCATTGGCCAGCTCGTTCCTCATGCCGTCGGCGATGTACAGGCAGTTTTCCGGTTTTAACGCCAGTTTCTCGACGGCGATTTCGAAAATCTGCGGATTAGCTTTGTTCACGCCGACGGCGCAGGAAAAAACTGTTACATCGAAATACGGGGCGAAAGGGGTTTCCGGCCAGATTTCCGGCACATCGTAATAACAGTCGCTAATCAATCCGATTTTATAGCCGTTGGATTTGAGATAAGACAGCAGTTCGATGGCGCCCTCCCGCGGGGTACATATTTGATTCCGCGTGACGGCAAGTGCGATAGCAGCCGCATCTTCGATATAATTACCCGTCACGTCTAATTCCATAAGGCGGCAGACGTGCCGGATATAGTCCTGCCAGGTTTTATAAACGCCAGTGCCTAGTCTGGCGGAATTGGCGAACCACTGCTCGACGAATTTTTCAGCGGGCGCGGCGCAAATCTCCGCAATTTTCCGGGCGGCGTTAGCGTATTCCGACCATGCCGCCGACCGCGATAATGTTCCGCCCAGGTCGAAGATAACAGCTCGATATTTCACAGTGTTTTACCAATGAATAGTCAATCATTTACTTAACATAACTTTAAAAACGAATCAAAGATGATAACCCGCCTTTTACGTTTGATTCGTTTCTCTTGGAAATATTATTCCTGCTTCCAGATTTTACCGCCTTCCGGCAGTACGAACAGGTCTTCCCCGGCCAGCTTGGCCAGCAGGGTATTCTTTAGTGCGGCAACCGGGACGCGTATCTGGTTCATGCTGTCGCGCTCTCTAATCGTTGCCATGTTATCTTCCAGCGATTGGAAGTCGATGGTCGCGCAGTAGGGCGTACCCAGTTCGTCCTGGCGGCGGTAACGCCTCCCGATACTCTGGGTATCGTCGTACTGAGTGGTGAAACAGGGCCGGAGGGCGGTATAGACGTCTCTGGCAAAAGCTGCCAGGTTCTCTTTCCGACTCAGCGGCAAGACGGCCACTTTTATCGGGGCGATGTCCGGGTGGAAATGCAGGACCACACGTATCTCGTCCTTGTCCGGCTCTTCATCATAGGCATCGCAGAGGAATGCCAGTATCGCCCGGTCGACGCCTGCGGAAGGCTCGACGATATAGGGAATATAGTGTTCTTTAGTCTCGTCGTCAAAGTATTCCATGGACTTCCCGCTGGCGGTGCTGTGCTGCCTCAGGTCGAAATCGGTGCGGTTGGCAATCCCCTCCAGTTCCGCCCAGCCGTGCGGGAAAAGGTAGGTGATATCGGTACAACAGCGGGCGTAATGCGCCAGCTTTTCTTTTGGGTGCTGGTACAGCCGGAGATGCTCCTTCGTGATGCCGAGTTTTACGTACCAGTTTAAACGCTCTTCCACCCAGTAGTCGAACCATTTTTCGTCGGTCCCCGGCTTGACGAAGTATTCGAACTCCATTATCTCGAACTCCCGACTGCGGAAGATAAAGTTTCCGGTGGTGATTTCGTTGCGGAAGGCTTTGCCCTGCTGGGCGATACCGAAGGGCAGACGCTTCCGAGAGGTGTTGAGGGCGTTCTGGAAGTTGACGAACATACCCTGGGCGGTTTCCGGCCGCAGGTAGACGGTGCTGGCTTCTTCTTCCACCGGTCCGATGAAGGTCTTGAACATGGTATTGAACATGCGTTCTTCGGTAAGCTCGCCGCCGCAGGAGGGGCATTTATTTTCGGTAAGGTCGTCGGCTTTCCATCTCAGGTGGCAGTTTTTGCACTCTACCAGCGGGTCTTTGAAGCCGGCCACATGCCCGCTGGCTTCCCAGACCTTTGAGTTCATAAGAATGCTGGTATCCATGCCGATGATATCATCACGTTCCTGCACTATCGTCCGCCACCAGGCTTCTTTAACATTTCGTTTCAGCTCAATGCCCACGGGGCCGTAATCCCAGCAGCCGGATAGCCCTCCGTAAATATCGCTGCTGGGGAAGATGAAGCCACGCCGCTGGCACAAAGAGACGAGCTTTTCCATGGTGAGTTTACCGGCTGCTTTTTTTGACATTGATATCACTCCTGGCGGGTTTTAACGCGCTCGCGGCGGGCCTGCCTAATAGCCCTGATGAAGAACACACCCAGGACCACGACGCCTAGTATCATGATGACAAGGGCGAACACCCATAACGGTATCAGCCTTATTTGATAAGCATTGTAAAGGAAAATATCGAGCATTGCAAAGCTGAGGATAATCTGCGGCAGCGCTACCATGTTGCCCATGACCGGCAGCATCTTTTTCATCGGGGCATTTTCCGCCGGCCAGTAGCGCGCGCTCAATAATACAATCCTGACGACGATAAAAGCCAGCAGGGTGAATAATGCCTGCGGCAGAAGCAACCACGTAACGAAGGCCCCGCGACTCAACCACTTATCCGGCAGGTCGCCAGAAAAGTGGTAGGCTACCTGTTCTGGTAACTCGTGATAAAAGACAGCCGTGAGTACTATAGAAATAAAGAGCAATACCAGCGGTAACGCTAAAAATATCCACCGGAAGGCTATTTTTTGCCCGGGATTATTAGCGTTTATGTCGAATACCTGCCTTAAAGCTGTTTTCACTAAAGATTAACAGCATTAAGCTCAGGTGTCAAAACTTGATGAGCGATTACGGCCCGAACATACTCCCGTTTAAATCGCCGTTATTAGAGTAGCCGCGTTCCTCCCAGTATCCCCGATAGTTGATGTTGTCTGAAAGCTCTATCTCGGTTATCCACTTTATCCATTTATAGCCCCATTTGCTTTCGGCTACGAGCTCGAAGGGGAACCCTCTTTCCGGCGGAATGGTCAGGCCGTTCATCTTGTAGGCCATAAGTATGTTGTTGTTGACGATATATTCGATGGGGAAGGATGTTGTATAGCCGTCATAAGCGTGGAAGATGACGACTTTTGCTTCGGGTAGAGGCCCCGCTTTTTCCACTAAGTCCTTGACCTGAATCCCTTCCCAGAGGATATTTACCGCCCAGCCCTCGACGCAGTTCAGTCGGACCACTTTGAGAAAATTATCGAAGTCGTTAGTGACCTCACCGTAGGTATAACTGGTGGGATTTTCCGCCAGGCCGGTGATCTCCAAACGGTAACTGTCTATATCGACATGCTGCGGGCCCTTAATAGAATTTTCCCGGAAAGCGTTAATTGAGGAAAGATTCTCGCCCTGGTATTCCCTGATCTCAACGCCCTCAAGTTGTTCAACTTTGTTTGACCATGGCCCAAAAGCAACCATGGTGATAACAAACCCAACGATAAACATGGTACTTATCGTGGAAGCAATGATTGTTTTTTTATGCACGTTATTAAACTCCTTGATGTGCGGCACGCGTGTTTATTATTAATTCAATGTATCTAATTGGATTCTAAGGGAGCTATGGGTGGTTTTATATGACTTTTATCCCATGCGCATCCGGTTCAGCCTGTTGAATGCCTGCTGCTTTTCAGTCATTCCGAGTTTCGTTTTATTTATGGCTTTAGAAAGCAACTCTATGCTCTGGTCGTAGGTCTTTCTATCTACCGGATAGGGGATGCCGTCTTTGCCGCCATGGGCGAAGCTGTAGCGGGCGGGGTCGCGATAACTCGGCGCGACGCCGTGAATAAGCTCGGATATAAGGCTTAGCGCTCTGATGGTCTTGGCTCCCACACCCGATAATCCCAGAAGCTGTTCGAAATCTTCAGGCTGGCGCTCGTAGGCGCCCAGGATAATTTTACTCAGGCTGTCGGGGTGCAGGTCGGTGGCATAAATCTGGTGGCGGGCGGGCAGGCTGAGTGTTTTCAATTTTTTCAGTTCCATGATAACTTTTTCCGGCGTTTCTTCAGTGGCTATGGACGTAATGGTCGTCCGTGCGGGCGCGCTCTCACCGGCAGTCAGGTTCAGCGTTTCTCCTCGGGCTTCCGACAGGATACCGGCATGGGGCTCGTTAACGAAGTCGGTGACGGTCTCGCCCAGCCAGTGGTAGCGGCGGGCGTAGTGGTTGGTCTCGTTCATGCCCTGCTGCACCACCGTCCAGGCGCCTTGAGAGGTAAACAGGAAGGTGTGGTGATATAGCTGATAGCCGTCCTGTACGGCGGCGCTATCGACCTTAGCGGACATACGACTGGCGTAGACCAGCGGTGCCGGGTCCAGTGAGATTTTTTCTCCCCAGTTCTCTATTTCAGCGGGCGTCTGGCGTGATGTCTTTCCCTTGCCGCCAGCTACGAAAAGCCCCAGGTCTTTTTCGATACCTTTGATACCTTCCTTTAAAGCACCGCAGAGCGTGGTGGTAACACCGCTGGAATGCCAGTCGAAACCGAGGACACAGCCAAATGCCTGGAACCAGTAGGGATGTGACAGACGCCGGAGCATCTCTTCAGGGCCATATTCGGAGACGATGGCGATAGTAATTTCCCGGGCAAGCGGCACCATGCGGTCGAAAAGCCATCGGGGAGCTTTTCCATAATGCAGGGGCAGATTGGCGATGCCGGTTCTTCTTGGTGCAGACATCGAAATCGGCGTCTCCCTGACTAAGAAGCGCAGGTGCTGCAATTTCCGGAACTGCAGCTTGAGCATGCACTGCCGCCGGTACCGGTAATCGTTTCAGGAACGCCGCCGGCGTTGGCGCTGAAACAGGCGAATGTGGACATTTTACGTCGCGCAGGCTTATGGCAACTCGGGCACTCGGCCGATTTATCTGACTGACTCAGAGGGCGCATTTGCTCGAATTTAACATCGCACTCTGAGCAGATGTATTCGTAAATGGGCATCTTATTTCTCCTATTTATAGTTTAACTCGTTTCTTATGGAGTTTCAAGATAGGTGGAATATTGCCTGTGGACAGGGCAGGGTGTAGGATATAGAAAATACTTGATTTGTGGAGGACATTTGATTACAAAAATTGACATAAAAACTAAATCCAGAGTGGAGTTTCAGGATATTACCGCCAGGATTCGAGATATCGTGGCGAGCAGTCATGTCAGGAACGGACTATGTTTCGTTTTCGTGCCGCATACCACCGCCGGCATTATGATTAACGAACACGCCGATCCCAATGTCGTTGAGGATATCGCGGCTCAACTTGATATGGTAGCGCCGCAAAATAAAAATTACCGTCACACCGAGGGAAATGCACCGGCGCACATCAAAGCCAGTCTTGTAGGGGACTCGAGGACGTTGTTTATTGAGGATGGCAGGCTTGCGCTGGGGACATGGCAGGGGATTTTCTTCGGCGAGTTTGACGGTCCCAGGAGTCGGAATATCCTGGTCAAGATAGTTGCGGATAAAACCTGACCTGATTTTTAATGAAAAGTCATCCGATAAGCCAGAACATCGAGCAGACTATACATGAAAGCCAGCAGGTCTCTTAATAGTGTCATTTAAATATTCCGTTTTTGTGCCGGCGCGGTAAATGCCATCTTCTCCCAGAAGTCGGACTCCCTTAACAGTATCCGGTAGAGTCCGCAGTAGCGGCATCGGCAGTATTTCCCGTGAAGGTGATAAAGTCCCTTGCGACCGCAATGGGGGCAATAACTGAACTCCTGTATTACTTTCATTCGGGGGGTTTTAGTGTTTGTCTTATCCACTTTGTTCTTCTTTTTTACAGTCCACGTTCAGTTTATAAAGTGTACCTTACGATGCAATCACAAACAATAGTACAATCGTCACAGGTACCTCACAAATTAAATAGGGAAATAATGAAAACGGGGGTATATTATTTAGACTGTCCGGTTCGGTTTTTGATGAAGAAAATCATCGGCAGCGATAGGGCCGCCAAGCCTGACCAAAAGAAAAACGGGTATCCCGGGTTGATATCGGCCAGGCTGTTGCCGATGGGAGGGGCCAAGAAAGCGCCCACCATGGAAATGGTGTTGGCCAGTCCGGTAGCGGTGCCCCCGTAAGCACTGCCGACGCCTTTTACCTCAAAGATTATTACGTTGAACAAGGCGGCCCCGCCGCTTCGTAAAAACCCGCAGGCTATAACCAGCAACCAGATTCCCGTGGTGTTCGCCAACGGAATCAGCGCCAGGGTGACTATTACAGCAACCACCGAGATAAAAATCACGATTTTCCGCGAGCGGATTTTGTCTGAGAGAAGCACCATCGGTAACACGCCGATGGTATTGACGCCGCTGAAGACGGTGATAACGCTGTCGGCGCTGGCTGGCGTCCAGCCTATGTTCCGCAGGTAAAGCGGCAGGTAGCCGATTAATCCCATACTGGCTCCCCAGAGGAATGTGGTCATCAGCCCGATAATCCATACCTCTTTCATACGCGCCACCCGCGATAGTGCTTCTTTGAACGGCACCTTGACCGCTATGGTCTCGGGTAGTTCGCTAGGATCGGGCTCCCGGGTGGTCAACCAGAGTAAACCCAGTATCACACAGGGGACACCGTAGAATACCATTACCCATCTCCAGCTGCCCAGGAGCGGTGATAGTGTCGTGGCGCTGAACATAGTGGCGGCCATTGCCCCGATACCCCAGGCTATGTTCAGGAAGGCGTTGGCCATCCCCAGCTGCCGCCCGCCGAACCATTCTGCCGTTACCTTGGGAACAATACTCGGCGCCGCCGCCGCCATGAGCCCGAACAGGAACATGATGGCTGCCATACTGATGAAGTTGACCGATATTCCCCGCAGAGCACCGAAAATCCCGGCTAGAATACATACAACCGCGATGGTGCGCCTTACCCCGAAACGGTCGGCGAGAAGCCCTCCCGGCAGCCCGATAAAAATGCCGGCAAGAGGGTCCATACCCCATATCACGCCGATGGCAGTTATGCTCAGTCCCAGGTCGTCTGATATTTGCTTAAAGAGTACCGGCATGCACAGCCTGGCGGCCCCGGTGACGACGGCGTAAGTGAGCATGGTAACGGCCAGGATGTACCAGCGGTAATTTGGACTGTTTTTTCGTATCATTGCAGGTCTTTAATAATCGTATCACCTTTCCTTGAATAGTGGCAATCGGATAAGGCGACCTGCCTCGAACAGGATCGCCTTGTCTACACCTAGAGAATCTATGCTATAATGAGTCTCAATGACTGTGGTAGTTACCGGCGCTGCCGGACATATCGGCGTCAATCTGGTACGTGCCCTTATTTCCCAGGGGTGCCGCACACGTTGCCTGGTTCATGTTAATTCCAGGGCTATTGATGGACTGGACATTGAGATGGTTCAGGGTGATGTCCGCGACCTGGATTCTTTGTGCCGGGCTTTTCAAGGCGCCGATGTCGTTTATCACCTGGCGGCCTGCATATCTTTGTCGATGGATGACTGGTCAGTCCTGGAAGCCGTGAATGTCATTGGTACTCGTAATGTCATCGAGGCGTGCCGGCGTACCGGGGTTCGCCGTCTGGTCCACTTCAGCTCCATCCATGCCCTGGTACAGGAGCCGCTGTCAGTCCCGGTTGACGAGTCCCGCCCTCTAGTCGCGTCCCGTCGCCATCCGCCCTATGACCGTTCCAAAGCGGCCGCGGAGACCGAAGTCCGGCGCGCCATCGAGCAGGGGCTGGATGCCATTATTATAAATCCCACGGCCATAATTGGTCCCCACGATTACCAGCCATCGTATTTCGGCGAAGCTCTGCTTTTGCTGGCAAAACGTAAATTGCCCGCGCTGGTCACCGGCGGGTTCGACTGGGTAGATGTGCGCGATGTGGTGGCGGGGGCTATGCTTGCCGAGGCAGGCGCGCCGCGTGGTGCTGGCTACCTGCTTTCCGGGCATTGGGTATCGATGTGTGATATCGCCGCCGGCGTGGCGGAAATTACCGGCGTGCCCGCCACCAAATTCGTATGTCCTCTCTGGCTGGCCCGTCTCGGAGCACCGATAATAAAAGGGGTAAGTCGCCTGCAAGGTAAGCGCCCGCTCTACACCGATGTTTCGCTGCGGGCGCTGAAAAGTAATCGGCATATCAGCCACGAAAAAGCCACCCGCGAGCTCGGTTACAAGCCGCGACCTTTCCGGGAAACACTGGTTGATACCCTGCGCTGGTTCGAGGAGAGCGGACAGTTCCCCCGTTCTTTCAAAGCCGGGAGTTCCCGGTGAAAGAACTGACAATTTTTAACGGCCTGCTGGTGGGATGGTTCGTCCTGGCGCTGGTAGTTTTCGTGGCGCTGTTCTTTGTCGCCGCCCCGTACGGACGCCACATCCGTCGGGGCTGGGGCCTTACCATTGAAAACAAATGGGGATGGGTGCTGATGGAAGCCCCGGTGCCTGTTGTCTTTCTCATATGTTTTTTGGTAGGAAACCAGACTGATACAGTTGCTCTGGTCTTCCTCGTCCTGTGGGAGGGGCATTACCTGCACCGGGCTTTTATTTATCCCTTCGGACTGCGCGGCTCCGCCAAACGTATGCCACTGGTAATTATGAGTTTCGGATTCCTTTTCAACGTTATGAACGGCTACCTTAATGGTCGGTATATCTTCACTTTCTCCGGCGGCTATGACAGCCGCTGGCTGATCGACCCGCGCTTTATTCTGGGGACAGCCTTGTTTGTTATCGGTTATATTATCAATCGCCGGGCCGACTATATCTTGCGGGATTTACGGCAGCCTGGCGAGTCGGGCTATAAAATATCTTATGATCGACTTTTCCGATGGGTTTCCAGCCCCAACTATCTGGGTGAAATAATCATCTGGACCGGCTGGGCGGTGGCGACATGGTCTTTACCCGGACTGGCTTTTGCTTTCTGGACGGCGGCCAACCTGATACCGCGGGCCAGGGCCCATCATGCCTGGTATCGCCGGACTTTCCCCGATTATCCCCCGGAGCGTAAAGCTTTGCTCCCCGGCATCTGGTAATTTCCGGATGTAGCGCGACTGGCCAGCGCCATCAATATAGTCATAACGATTAACAGCAGATTTCGTACCGTCAACACGAAAACCGGCACCGCTTGACCCATTTCAAAAGCGATGTAGTTGTAAGGATAGACATACTGGGTTAACAATGCCGCCAGCATAAAAAGTGCCGGTACCACATATTGTCTACCTCCGGTTATTAGAGGTAATAGCGGACAAAGCCATGCCAGGTATTGCGCGGAAAAAACTTTGTTCGTAAGCATGAACACGATGACCGCCAAAGCGCTATATTCAAGGAGTTTTGCCGTGGACGTTTCCGATACCTTCACAACTGAATTTCCTTCTGAGTCCTTCCGTAGCCGCCAGGCAAATACTCCGTACACTACCAGTAAAACCACCGCGGAAATGTAGAAAGATATCTTCGCCAGGCTGTCCGCCAACGGCGAGCTTAGATTCCACGATCCGAACGTTAAAGCCCCTTCCACATTGGTCATACCCAGCACCTGACCTGTCAGGAGTGCCGTTCCGTAGGTGCTCTCGGAATGGAGTCCCCGCTCGAGGTGGTAGGTCAACGAATGCCAGAAGCCCGGTGCATCGATTATCACCCAGGGGATATGCAGGACTACCAGCACGATTAGAAAAACGGCAACGCCTTTTAGTAGTCGGCCATATTGTCTGTTTTTCAACTGGTAAATGGCGAAAAACGGTATGATTATCACGGGATATAGCTTGGCGGCGAAACCCAACGCGGTAGAGGCCCAGGCAAGCTTATTTTTTCCCTTGATAAAAGCCCATAACGTTGCCATTACCAGCATGGCCGGCAGGATGTCATAGCGGGCTACCAGTATCGGCCCGGTGGCTAATATGAGCAGGGTGTAAATCGTCAGCGTTTTTCTTACCGGGATTTTTAAGAAGGAAGCCAGGTCGGCTATCATGAACAACGCCAGCAGGTCAAATAACATTAACTCGGCCGCAAATGCCCAGCTATATGTCACGGCGGTGTCCGCGATAAGCCCCGGTAACAGGAAACTTAAGAGTGCCAGCGGCGGGTATTCGCTGGCAAAATCGTGGTAAGGTATCTGGCCGTTGAGCATCTGTTGCGCCAGATAGAGCTCGAGCGAGCCGGTGCCGGGATAGAATAGCTGGGCTAAAGCTGGCAGCAGGCCGAGAAAAATAAACACATGCACTGCCCCGAAGATAATTAGATTTCTTTTTAGTCCTTCGCGGTCCATTAACTGCCTCCTCGTATATCTTAATATAAGCGTCTCATTTTCGCTATGTTTTCAACATTGGTTAATTGACGCCGCCTTTTTAGGGGGATATTATTTGAATAGCGACTATCGTTAGGAGAACAATGTCGGAATTAAATGAAAGAATTAATAAGCTGGCACAGTGGATGTTCGCGTCGAAATATTTGGTAGTGTTTACCGGAGCCGGCATCAGCACGGAGTCCGGTTTGCGTGATTTCCGCGGCCCCGACGGTCTGTGGACGCGCCGCGATAAAGGCCTGTCTACACCGCGGCAGGACTTTACCGGCGTCAGTCCTAATGCCGGGCATATTGCCATCGCCGAGATTCAGAAGCTGGGTAAGCTGTCTTTCCTCATCTCCCAGAATGTGGATAACCTGCACCTCAAGTCAGGCATCAGGCAGGAACTGCTGGCGGAGTTGCACGGTAACCTCACCAAGGTGTGTTGCGTCGGGTGCGACTTTAAAATGGACCGGGTGGAGGGCGAGATAGAGTGCCCCCTGTGCGGGGGCAAGCTGGTATCGACAGTAGTGAACTTCGGCGACTCTCTACCCGCTAAAGACCTTGCCGAATCCTATAAGCATTCGGGAAAATGCGACCTTTTTATCGTGGTCGGCTCCAGCCTGGTCGTTTACCCGGCATCGGATATGCCGGCGGTGGCGTTGGAGGCCGGTGCCAGGCTGGTTATCATCAATCAGGGCGAGACACCGTTTGACAAGCACGTCCACCTGCGTTTCTCCGAGGCCATCGGCCAGGTCCTGCCGCCGGCGTTGGAACAGTTAAAAAAACTGATGACAAAAGCCTCTTAGTCCTCTTGCCATTCGTATACGGTGCTTGACCATACGCGCTTGATGGCGGTCTCCAGCACTGCCTGTCGCGGTTCGGGTATATCCAGTAGAGGCGGCAGCTCAGGTGTTTTCAGGTTACCTAATAAAGGGCATTGTTTTTGCAGCAGAAGTATTGTCGTTCGGGCGCCGCCGTAAACAATATAGTCCAGCGACTTAGCATAAGGTTCGATTTGTTCTCGGGCGTGCTGGCAGGTGCGTGTCAGAAAATACTCTATCTGCTTATCGCGGTGTCGCTCGAAACGGTGTGCCGATGAGCCTCCCTGGCGGTGCCGTCCGTGGACAAGTCCCGTGCCTACTTTGCTGGTTAATAAGGTTTCGCCGCGGGACACGCCCACCGCGTACGACCCCAGCCTTACCAGCACCAGGGCAATCACCAGGTCTTTTTCCAGCTGGGAGCGTATTTGCGCCAGGTCCAGGGACTGGGTAACCTGTTTTTCGGTCGTCGGGAAAGGGGGCACGACCAGGCATTTTTGACCGGCGCTCCAGAAAACATAGCACCCTGTCCTGGAGCTGGCTGCCGCCTTAATGAAATGAGGGTGTATATCCGAAGGGATATCACCCAGTTTACATACACCCTGTGTCTCTTCTGGCGGTAGGTGGGGAGGCAGACAAAACGTGGCGGCTTTGCCGCCGGGCACACCAGCGAGTTCTTTGAGATAATCCAGTGTTTTCGCCCTGGTGAGCATCCGTTTTTTCTGTTTAAGCATTATAGGTACACTGCCTGGCTACAATCTGACAACGGTGGCCCCATCACCGCCTTCATTTCGCTCCCCAGCCCGGAAGGATTTCACCAGCGGGTGTCTGGCCAGGAACTCCCGCACGATATTCCGCACTGCACCCGTACCGATGCCGTGGATAATGCGGACTTCAATCAGATTTGACTGCGCTGCATCGTTGAGGTAGGTGTCCAGCGCTGGCTCTACCTCGTCGGCGCGCTTACCGCGCAGGTCGAACTCCATCGGTACCCTCCGCGCCGCCGGCTGTATTCCAGAAAGAGGCACGACAATATCAGAAGGCGTTATTTTGACCACGCTATCCAGACCCAGCCTCATCTTCGTTCTTCCCGATTGCACTTCGATTTCTCTGGACTCCTGTGATATCGAAAGTACGGTTGCCGTCAGGCCGACCTCTTTAACACGCACGGTATCGCCCACTTTTAAAGTCTCGGTATCGGTTTCGATTGTTTCTTCTACCTTGGGCTGCCAGACCTCACTGTCCAGCTGTTTGCGAATTCCAGCCAAGGTGCGCTTTGCCTGCTCGACGCTCTCCTTGCTTTTTTGTTTTCTCAGCTCAGCGGCCGCCTGCCGAATTTCCCGGTTGAGAGCCGCCGTTTCCTTTACGATAGTGTCCCGGGCTTCACGTATCGCTTTGCGTTCCTCCGTCTTGAGACGTTGAAGCTCGCTGTTTAGTTCGACATTACGCCGGGCGAATTCGTCCCGCTCGTCCTTTAACTCTCGCTGGAGCGATTCTATATTCTGCTTCTCGGTCATCAGACTTGCCAGGAGTTGCTCCAGTTCCTGGCTGCCCCCGGATAACATGCCCCGGGCGTCGTCGATGATTTCCGTCGGAACACCCAATCTCGCAGCGGTGGCCATAGCGTTGCTGCCCCCCGGCATGCCCACCGTCAGGCGATAGGTGGGTGTCAGTGTCACCGGGTCGAACTCCAGCGATGCATTTTGAAGTCCTTCGGTCGTATGGGCGAAGGCTTTGAGGTCGCTGTAATGTGTGGTCGCTGCCGCCAGTGTCCCCCGCACCAGGAAGTACCGCAGTATCGCCCGTGCTAACGCCGAGCCTTCGGCGGGGTCGGTGCTCGTTCC
The DNA here is from genome assembly GCA_964514525.1 of uncultured Dehalococcoidaceae bacterium. Lineage (GTDB taxonomy): Bacteria > Chloroflexota > Dehalococcoidia > Dehalococcoidales > RBG-16-60-22 > JBFYTX01. The sequence continues at coordinate 14,222 of CAZEUJ010000022.1, forward strand.
CAACTCGTCGAGGAGAACCAGGCTTTTACCGGTAGCTCCCCTGATAATGCGGACGACATTTCCCATGTGCCAAGAGAAGCTGGAGATTGTTTGTTCGATACTCTGCTCGTCGCCGATATCCGCGAAAATGCCTTCGAATAGGGGAATTTGGCTTTCCCCCGATGCGGGAATCGGCATACCTGCCTGCGTCATCAGGCTGAGCAGTCCGAGTGTCTTTAGCGTCACCGTTTTACCGCCGGTATTGGGCCCGGTTATCACTAGTATAGAAAAGTCGCGCCCGATTTCCAGCGAGAAGGGCACGGCTTTATCGCCGAGCAGCGGGTGCCGGGCGTCGACGAGTTTTAAAAAGCCGTTATCGTTGCTGATAGCAGGTTCGATGATTATTGGTTCGGTTGCCTTAATTCTTTTCGCGTATCTGGCTTTAGCCAGCGCCAGGTCGAGCTCGGCGGCCAGGGCAACATTCCGGGCAATATCATCGTTATGTTCCCCCACCTCCGCGCTGAGTATACGCAGGATTCTTTCTATCTCACGCCTCTCTTCGATGACCAACTCCCGCATGGCATTGCCCAGCCCCACGGTGACCGTCGGTTCCATGAACACCGTGGCGCCGGTATTGGATATGTCGTGGACGATGCCTTTTATTTCGTGACGGCACTCGGTTTTGACGAGTATGACGTAGCGCCCCTCCCGCTCGGTGATGACGTCTTCCTGGAGTATACGTTGGCCTCGCGCCGATTTTACAATTGTTTCCAGGCGTTCCTGTATCTGCCCCCGAGTTTCGCGCAGTTGGTGGCGGATATCGGATAAGGCTGGCGACGCTACATCGAGGACCTCGCCGTCCGGGCCCAGGCAGCCGGCTATGTCTTTTTCGATTTGCTTTAGCTCGACGATTCTCCCCGCTATGTCCCATAATAGCGGAAAATCTTCATGGATGCTTTTAAGATAGCGGCGTAGCTCGTGCAAAGCGGCCAGCGTTTGCTGAATTTCCAGAAGGCTGGCCGGTTCCAGGATGCCTTCCAATGCCGCCAGTCTGGCTTTTTCTCGTATATCCAGTATACTGCCGATGGAAAAACCGCGGTCGAGGTTAAGCAGTTTCCTTGCCTCGGCGGTCTGCCTTAGCCATAAGGAGATCTGGTCGTAGTCGCGCTGCGGTTTCAGAGCGGCGGCTAGTTCCCGGCTCGCGGAAAAAGACGTAAATCCGGCCAGTATCTCCTTTATCTTGGGGAACTCCAGCATTTCCAGGCTTTTATCATCCATAAATCGATTCCTGACGCAAAGCGCTCGTCTATTATAGCACGATAGGAATAAATCTGTTTATTACTGGAATTTCCGTTTTGTTGATTTCGATGCTCACCCCCTGACCCCCTCTCAAACAGGCACATGATAAGTACTCGTCTTTTTAACTGTTTGAAAGGGGGAATAGAGGAAGAGGGGCTAAGCCCCTCTTAAACACCCCTGTTTTCTGGAAAAGAGCCTTTGAGAGGGACGAAGCCCTCTCTCTCTTTCTCTCCCCTCTCCAGCCAAAATTGATTATGGTTTTTCTTTATAAGAAACTGGCTGGAGAGGGGTCAGGGGTGAGGTGGAGCCGTTTTTATACAACAGGGAGAGAAAAAGTAAATGTGCTGCCCCGGCCCGGTTCGCTTTTTACCTCTATTGTGCCACCGTGGGATTCCACCAGGCGTTTGGCAATGGTAAGCCCCAGGCCGCTGCCTCCGGTCTTCCTGGTGCGTGATTTATCGACGCGATAGAACCGCTCGAATATCAGCGGGAGTTCCCTGGCGGGTATGCCTTCACCCGTATCGGTCACGCTGACGAGTATCTTTTTGTCCTGTTGCCTGGCCGTTACGGTTATCTTTCCGCCCCTGTCCGTATGGGCCACGGCGTTCTCCAAAAGATTGAGCAGCACTTGCTTGATGCGGTGCGAGTCGATACTTACCGCCGGGAGTGTCGCCGGCAGGTCGGCGGATAATACCAGTCCTCTGGCGACTGCTTGAGCCTGCACTCCGGTCACGGTTTCTTTAATCAAACTGTTGATATCTTCAGGCTGCATAATCAGCTTGATTTCCCCGGCATCGGTCAGGCTCAGGTCTTGAAGGTCGTCAACCAGGCGTGAGAGTGAAGCAGCCTCCTCATTGAGTAAACGAATGGTGTTTTCGTCCGGCTTGACGACGCCGTCACTGATGGCCTCCAGGTATCCTTTAAGGTTGGATAGCGGCGTCCTGAGTTCGTGGGCGATATCCGCGACCATGTTACGCCGCAGGTGTTCGGTGCGTTCGAGGTTATCGGCCATGGAGTTGAAGGACTGCGCCAGTTCGCCGAGTTCCCCTTTATCTTGGTAGTCCACCCTCCGTGAGAAGTCGCCCTTCCCGAACTGTCTCGTGGCGTTGGTCAGGGCTTTGACCGGCGCCAGGATGTGGCGTGATAAAAGGAAGGTGAGCAGTAGGGCTATGGCGATTGCTACTAGACCCCCCATAATGAAAAACCGGCCTATCGTCCCGTAGGTAATCTGCAACGCGGCGCTGTTGATATCCGGCAGCTCACCGGGCTGGACGTGGAGAATCCCGATTGTCTCTGTTTCTCCAGAAAAGCTAAAACCCCCCGGTGAAATAATGCCGAATCGGCTTGGCTTGGTGATTATCGCCAGCGTTATCGGCTCTTCTGATTCGTCATCCGTGTATGTGCTGCCGAGAAGGCTTTCCTCGGAATCAGCCACTACGGTTTTATCCTTATCGGTAAGGATAATCCGTCGCCCGTATAGATTGCCGCATTGAATTACGAATGACTGTACGCCTTGCCAGTCTCCAACAAACGCATAATAACGCTCCAGTTCTGTTCCTATCCTTCTGTCCTGCGTGGATTCCAGATTTTCTTCTACCCGGGCTATCTCGGCTCGGGTGGTCCGGTAGGTGAAGAAAAATGTAGCACCGATAACGACGATGATTACCAGCGTAAAGGCTGCCAGTAAACGGAAGTTCAGACTACGCATCGCCGTCAAGCTCCAGAAGCTTATAACCGGCTCCGTAGACTGTTTTGATAAATCTGGGGTGGCGCGGGTCCGGTTCGAGCTTACGGCGTAATTTAAGGATATGGACGTCAATGGTGCGGTCGAAGCCATCAAAATCATGCCCGAGCGCTTTTTCGATTATCTGTGCCCGACTGAAAACGCGGCCCGGCTCTTTCACGAGGGCCCCCAGCACCTTGAATTCAACCGGCGTTAAGCCCAGCGGCTTTCCTTCCAGAAAGGCTTCGTGTTTCAGGAAATTGACGCTGAGTGCCCCGTGCTCAATTTTATCCGGCCCCCGCTCTCCGGGCAGGCGCCGCAGCACCGCCCGCACTCTGGCGGCCAGCTCCCGGGGACTGAAGGGCTTGGTCACATAGTCGTCAGCGCCCAGGTCGAGTCCGGTCAACCTGTCTTCATCGGTCGTCAGCGCCGTGAGCATAATAATCGGTATATCCGATTCTTTACGAAGGATACGGCATACCTCGAGCCCGTCCATTCCCGGCAACATGAGGTCCAGAACAATAAGGTCGGGCTGGTTCTCACGGGCCAACTGCAGGGCGTCGTTTCCGTTATAAGCGGTAATGACACGGTAGCCGTCCCGGTTCAGGTATAGCTTGACCAGTTCTACCGTTTTGACATCATCGTCAACTACCAGCACCTTTTTCCCGGACATTTCTGAATCCTTGTTATTTAATGGCTTCATATTAATTTATATCATAAATGTTAAGAAATTGTTAAATCATTGCTACTGGAACAGAAAGGAGGGGGTATTTCCCCCTCCTTTAAAAATTAGTCGTTTTCTTTGGATATCGGTCTATTGCGTATCGGCGTTAGCCGGGCACCAGATTGCGAACCTCATTCCCATTCCTCCACCCCACATTCTGCCCTGACCGCGGAACATGTGGCCGCCGAAAGGCCCTCCGTTGCCGTTGCCCCACAGTCCCGGGATATCCGGCCTGGATTCCCACCATGTTTTAAATTCATCGATCGGGAGAGCCGGTCTCGAGTCCAGCCAAGCCTTGAACTGGTCGGCCTGTTCTTGCGTTATCGTGCCATCATCCACCAGTTTCTGGAGGTAGTTATCCAGGGCTTCGTCTCTTATCGCCTGCCTGGCCTCGGTAAATGCCTTTTGCAGTTCCTCGGGGTCGATAGTTACCCCGGTGTTCTGCTGGTAAATTTCTGCCACTTTGTCCAGAAACGATGATACATTGGCTGTTTGAATTACATTGTTTTCTTCATTGTCCGCCTGGGCTATAGCCACGCCGCCCAGAGTAACCCCCAGTACAAGGATAGTCAATACCGCGATGATGATATGTTTCTTGCTTCGCCACATAAAGTGTCGCCTCCTTTCTCTGGCTTTCTCTATAGAAGATAGCAGTCAATTGTTAATATTTGATTAATATTGGGCAAAACTCGATGACTATTAGGGTAGCATTATATGAGATGTTGGTCACAGACATCCCGGCGTCATTTTTATTATGATAGAATTGATTGTTATGACCGTAAACACGAAAAAGCCTCAGAAAGCCATGATTCATGTCACCGGCATGACCTGTGCTACCTGCGCCGCTACCGTGGAAAAGGCGTTAGCGAAGACTCACGGGGTGGAGCAGGCCAGGGTAAATTTCGCCTCGGAAAAAGCCTCGGTAGAGTACGACCCGGCTGAGGTAGACCTTAATAAAATTAAGGATGCCATTTCTGAATCGGGCTATAGCGTCGCCGTCAGGAAATCGATTTTCCCGGTACGCGGCATGACCTGCGCTTCCTGTGTCGCCCGTGTCGAGGAAGCACTGAAAAGCGTTCCCGGCGTCGTGACGGTGGCGGTAAATCTGGCTTCCGAGAAGGTTACGGTGGAATACCTCGATAATGTCGCGGAGGCTGACCTGCGCCGCGCGGTTAAAGACGCCGGCTATGAATTAGGCGGGGAAGCGGAGACATTGGAGGATGTTACCACAGCTGCCCGGCGCGAGATGATCAATGTAAGGAACCGGTTTATCTTTGCGGTGACTCTCGCTGTTATTATTATGACGTTGATGTGGACGCCTGATTTCCCCGGCAAGCCCTACCTGCTCTGGGCTCTCGCCACGCCTGTGCAGTTCTGGGCCGGCTGGCGGTTCTACCGCGGGTTCTGGGGCGCCCTCAAGCACCGCACCGCCGACATGAACACCCTGATTGCGGTGGGCACGTCCGCCGCCTATTTTTACAGCGCGGTAGCCGTGCTGTTCCCATCGGCACTGACGATCGGCGGCATGGCCCCCGAGCTTTATTTCGATACCTCCGCCACGATTATCGCTCTGATTCTGCTGGGCCGGTTCCTGGAGGCCAGGGCTAAAGGCCAGACCTCGGCGGCTATCAAGAAGCTCATCGGCCTGCAGCCGAAGACGGCTCTGGTCGTGCGAGACGGCAAGGAAATTGAAATCCACGTCGACGAAGTGCAGGTCGGCGACCTCATTCTAGTGCGGCCCGGCGAGAGGGTGCCCGTGGATGGCATTATCCGGCAGGGCAGCCCGGCCATTGACGAGTCCATGGTTACCGGCGAGAGCCTGCCAGTGGAGAAAAAAGAGGGCGATGAGGTCATCGGGGCTACTATTAATAAGACGGGCA
>CAZEUJ010000023.1:0-19657 GCA_964514525.1 uncultured Dehalococcoidaceae bacterium
CTGGCGCGTAATGAAGCCATTAAACTCTTTAAGATAGACCCGGCATTGACCAGAGCGGAGAACCTTTTGCTGGAACGGGAAATGGAGCGTGTCTGGGTCGGGTCCGGTGAGTGGAGCTGAAAAATCTTTTATAAATTTATTATAATAATTTAATGCGAATTTAATATATATTCTTACTTTATAACGCCTGTTCTTACTTAATTGTTGTATATTTTGACAAACTAATATCGGATAATTATACTCTCAAGCAGGAGTTGAGTGAACTCGTTGTACGCTAAAGTTATCGTTAATCCTGTAGCTGGCGCCGGCCGCACCCGCCGTGAATGGCCGCGCATAATGGGCTTGTTCAAGGGACACGGCCTGCGCTTTGAGCATGAACTCACTGAAGCCCCCGGGCACGCTATCGAGCTGGCTAAATCTGCTGCCAATGACGGCTACGAAATGATCGTGTCCGTCGGTGGCGATGGCACCATCAACGAGATTGTCAATGGTATTTACGCCTCGGGCAATATAGGAGGCGCCGCGCTGGGTATCATCGCCACGGGGACCGGCAGCGACTACATTCGTACTGTCGGAGTCCCCCGCCGCTACGAGGATGCCTGCCGTTGTTTATTACAGCCGAAAAAACGCACCGTCGACCTCGGTGTTGTCGAGTATACGAGCAATGGCAGAACGGTGGAACGAATCTTCGTTAATTTCGCCGGTTTTGGCTTTGACGCCGAAATCGTCCGGCGTACCACCCAGCAGTTTAAAGCGTTAGGTAGCCTGCCTTCTTATCTGCTGGGACTGCTTACCACTCTGGTGACCTACCGTAATAAGGCTATTTCCATAAAAGTGGATGGCGAGTCGCTGGATAGGCGGGTCTGCGCGGTCATTATGAATAACGGCAAATACGGCGGCGGCGGGATGTTTGCCGCGCCGGACGCCGACCTCGCCGATGGCTGGCTTGATGTATTGATTATCGGGGATATGAGCAAGCCCGACCTTCTCTGGTCGCTGCCGCGTATTTATAAAGGCACCCACCTGACCCACCCCAAGGTCACCATGAAAAAAGGTAAAGAAATTGAGGTTAGCTGCTTGAGCGGCAGGATGCAGTTGCAGGCTGACGGCGAGCTGTTGGGTGAGGTGCCGGCGCGTTTTCGTGTCCTGCCTTCGGTGTTGAACGTTATCGTTTAACTGATGGAGTGTTTAGAAATTGAGCTGGGGTTATTTAACATGATGAAGATATTTTCGCCAATTGGCAGAAACAAAATGAAGGTGCTTCTCGGCGTCTTGATATTTTTCGTCATCCTGGACGGCCTGCTGACCGAGTTCCTGCTTAAGGACGGAGCGGCGCGCGAGGTCAATCCGTTTCTGCAGCCTCTGGTGGGAGATATCGGTTTCATGGTGTTGAAAGTGGTCGGCGCCCTGCTGTGTGCCCTGCTTCTCTGGGATATCTACCGGCGTTTTCCGAGGGTGGCGGTAATCACTACCTGGATTGCGGTGGCTGGTTATGGTATCATTGTGGCCTGGAATACTAGCCTGTTTCTGATAGCTTGAGGTCGGCTGATTCCTGACTGCTGGCGGAACGCTTCCATAGCGTTATCACTTCCGGCATGGTCTCCACAAATTCTATTTCCCGCGGCAGTTTATAGTCGGCCATGCGTCCCTGGCAGTACTGCCTTATTTCCTGTTCGTTAGCGGTTACGCCCTTTTTAAGTTTTACCAGGGCTTTGACCGTTTCTCCCCGCACAAAGTCTATGGCCCCCGTCACTTTAGCTTCGGCTATCTTGGGATGGGCGGCAAGCACCTCTTCGATATCGGCGGGGAAAATATTCTGGCCTTTCAGGATGAGCATCCTTCGGATACGGCCGGTGATGTAAAGAAAGCCGTCGGCGTCCATCCTGCCGATATCCCCGGTATGCAGCCAGCCGTTTCTCATGATTCTGGCGGTGGCCTCCGGCTTATTATAGAAGCCGGTCATCACCGGTCCCCGGGTGACAATCTCCCCTTCCTCGTTGTAAGGCAACTCGCGGTCGTTTTCGTCGAAGATTTTTATCTCCCAGCAGGGTAATGCCTTACCGGAAGAGCCGATTCTGACCGTCCCGTCGATAGGCATCATGGTAATGTGGCAGACGGTCTCGGTCTGCCCGTATACATCGAGTATATTGGCGCCGTAATACTGTTTGAAAAGGCGTACGACGGCCGGTTCCAGCGGGGCGCCGCCGCTGACCCACAGGCGCATCGAGCTTAAATCGTACTTTACGCCTTCTCTCCGGGCAACATTTATCATTAGGGAGTAGATATAGGGGACGCCGCAGTAAATCGTGCCTTTTTCCCGTTCTATGGCTTCCATAAAGCTGTCCACCGACCTCCCGGTCCCCGGCACCACCACCACGGTATTGCCCTTGTATATCGAAGCCAGCAGCACGGCGGTCAGGCCGAACTGGTGGTACATGGGGAGGGCAAAAAGCATTATCACGTCTTTTTCCGTCTGTTCCATGACTGCGGCGGAATTGATGACCTCGGTATAGACGCTGCGGTGCGAGAGGGTGACGCCGTGAGGCTTTTGCGTGGGACCGCCGGTATAAGAAAGGATGGCAATGTCTTCCGGGTCTATTGGCACATTGACTTTTCCAGGCGGATTTTTCGCCAAAATTTCCCGGTAGTTAATAAATCGCCCGTCGTGTTTCGTGTTGACCGTGATGATATGCTCGATGGAGTCGAATCGGGGCAGGGCGGGCAGCAGCGATTCCAGGGGCGGGTCTTCAATTACCAGTATTTTAGGACGGCAGTCGTTGAAAAGAATGGCAAGTTCTCCGGCGACGTAGCGGGCGTCCAGCGGCACGATGATGCCTCCGGCTTTGATTATCCCGAAGAATATACTGACGAACTCCGGGTTGCTCGCTTGAATTGTCGCCACGCGGTCGCCTTTTTTTACCCTCATTTTTATCAGGGCGTGGGCCACCCGGGTGGAGTCCGCTTCCAGCTGGGCGAAGGTGACCCGGCGGTCGCCCATCACTATCGCCGTTTTTCTGGCACGGCGCTTCGCGGCACTCCCCAGGATTGATATTAAATCCATCGACTTTCTCAATTTCGCCTTTCCAATAAAAACTCTGACCAAAAAAATTTACCTGGAATAAATCCAGTATAACAGACCTGAACCTGAAATGAAAAGAATTTGTATTAGCCCTTCGCTAATTTTTTTCTCGTAAAAGTATGGTATTTCATGTTTAATTGAGTGGAAAAATTACTTCCAGATTAATAATGGAAACAAGCCTCTTTTTAATTGTCCCTATTATCGTCATCGCCCTGGTCTTTGATTTCACTAACGGCATGCATGATGCCGCCAATTCCATCTCGACTATCGTTTCCACCAGGGTCTTATCGCCCCGCCAGGCCGTCATCTGGGCGGCTTTTTTTAACTTCATTGCTTTTCTTATTTTCGGCACGGGTGTAGCCAAGACCATCGGCCAGGGGATGATAGATATTGAAATCGTGACCGCTACGGTTATCCTGGCGGGTCTGATAGGCGCCATAGCCTGGAACCTGATTACCTGGTATTTCGGGCTGCCGAGCAGTTCTTCGCACGCGTTGATCGGCGGCTATGCGGGCGCGGCCATCGCCAAGGGAGGGTTCGGCGTTATTATCATGGCCGGCTGGTACAAAACGCTTATTTTTATCGTCGTGGCGCCGTTAATCGGCCTGGTGTTGGGTTTTATCTTGAAAGTCATTACTACCTGGATTGTCCATAAACAGAGTCCGGCGGACATTAATAAATGGTCGAAGGTGGCGCAGTTATTTTCCGCGGCCGCTTTCAGTCTGGGCCACGGCGGCAACGACGCTCAAAAGACGATGGGCATTATCGCTACCTTGCTCTTCGCCGGGGGATTAATCAGTGAATTTCATGTGCCTTTGTGGGTTGTCCTCAGCGCCCATGCCGCCATCGCCATAGGCACTCTTACCGGCGTCTGGCGGATTGTGAAGACCATGGGCCAAAAAATCACCAAGTTAAGGCCCATCGATGGTTTCTGCGCCGAGACAGCCGCCGCTTCCAGTATTTTTCTGTCTACCCATCGGGGCATCCCGGTCAGCACCACCCATGTTATCACGGGGGCGATATCGGGGGTTGGCGCGGTGCAGAGGGTTTCCGCGGTGCGCTGGGGGGTGACGCTGCGTATTGTCTGGGCCTGGATTTTTACGATACCGGCATCCGGGCTTATTGCGCTTCTTATCTATTTACTGATAAAGTTAATTTTCTATTAACCGGATTATTCGCTGAGCAGGGATTTCATTTCCGCGACGCCCAACCGCCGTACCTCGCCCTCTTTCAGACTGCCGAGTTTCAGCTTGCCGATGCGCACCCGTTTCAGGGCTGTGAGGGGATGTGATAATCTTTCGTACATGCGGTGCACCTGTCTCTTTCTGCCTTCGTGGATGGTGATGCTGTAGCTGAACGGCGGCAGCGAGACTTCTTCAACGCGGGCCGGGTGGGTCATGCCGTCTTCCAGCCTGATGCCGCGTTCCAGTTTATGGACTTCCTCCGGCGTGAGTTTGCCCTTTATCTGTACCAGGTATTCCTTCTCGTGTTCGAATCTGGGATGGGTCAGCCGGTAGGTAAGGTTACCGTCGTTGGTGAGCAGGAGCAGGCCGGTAGTATCAATGTCCAGTCGACCCACCGGGTAAAGCCTGAATTTTTTATATTGCCGCGGCAGTATGTCCAGGACGGTCCGGCGGCCTTTCTCGTCGCTTGCGGTGGATACGATTCCGGCCGGCTTATTAAGCATCAGACAGATTGTTTCGTCCGGTTTGAGCTCGACTGCCTTCCCGTTGATGATAACGCGGTCGCTTTCGGTGTTTACCGGCTGGGTGAATGATTCGGCTGTTTTGCCGTTGACCTGGACCTTGCCCTGCTTGATGGCTTCGGCCATGCGGCGTCTTGAGCCGATACCGGCTTCGGTCAACGCTTTGATCAACGACTTGGTAGGCATATCTTTTTCAGGCACGCGGTTTGCCGGATTCACAGGGCAGTCTTATCTGGCAGAGAGCGCACATGGGGTGACTTTCCGGTCCTGTTTCCCCGTGCAGTTCGCGGTTTATTATCGGCAGTTCGTTCATGGTGTAAGCCAGGCACTTTTTACCGTCGAATGCCCGCGTGTTGACGGCTCCGGATGGGCAGTGTTTGGCGCAGAGCTGGCAGGAATCGTCCCGGTAGTGACGGCAGTAAGCTCGGTAGTTATCGTACGCCCGTGGCGTGGGTGTGAGTGCCAGGTCGGTTATCACGCTGCCTATGTGTATCGGTACTCCCGCCTTGGTGATAATACTGGTATTGAGCCCGAAGGTGCCTAGGCCGGCGGCGTAGGCGGCGTGCTTTTCCGACCAGTCTGTATAGGGGAGTCCCTCGGGCGATATTATTATGGACATGGGTCTGGTGCAGGCGGGCGCTACGGCTTGATATCCATCGGCTTCCAGCAACGATACTACTTTGCTTAAAGTCTCCTGCATGAGGCCGAAGGCGCGTCCGTAGCCATAGCTCCATCGGGGTGATGCCATGGATGCACCGGACTTGTTGCTCCGGCGGGTATTTTGGGAATGAGTGAAGGAGACCGATATCACGCTGAGCGCCGCCGGTCGCTTGTCGTTCGCCTTTTTCTGTTGCCTGCCGAGATACGTTATTAGCGCTTCTTCCGGGGTGAGGTGAAAATCGCCGATTATCTCTTTCCTTTTGTATTTCTGGAAGAGGGGGTCTCGGCCATCGGCGAATCCGATTAACGGCTCGGCGATGATATGTTCGTTGTTGTAATCCGGTAGCTGGTTAGCGGTGCTGGCGGCGACGTGCTTCTTTATCGCCATCGCCAGGAACTCGGCGGGATTTTCCTTGAATTTTTGCCTGTCTTTGATAGTTAGTTTCATAGCTGCGCCGTCTTTCTGGAATTACTTCGTGTGACCTGGCAGAGTTGAGATTTGCAGGGAAGGAAGCCTGAAATCGGGTCGAGCATGCTGTCATCGACCAGAGTGTTGACATTAGCTTCGTCGGGCCAGTGGTGCGGTAAGGAAACGACGCCGTCCAGTATGTCATCGGTAACGTTGGCTTTCATTTTAATGCTGCCTCTCGGTGAACTGATGGTAACCGTATCTCCCGTTTTAATTCCCCTCGGTTTGGCGTCGGCCGGGTTGATGTCCACCAGCGGTTCAGGCATCAGTTTGCGCAGGCGCGGGATATTGCGGAACTGCGAGTGCGTATACGCCATCACCCGTGCCCCCGAGGTCATGACCAGAGGGTATTTTTCCGCCAGGTCGGGCCGATTCACCGGGCTTTCCGGCGGTTCCCGGTATACCGGCAGCGCGTCGAGGCCGTGCTCTGCCAGCGTGGTGCAGGCTATCTCCACCTTGCCGGAAGGAGTCGAAAATCCCGTTTTTTCATAGTGTTTTTCCGGCCGTGACTGGAGAGGCAGTTTGATACCTTCGGGGTGTTGTTTGAGAGCGGCCGAGGTTATGCCCAATGGTTCGAGGATATGGTCGGCGCACTTATAGAAATCGCCGTCCCAGAACAAATCGCCGAATCCCAGCCGTTGCGCCAGCCCTGCGTAGATGTCCCACTCGGTCCGGCTTTCCCCCACCGGCTCGATGGCGGGCTCTATCAGCTTTACGCAGCCACCGTAATCGGTCAGGAGAATGGGCCGTTCCATCCAGGACGCTATGGGCAGGACGATATCGGCCAGTTGCGTGCCCGGCGTGTGAAAGTACTCGCTCACAACAATAAAATCTAATGTTTTGACGGCTTCAACAAAACGTTTCGAGTTGCCGAAGAACTGCACGTCCAGTCCGGGCGCGAAAAGTGCTTTAAGGGGATATGGGTCGCCGCTTTCAATCTGGTCGGCGATGGCGTTGGACTGCATTTCGCGGTAGCGTTTCGTCCATATCGGGAAGCGTCTCGAGCCTATCCCCGGCGGCATGTCGACTACTCTTCCGTGCAGGGTGATGTCGTTGGGATGGGCGGTGGTATAGTCGCCCAGTCTGTTCCCGCCGGTGATGCCGATATTGCCCGTGATAGCCGCCAGCAGGATGACCGCCCGGTGGTTCTGTACGCCGTTGGTATGGTGGGTGGTGCTGTTGCTGCTGAGGTGAAGCTTGGCCGGTTTGCTCGTGGCGTAGAGTCTCGCCGCATCCCTGATTATCGCGGCGGGCACTCTCGTTATTTTCTCGACCTTCTCTAGAGGGTATTCCCGGGCCAGCTTTTTCAGTTCATCGAAGCCGACCGTCCACTTCTCGACGAAGTCTTTATCATATAAATTTTCACTGATAATAACGTTCATCATACCGAGCGCCAGGGCGCCGTCGGTGCCGGGCCGCAGTTGCAGGTGAAAGTCGGCCCGCCCGGCGATGGTTGTCCGCCTGGGGTCGACGACGATAAGTTTCACGCCTCTTTCTTGAGCTTCCAGGTTTTCCTGCCAGACTCCCGGCGAGGATACTACGGCGGCGCCCCATATCAGCTTGCAACGCGTTTCCGGTTCCAGGCTGCCGCTCGAGCCCGCCATGTAAGAGTACTCCGGTCCGTAGGTCAGGTTGGCGGCTATCCACGTGCCGGAGAAGCAGTTGCTGCTCTCGGTGCAGTAGTTGGGCGAGCCGAAGGCGTGCGTCAGGCGGTGGAAATAGGGGCGTGGCTCTTTGGTGTAGGCAATCCAGAAAACAACTGATTCGGCTCCGTATTTTTCTTTGGCTGATTGCAGGTTCCCCGCCACGGTATCCAGCGCCTCGTCCCATGAGATACGCCGCCACGCCCCGCTGCCTCTCACCCCGGCGCGTTTTACCGGGTATTGCAGGCGTTCGGGATGGTAGATGAAGTCGAGCTGGGCTTTCCAGCGGGGACAGTGGGCTACCTTGGGGTTGGCGATATCGATTTTTACAGCTTTGCCGTTCCGGATATGGATTTTCGTCGGGCAGGCGTTAGAGCACATATAGCAGAGGCCGTCTTTAATCTCCACCGATTTTGCCATATTTTATTACTTGACCTTTCAATACAGAATAAAAAAGATGGAGCTCTTTTATCTCAATTATAGCAGGCTCGCCAATCTATTTGAAATTTACTGATATCCTTCCGGCCTGTGGTATAATTTAAGAAAATAAAGCGTAGGAGATTTACCGACTGGAAGGAATTGAAGTAGCCCGCCGCGCCGTAGAGATAGCCAGCGATAAGCAGGCGAGCAATATCGTTTTGCTGGACGTCCGCGAGCGGTGCAGTTTTGCGGACTATTTTGTTATCTGCTCCGGTGACAGCCAGCGGCAGGTCCGCGCTATCCTTGAAGATATCGGGTTGAGCCTGAAAAAAGAGGGTGTCCTGCCTCATCACCACGAGGGGGCGCTGGATTCCGGCTGGCTCCTGCTCGATTATGGCGACGTTATCGTTCACATCTTCAGCATCGAGGAGCGCGATTACTATCAGCTCGACGAGCTTTGGCACGAAGCTAAAGCGCTTATCAGGATTCAATAAAGCCTATCTACCCGAAAATCTCGTTTTTCTTAAAGAATATCGCTATCTCTTTTTCGGCATTCTCCGGCGAGTCCGACCCGTGTATCGAATTGCGTGTCAGGTCTAGCCCGTAATCTTTCCGTATCGTGCCCGGGGCGGCTTTGGCCGGGTCGGTAGCGCCCATGAGCTTTCTGATTTTCTCCACCGCCTTTCCCCCCTCGAAGACGGCGGCGACGATAGGGGTGGAGGTGATATATTCCACTAAATCGTTAAAAAATGGTTTCTCCTTGTGGACGGCGTAGTGTCGCTCTGCGAGTGGCTTGTCCATGTGCACCATCCGGAGCGCGGTCAGCTTTAGCCCCTCCCCCTGTAATCTCCCTATAATTACCCCCGCCAGCCCCCGCTGCATGGCATCGGGTTTGATGAGTACCAGAGACCGTTCCATTTATCACTCCTTATGAATTTGTGAAAAGTTTTTGTAAATCATCGACGCCGACCTTCTCCAGCGTATCGACGATTAGGTCGGCGTTTTTAAGGCTGTTTTTCGGGTGGCTGTTGGTCACCGCGACGCATTTCATGCCGGCCCGTTTGGCGGCGGCCACCCCGGCGACGGCATCCTCGATGACCGCGCAGTTGCCGGGTTCCACTTTGAGTTTATTAGCCGCGAGCAGGAATATCTGCGGACTGGGCTTACCCTCTTTGACCTCCATGCCGTGGACGATTGCCTGGAAACAGTCCTCAATACCCAGACCTTTGATAATAATCTCTATATTCTCTGTCACCGCCGACGAAGCTATCGCCGACTTTATCCCGCAGGCATGGAGCGACTTAATCAGCCCTACGGCTCCCGGCATCGCCCGGATATTGTCCGCTACCCGGCGGCGGTAGTTTTGCTGCTTTTCTTCCGTGATCGCGTCGAATTCTTTTTTGGCTAGGCCGTTGCCGAGGGCGAATTTAATGATGGTGTCGTGCCTCTGCCCGAAGAGCTGCATAAAGTCTTTTTTACTGAAGTCCACCCCCCTTTTCCCTAGGATGTCCTTCCAGGCCTGATAATGATATTCGGCGGTATCGGCGATGACGCCGTCCAGGTCCCAGATTATCGCTTCGAGATGGCTTTTAGACATGGCTGCGGGTCTCCCTGACCCTGTCCGGCTTCCCCGCTTCGTTTTCCGCGATGAACTGCTTGGCGGTGCTCTCGGCGACCACCGTTCCGTCTTTCAGGCATACCTGCCCTTCCGTCTCGATGAGTTTTTTCCGGTGCCGGGTTATCCGCGCGGTAATAACGAGCGGCACTTCCACTTTTATGGGTTGCCTGATGCGTATGTCAATGCTGGCGGTGAGGCAGGTGTTGCCGGTGGCATAAACGATGTTGCTCATCGCCTCATCGAGCAGGGTGCCCAGGATTCCGCCGTGCAGGAGCCCCGGCCAGCCCTGGTGGGTCTTGTCCGGCGTGAATTCGGTGCGGATGGTATCTCCGTTCTTGATAAAACTCAGTTTCAATCCGATGGGATTATTACGCCCGCACCCGAAGCAGAACCCCTCATCGAGGTCGGCGTTGAGCGTTACTTTCGGCAAGACTACCATATTTTTGTCTCCGTTCCGTTTTCGTTTGTGCCGGCGTTAGAAATGCGACCATCCCGTTTTGCTTATCTTAACGGGATTACCTTTAGCATCGAACAGATTGATTTTACCCGGTTCGCCTGCTGTAATCTTGCCGATGCCGGTCACCGGGCACGATATTTCCGCCCTGACCCCGTCGATAGCTTCGGTGCTGCCGGTAAAAAGCAGTTCATAGTCTTCGCCTCCCGTCAGCGCCAGTTCCGCCGCCTTTTCCCCGAAGTTATTTTTGACCGTTTCATGTATCGGCAGTCGGTTGATATCCACGCGCGCGCTGACCCGGCTGGCTTCGCAGATATGCCGCAGGTCGGCGAGAAGCCCGTCGCTAACGTCGATGGCGGTGTTTATGCCGTTCTTAACCAGGAGCTGTCCTTCGGGAATCCGGGGTACGGGATGGAGAAAAGCACCGCGTAAATATTTCGCCTCCTCCGGCTTGAATTTTAGTTTTTTCGTCAGCATTTCCCGTCCGGCGCCAGCGCTTCCCGGGTATCCGGTTACAGCTATGGTGTCGCCGGGCCTGGCGTTGGCGCGACGCAGTATCCTGTTATTCGGACTACTCCCCAGGACGGTAATCGTTATCGATATCTCCGGCGCACGCGAGATATTCCCGCCGACTATCGCCAGCTTGTATTGTCGCGCTGATTCGATTATCCCATCGTATATTTTTGTGACGTTTTCTACCGGCGTATCTTCCGGCAGGGCCAGGGCCACCAGCGCGTATTTGGGTACGCCTCCCATGGCGGCAATATCGCTGAGATTGATCGCGAGGGATTTCCAGCCCAGCTCTTTCCAGGTAGTCTCTGGAGTAAAGTGGATGCCTTGTATCATAGTGTCGACGGTTGCCAGCTGGATTGAGTCATCGCCGCGCCAGGCGGCGGTATCGTCACCGATGCCGATAATCGGCTGGTCGGGCCCGATTCGGTCTACCCCGGCATCCGCGATCATTTTGGCCAGGAGGTCGATCAGCCCGAACTCCCCCAGTTCCGCGACTTTCATGATAAAAAGTATAGCATATTCTTAGTGTGGCTGGCTTATTTAGATACCCTCCGCCGTTTCTACTATTAAAACCACCTACCGATGTCATATAATTTAAACTAATGCCTGTCATCAGCGCCACAGCCAAAAAATTTATCGCCATAGGTATTCTGGCCGCGACTATCATCATCAGCGTCGTCGGCTCTGTTTATCTTATTAAGCACTGGGAATACATCACCAGGCTTGAGCAGGAAGGTTACCTGGGGCTTTTTTTAATTTCCCTTTTCGCCGGCTCCCCCATCCCTATTCCCACCCCCAGCATGATTTTGACCTTTACGCTGGGGAGTATTTTGAATCCGGCGCTGGTAGGGTTGGTCTCCGGTTTCGGCAACAGTATCGGGCAGGCGCTGGTATACTGGACCGGGCGCGGCGGCCACCTGTTTTTCAAGAATCTGGGCATCTCCTGGAAGACCGATGAAAATAATCCTTCCTGGGTTGGCAAGATTCTCCGCAAGTTCCGCGTACCCCAGATGAGGGAATTCGCCAGCCGCAGGGTATTGTGGGCGGTCTTTATCCTGGGTATGTATCCCAATCCTGTCCTCATGCCCATTATTATGGGCATGGGAGCATCGCACTATAATTTCTGGAAGTTCTATGTCGTCTGCTGGGCGGGTAAAACTGTCGAGAGTATGGTTTTGAGTTATTTAGGCTATTTCGGTCTGCGTTCGATACTGCACTATTTTGGTATTGAAGTACCATAAAAATTCCTCTTAGAAAGTCCGCTTTTATTATCGGTAAAAACCTGTTATATTGTTTTTAAATGCGTTACGCAATTCTGGCCGATATCCATGCCAACCTGGCGGCTTTTGAGGCGGTACTTGAAGATATCGAGGGCAAGGGTGGGGTGGATGAGCTATGGTGCCTGGGCGATATCGTAGGCTATGGACCGGACCCGTCTAAGTGTCTGGAACTTTTGAAAAAACATAGTCCCGTCTGTCTCGCCGGCAATCACGACCTGGGCGCCATCGGTAAGCTCGACCTCTCCTATTTTAATCCGGCGGCGGCCGCTGCCTGCGAGTGGACATCCGGTCAGTTAAGCCCCTCGGACATTCAATATCTGGAAAACCTTCCCCTGACTCTAACCAGAGGCGATTTTTACCTGGTGCATGGTAGCCCTGCCGAGCCTGTCCTGGAATATGTCATGACTACCGGCGTCGCCGCCAGGAACTTTTCCTTCTTCGATTCGCCTTTCTGTCTCGTCGGCCATACCCATATACCCATGGCATTTAAACAGGCTGGCGCCGGCTGTTCGTCTAATATGCTTTCTGCCAATATCGGGCTGGTACTCGGCGCCCACAGGATGATTATCAACCCGGGCGGTGTGGGACAGCCGAGAGACGGCGACCCCCGGGCGAGCTATGCCGTCTACGAGAGTGAGGGTAGCGTTCTCCGACTTTATCGCGTCCCTTATGACATCGATTCCACCCAGGAGAAAATGGTGCGTGCCGGCCTGCCGATGTCTCTGATTTCACGCTTGCAGGAAGGCCGTTAAGTCCGTCGGCTTTAATCAACGATATTTTTTATCTCCACCCTTTCCCCCCCTGTGACATTTGAGGAGAAGTGTGGACAGCCTGTGCTATAATATTGAAAATGCCGGACAAAACTAATCTGGCAAAAAGCATCCGGGAACGGCTGCCGGAAGACCTGCTCGACTTTATTAGGCGGGCCGGCGAGGTGGCCGGGCAAGAGCAGTTGCGCCTTTACCTGGTCGGTGGGGTGGTACGCGACGTGCTTCTGGAACGCCGCAACCTGGACCTCGATCTGGTTGTCGAGGGGGATGCCATCAAGCTGGCGCAGAAAATAGCCGGGAACCGGTCGGCGCAACTGACAGTTCACCACCGCTTCGGCACCGCAAACCTCCGCTGGGCTGGACGCAGTGCTGATTTTGCCACCGCCCGCGCCGAGACCTATGTAAAGCCCGGGGCATTGCCTTTGGTGAAGCCCGGTACGATTAAGGATGACCTCGCCCGCCGCGACTTCACCATCAATGCTATGGCCGTCGAGCTTAATCCGCCCCACTTTGGAGAAGTCATCGACCCGCATGGTGGTCGGCAGGATATTGGTCGCTGCCTGGTCAGGGTGCTGCATGAGAAAAGCTTTATCGATGATGCTACCCGCATCTGGCGCGCCCTGCGTTACGAGCAGCGACTGGACTTTCGTCTGGAACCGGCCACCCTGGAATTGCTGAAACAGGGTATCGTCTGGCTGGACGCCGTCAGCGGCGACCGCATTCGCCACGAGTTGGAACTTGTGCTTGAGGAAGAACTGCCGGAGAAAGTCCTGCTCCGTGCCGGTGAACTCGGCGTCTTGGGGAAGCTGCAACCATCGCTCAAGAGCGACGACTGGTTAGTGGAGACTTTTATTTTGGCCCGCGAGCGTTCTCTGCCCGATGCGTTTCCTCATCCCCACCTTTACCTGGCGTTGTTGTGTTACCGGCTGACTCCTGAGGAGGCCGAAAAGCTGATTTCCTACCTGCGCCTGCCTAGGGCCGCGGCGCAGGTGGTGAGAGAGACTTTAGCCATCAAAGGTAAGGCCAGTCAACTCGGTACACCCGGCCTCGCGCCGAGTGAAATTTATGAGCTTATCCACGGCTACGGCATGACTGCGCTTACGGCTAACTCGCTGGCTATCGGCTCCGAGACGGCTGCCGAGTATATCGAGCTTTATATGAATGTATTGAGGCATGTCAAGCCCGCCCTCGGCGGCGCCGACCTGAAAAAGTTGGGCGTTCCGGAGGGACCTAAAATTAAAGAGTTCCTACAGCACCTACGTGAAGCTCGCCTTGACGGAAAAGTGGTGACTCGGAAGGAAGAGGTAGAAATGGTGAGAGGGTGGAAGGGTTAAAAGAGGGAACTAATAAACGGGTGTCTGGGAGGGGCGCTAGCCCTTCTCTTTATTGTTTCCCCCTTTCCTTACAGGAGAGGGGGATAAAGGGGGGTAGGTTACCGATTCGTAATAACTATTACTCCATCTTCTTAAATGCCTTGGCCGAAGACCCGCAGATGGGGCATTTGTCCGGCGCCGACCCCGTTACGGTATTGCCGCAGACCTGGCAGACGTAGTAGGTGGTATCCTCCGGCTTTTTACCTTCTTTTACGGCTTTCAAAGCCGCCTCGAAATAGCCGTAATGGATTTTCTCTACCTTGTTCGCCCAGTCGAAAGTATTTCTGGCGCGTTCGTTCCTTTCCTCATCGGCTATTTCGATAAAGACCGGGTACATGCCGGTGAACTCATGGTGCTCGCCTATGCTAGCCGCCATCAGGTTGTCCTTCGTCGTGCCGATGGCGTCCATAGCATTTAAATGGTTACGGGCATGCACCGTTTCCGCCTCGGCGACGGCGCGGAAGAGCCTGCCTATCTGGGGATATCCTTCTTTTTCCGCTTTCTCCGCATAAAACGTATAGCGGCGGTTGGCTTGGCTCTCCCCTCCGAAAGCTTCCTGTAAATTATTCTCTGTCCTGTACGGCATGTTGACCCCCTTAAAAAAAATTCCGAACCATCACTTTATTTCTTTTTTCAATATATCATAAAACCTGTCCCGCGCGTACTTTTCCCGCCAGGGCTCGTGCCCGCATTTCTCCAGCAGGATGAATCTAAATTCTTTGAGGACGCCGGAGAGTGTCCTTTTAACGCCCTCGGCGAGATGCGGGTCGTAATCGCCGTGGATGGCTATTACCGGACAGCTTATCCGCCTTCCCATCTTCAATAACTCGCCGGATATGCGGAGCGGTTTCGCTTCCGCCCAGACCTTGCGGTTGATTTCCTCACTGATGGGCAAAACCTCTTTTTCCAGCGGTGCCGGCGGTAGCGGCGCGTAGGTATCTGCTTTAGCGAACAGGACGGCCAGGCGAGCCATGGACTTGTCTTTGTTTCCGCCCTCAGGGTCGTTGATGCTCTCTATTAGGCTGAATGCCTCTATCCTCTCCGCCTCGGAAAGCCGGCTCACCCGGTCGGGCACGATATTATCAGCGTATTTCTCTTCGAAAGGTCCGCTGCCGATAAGAATAAGCTTTTTCACCAGTCGGGGATACCGGGCGGTTAAAATATAGCTTAAAAAAGCCCCCCACGAAAACCCTACCAGAATAACAGGGAGGTCGCCGTACTTTTGCAGGACGCCGCGCAGCTCCTGCACCTGCCCCTCGAAAGAGTTTTTTGTCTGTAGGGGTTCGAGGACTCCCGTGAGTGAGGCAAGCTCTCTGGCGACGGGCGCCATCTCTCCGGGAGCGCCGGGCCCGCCGTGGATGACGGCGACAGCGTAAGGTTTTAAACCGTAAAATCTAACGTTTTTCAAAGAGTTACCGCCAGGTACGCTTTCACCCCTTGGTCCTTACACCGCGTGAAGTACTCACCGGCTTTTTCTTTATCCTGGAACATAGAGAATAAGGCCGGGCCGGAGCCGGCAAGATGAATATCGCACACGCCGACTTTAATAAGACTCACGTTAAAGGAGAGCAGGGGTGAATAGAGATGAAAGGCAATATTCTTAAATACGTTGAACAGTAGCGAGGAGTCGGGTATTTTCCCTTCTTTTATAACTGTTGTCAGCCTGTCCGTTATCGAGCCGTCGGTGAAATGGGAGGGTTTAAGGGCCGCGTACATCCTCGCCGTCTTACCTGGACCGACCTTGATATCCGGGACAAGCACCAGCACCCAAGACTCAGGAAGAGGGGGGAGTGGCACTATAATCTCGCCTCTGCCCTCTGCCAAAGCCGTGCCGCCTCTTAAAAAGAAAGCCACGTCCGAGCCAAGGCGTACCGCCAGTTCCTGTAACCTCTCATTTGAAACGCTGAGTCCCCAGAATTCGTTAAGTCCCTTTAATAAAGCGGCGGCATCGGAGCTATCGCCGCCCAGGCCGGAGAGCAGGGGAACGCGTTTTTCCAGCGATATCGCCGCCCCCTGCTTGCAGCCGGTAGCCTTCTGTAAAAGTCGGGCGGCCTTGCTTAACAGGCTGTTCTTCGCCGACCATCCCGGCATATCACATTGGAAGGAAATACCCTTGCCTGATTGAATATAAAGCGTATCATTCAAGTCTATGGTCTGAAGCACACTGCGTATCTCGTGGTAGCCGTCCGGGCGTTTCCGTAGGACTTCCAGCGTCAGGTTTATTTTGGCCGGCGCTTTAAGCGTAATCAATTATTTCACCGCCTGACCATAAATGCGCCACAGGCTAGCCCACTCTTCGAGGTTGAAGGTCTCCGCCCGCCTTTGCGGGTCGATAGCCGCTTTCTTTAGCATATCCGTGACCTCACTTTTGGGCAGGCCCAGACCCTGTGAAAGCGAATTTGAAATCTGCTTGCGGGCGGCGGCAAAACCAGCGTGCACCAGTTTGAAAAATCCCTCCGCGTTGTCCACATCGACGGGCGGTTGGTGGTAGACCTCTATTTTTATTACCGCGGAATCGACCTCCGGCGCCGGGAAAAAGGAGGCGGCGGGCACGTAAGTTATGATGCTTGGTTTCCCGTAAAACTGCACACCGATGCTGAGCAGGCTGCGCTGACCGGCCCCGGCGGTTATCGCTTCCGCCACCTCTTTCTGCACCATCACCACCATTATCTCCGGTTTGACAGGCGCCTCGAGGAAATGGCGGAGGACGGGAGAAGTGATGTAGTACGGCAGGTTGGCAACGACCTTATACGAGCTTAACGCCGGGGGAAAATGGGGGGCGTGACCCTGCAATAGTTCTGCGGGGTCGGTGCCGAGGACGTCCTCATTTAAAACGACGATATTATCATAAGGTAGTGTCTTCGTGAGAATGTCCGCCAGTCGATTGTCCAGCTCGATGGCGATGACCCAGCCGGCGCGCTTGGCCAGCTCGGCGGTTAATATACCCAGACCCGGCCCCACCTCGATGACCGTATCGGTGGGAGTAATGCCGGCGGTGTTAACGATGGCCTCGAGCACCTCGCCGTCGATGAGGAAATTCTGCCCCAGTCCCTTTTTCGCCCGGAGGTCGAACCGGCGCAGCATGGCTTTCGTCTGATTCAAAAGTGAGGGACTGCCGGGTTG
The DNA here is from genome assembly GCA_964514525.1 of uncultured Dehalococcoidaceae bacterium. GTDB lineage: Bacteria > Chloroflexota > Dehalococcoidia > Dehalococcoidales > RBG-16-60-22 > JBFYTX01. The sequence continues at coordinate 17,108 of CAZEUJ010000023.1, forward strand.
GTTCTTGTCCATAAAATTCAGAGGCCGTGCACCTGCCCTCGACTTCACCTGCCGGCTTGCCCGGGCCAGCCGGCTCCAGCCAGGCTTACCTGCGGCACCCAGATATAACTATTTACCGCTGCTTCCTTTCGGACCTGACGGGGTTCATAGCACTCCGCCGCGCAGGACCCGGCCTTCAACGCCACTTAACACGGGCAGTCCCACCAGATAAAAGCCTCAGGCGGGAGTTCGACCCTGCTATAGCGGATTTCAGGTACAGGGCACCGCTGGCTCCCCATCTAGCACGACCTCACTAAAAATCGTAAAGGGTGGGAGGTACTTTGTCAAGGAGGACTTTCGGTTCTGTTTGTTCTATCGTCAAATGAAAATCAACCAAAAATACACAGAATCAAGCGAGCAGGTTACATAGATAAGCTGGCTATCAAATCAGGCTCAGGTGCTTGAGCGTGAGCCATGTTACCGGCTTGGGCACCTCAAAGATGGCCGCCATGCGGTTGACGTCTTTTATTCTGGGCCACGTTTCCTTTACCAGTTTTTCGGGTAAAAGGCAGATGGCGGCAAAATGGTCGGCCAGCATCTCGTTGAAATACCCCTCTTTGTAGTTCCCCGCCTTTTTGAACACGGGAGTAGCTTTACCATGGGCTAAAATATGGAATATTTCGTGGAACAGGGTAAACCTCTGCCGGGCCGGGGAATCGTGACTGTTGAGCTGGACCACCCAGCAACCATGCAGTTTCCAGACCGCGCCGCGGTAGGCCTTCAGAGGTACCTGCCGGACTTCGATGGGGAGACCGTCATCGGTACGGGTGATAAGATCAGTCGGCACGGGCAAGCGGTCAACTCCCGCTTTTTCCAGGAACTTGTTGGCTAGCTTTCTGACCAGCAGGAAAATCCTGCCGCTTCTGGGACATGCGGAGAACCCGAAATTTCCAACCGCCTGGTTGTCAGGTTCAAGCTCATCTTTATCGATAAACTCGCTTATCGACTTGATATAGACCTCATTTTCACTATAGCACTTGACGCTATGTCCCTTGAGTTGGCAGGTGCTATACATGGGGCAATGTGTGCCGTCTCCGACGCTAAGGTATGACCAGAGCTCGGATTCCCACCTAGGAGTCTTTCTCTCCATATTTTTTTGTCCTGCGACGCTCGATCAGGTCCTCAATCATGGTGATCAGGTCTTCATCCAGTTCAGCCGGATATTTGTGCTGGGCGTATTCCCGGAATTCGGGCCACTCCGCCACGGGCCTCTCGGCTACTTTGGGCAGGTGGCCGACAATAGCCATAATTTTCTGGACAGGTACACCGCTATAATCGGCCAATCTCTGGCAGGAACTGGTATTAGGTATATCCATGCTGGAGAGCCACCGACTTACCGTAGCGTGGCTGATACCCAGCTCGGCCGCCATTTGACTGGGCTTTTGTTTACGTCGCCGTAAAACTTCCTTCAGGAAGGTTACAAAGGGAGTGTCATTTTTGTTCATCGGCTAGATTTTATCATAAACCGCTTTAAACAGGCATAAAAAAATCATTAATAATTATCGTTTTCCGGATGTAAATGCTATTATGGTTTGGAACTCAAATAGAGACGCCGGTTGACTATTCAACAAATATTCCTATCTTCGCCATTCGCCATTTGACAAATAATTATACAACAGCGGAAAAAGCGAGTCAAACGGTAACATGTGCGCGAATGGCGAATTTATCATACAAGGATTTTAATAAATAATCCGTAATGGGATGACGACCGGGATTTTATTTGTGGGAGCAGTATCATTAATAGGAGAAAAAGTTAAGATATGTGAAGAAAAGTTACTTGACATTCGCCAATGAGCAAATTATTATTTACGCTGGATGTACCTGCGAGGAAGTTTTTGTACTTGTAGGTAAATTACAGAATCCAAAATAGGGAGTGGAAGGGAATGAAGGTCCTCATCATTGAGGACGACCAGCAGGTTGTCAATACCATCTCTTTCTGTCTGGCAGTCCGATATCCGCAGGTCGTCACCGTCGCTTCATCGAGGTGGCAGGAAGCGATAGAGTTAATCGAGGCCGAGTTGCCCGATCTTATTATAGTGTCCTCATCCCTGCCTGATATAAACACCACCGGATTTATCAGCCAGATTCGTCAGCTCTTTGATATTCCTCTGCTCGTTCTCATCGAGGGACAAAACGATATTGAACGGGCTATGGTACTCGAGGCAGGGGCTGATGACTATATCCCCAGGCCGTTCAGCCCTATCGAACTGGTCGCCAGGGTAACCGCGCTGTTCCGCCGCACTCATATAATCGATTTCCAACGCGGCCATACGTTTTCCGCGGGTGAGTTGACCATCAATTTCAGCACGCGCGATGTTTCGCTTGCCGGCCGGCCGGTCAGGCTTACCCCCCGCGAGTATGGCCTGCTATCGGAACTGGCTCAGAATGAAGGCCGGGTGTTGCCCCTCAGCCTTTTGCTGGAAAAGGTATGGGGTTCGGAGTATGCCGATGACCACGCCTTTATCAAGAAATATATTTATCGCCTCCGCTGCAAGCTTGAGCCGGACCCGG
>CAZEUJ010000024.1:0-3225 GCA_964514525.1 uncultured Dehalococcoidaceae bacterium
ACAGGATATGCTCGCCGATTTTCCGGTCTTCGACGACCTTGGTCAGGTAGTTTTTCACCACGGAGTAAGCCAGTCCGGCTACGAGGTCCTGCTTATCGGCGCCGCGCTGCTTGTAGTAGTTCTGCTGCGACTCCATGAAAACGGTGCAGCGCTCGCCCAGGTCCAGCGGTCGTTTTGATGCCAGTCCCAGGTCGCCGAACTCTTCCTCAATCTTGATGCCGAGCTTCTCCGCCTGCTCTTCGAGGAAAGAACCCGTGCCGGCGGCGCAGACCTTGTTCATGGCGAAATCGATAATGGTGCCGTTTTGTAGGCTGATGTACTTGGCGTCCTGCCCGCCGATTTCGAAGATAGTGTCCACTTCCGGACAGACGAAAGAAGCGGCTTTGGCATGGCTGGTAATTTCGTTGTGAATGACGTCAGCGCCGAAGAACTCACCGGTCATGTATCTCCCCGACCCCGTCGAGCCGGTGCCTTTGATGATGACTTTATCCGCCAGCTCTTTGCCCACTTCTAAAAGCCCCTGTTTTACGGCTTCGATGGGTCGGCTGGCCGTCATCAGGTAGCGCCGCGCCAGTACGTTGTTGTCCCGGTCTATCACCACGACATTGGTGCTGATGGAGCCGATGTCTACCCCGATATAAGCCTCAACCGGCTCAGCGGCGTCGAATTTTACCGCCTCGATATCTATGAGATAGTCGTCTCCCTTTAAAGAGGGCAGCGTCACGAACTTATATTCCCGCCGCGCGATATAGTCCCGCAGGCGCCGGAGGGGGTCGTCGGGCGGGGTGCCTGCCGGGCTCACCAGCGCTGCCCCCGCCGCCCCCAGGACGGCGAAATATTCCGGGATGACGAGGTCGGTCTCCTTAAGCTCCAGCACCTCGAGTAATGCTCGCCGGATGCCCTTGTTGGCGGCCACGCCGCCCTGGAACGAAACGGGTTTACCGAGGTCGCGACCGCGTATTACCTGTCCCTTGAAGTTGCGTATCATGGCAAAACACAGTCCGGCTACGATATCGTGCACCGGTGTGCCCACCTGCTGGAGGTGGATCATGTCGCTCTTGGCGAAGACGCTGCAGCGCCCGGCCACGCGGGGCGGGTGCTCCGATTTCATCGCCACATCGCCGAACTGTTCGATGGGGATGCCCATTCGCGACGCTTGCTGATCGAGGAAGGAGCCGGTGCCGGCGGCGCAGACCCCGTTGATGGCGAAGTCGGATACTTTAGGGAGGGCGCCGGCCGACTCTTTTTTCAGGACGATGAGCTTGGAGTCCTCGCCGCCTATCTCCAGAATGGTCTGCACTTCGGGATGAAAGCTGGCTGTACCGGCTGCCTGAGCGGTTATTTCGTTGATAAAGGGTATGCCCAGCAGGTTGGCGATAAATTGCCCGCCGGTGCCGGTGGCCGCCGCAACTCTGAACTGTCCGCATGGATATTTAGAAAAAATGTCTTCCAGGATGCCAAGCAAGGTCTCTACCGGCTGGCCCTTGGTGCGTACATATCTCGTCTCGATGATATTATCGGCGTCGTCGAAGACTACCGCCTTGGCGGTTACCGATCCGATATCAATTCCTAATTTCATGAGCAGATTTACCTTGCTAGAGAAGCATTGAGCAGACTGACTATATTATAACTATGAAAAATCGGCGTGTAAACACCGGTTAGTGGAAAGAAAAGTAAAGGTCCATAAGGATATTGAGGGTTCTCATGGAGTTGACCAGATATGCCATATCATTCTTTGACGCTTGAATAGTGCGGAGCCGGTTTTCTAAATCGTCGGCGATGCCGGATATCATCTTGCGCAGGTCGTCCGTGTCTCCTTTGCTTCTCAGCGCACTCACCTGCTTTATGATGTCCGGTTTAGCCACGGTCTTAAGCTGCTGAAGGGCCATATTAATATTCAGTTCCTGTAGTCCGTGCAGTACGCCCCGCACCTTTTTCCCCTGGGCTTCGCGCTGTTTTTCCCTTGCCTCGTGCTCTTCCTGCTGCCGGGTAAATTGACGCGAAAGCCGCATCAGTTCGTCGATTCCGCTCTCTTCGTCTGGCATTTCTCGTACCGCCCGTTTCACAGTATACACCGTCAAAAGCCGAGACACAAAAAGACGCGCCAGAACGGAATCCCCAGTGACAATCAGGGATTTTACCCAGCTAAAATCGGGGCTATCTCGCTATTTGTTTCCGGGTAAGAGCCGTAATATCGTATCAAACGTAGCTTTAAGGGGATAGACATCATGCCGGTCCTCATTGACGATAAAGCCTGTTATCCAGCCTCAGAAGTGCGTGGGGCAAGACTCGCCGGTCAACCGAAGATAGTCGCCTTTATAAGTATATGTGATGGTCTGGGGATGACTGCTATATTGTCCAATGTGGCGGCGGCCATTTCGGCGTTGGACAAGCAGGTAACTCTGGTTGATGTAGCCCTCGAAGAAGTGAATGATATAAAACTGCTGCGGGAAATGGGTGATGCCGACTATCTTCTCGTCGACCTTCCTTTCAAGCCCACTCCTTTCGCCAGTTCGATTCTTTCCAATTGTGATCTTGTCATCGTTGCCAGCAGTTGCAAACTCGATGAAATTTATGAAACGATGAATATCGTAAAGGTGCTTCTTTACCTCGGTATTGCCACGGAGAAAATTGCCGCCATCCTGGTTGACCCCGAGGGTATCTTACCCAGCCCGTCGTTACTCGATATCAAGCCGTATTTAGAGAGTAGTCTGGGTATCGAGATGGCCGGCGTAGTTTCTTTCGATGCCAGTGAATATGAGGTGTCTTACCTGGATAATCAGTCGATAGTTCACTATAAGCCGGACAGTCAGCTGTCCCTCGATATCCGGCAGCTAGTTAGCTTTATTCAATCGTAACAGGACTCGCTTCGGCGGTATTTTTCAAGGTTACCAGAATTTCTTTGCCTTTTCTGTCAACGCTTTCTACCGGCGACATTTCTTTGATAAAACTTATCAAAGTCATGGGTTTTTCCAGGGAAAGCAGGAATAAATGGCCTTCCTCTTCGGAATGGCTGAGCATGAGGATTTTTACACCTTCAATCTTTTCCAGGTCTTCGCGGAACCTCTTCACTTCCCCGGCAGTAGCCGTGATAGGCACGGTGAGACGGACGTTCCCCTTCGAAATTACTGAATCTTTCTTAGCGGGAGCGGCCTTCGGCTCTTGGACTGCCTGCTTATCTTCTTTAGCTTCTCGCTCAGCTCTAATCTTCGCTTCTCTGGCTTC
>CAZEUJ010000024.1:3325-19268 GCA_964514525.1 uncultured Dehalococcoidaceae bacterium
GCCTCTTTAGCTTCTTGCTCGGCTCTAATCTTCGCCTCTTTAGCTTCTTTTTCGGTCCTTATTTTCGCCTCTTTGGCTTCCTGCTCCGCTTTAATCTTCGCTTCTCTGGCTTCTTTTTCGGCTTTTATTTTTAAGGCTTTCGCCTCTTGAGCTTCTTTCTCAGCTCTGATTTTCGCCTCTTTGGCCTGTTGTTCAGCTTCAACTTTGGCTTCTCGCTCGGCTTTTATCTTCGCTTCTCTGGCTTCTTTTTCAGCTTTTATTCTAGCTTCTTGAGCCTCCTTCTCGGCCTTGATTTTCGTTTCTTTGTCTGTTTTACTCTCTTTCACTGCTTTATCAGCCTTTATTAAGTTTAAGCTTTTAGTCTCTTCAGCTTCTTTTTCAACCTTTATTTCCTCTGGATGGTTTTCCTTAACGGGCAGAGAGACGCGGTGCTTTTTGTATGCCGAGATGAAGGCCTCGATAGCCTTAGGGCAGAACTGTGTTCCCGTGCCTTCTATCAACTCTCTCATGGCTTCGTCTATGCTTGAGGCGGCACGGTAGGAGTGATCGGTAATCATCGTATCGAAAGCATTGGCGACCGCCACCAGACGGGCACCGATGGGGATTTTGTCACCCTTGAGCTTTTGCGGATATCCTTTCCCATCGTATTTTTCGTGGTGATACAGGACGATGTTCATGGCGTCTTTAAGATGGGGAATATCCTTTAAAATATTGGCGCCCTTTTGGGGGTGCTCGTATATGATATTCCATTCCTCGTCCGTAAGGGGCCCCGGTTTACGCAATATTTCGCTGTCAATGCCTATTTTACCGATATCATGTAGCAGAGCTCCGAACTCGATGGCCTGTAGCTCTTGCGGCGGCAGGGAAAGGTAATTAGCGGCCAGCAGGGCGTATTCCTTGACGCGCCGCGAGTGGTCATAGACATGGTCATCTTTAACATCAATGGTGCTGGCCAGTTCGTGAACCGTGCTTCTATATCCATCCAGTACGGTCTGGTTCACCGTCAGGCTGTTGACATTGTCAATGGCGGTTTTTTCCAGCGATACTAACAAAATCAGGGCTTCCGTCGATGCGAACCCTTTGAGGACTTCGAAGTCCCGCTCGGTAAAATCGCTGCCGTCTTCTTTGTTGGAGGCCGCGAGGACGCCGATAACTTTTTCGCCTTTCAGTACCGGCACGACGATGATTGACCTGACAATGAAACTGGAAGACTTTTTACCTTTTGGATTAAAACGAGGGTCTGCGGCGACGTTATTGATAAGTAAAGGCGTCGCGTTACTGGCTACCAGGCTCGCTATCTCCGACTCGATGGCGATGGCTTTATGGCGTTCCTCATTTTCATAATTGCTTACCGTAATCGGCAGGTGAACGCGGTCTTTAGCGTCATCTTTCATGAATGCCGAGGTCATCAGGGAGCCAGTTGAATGCTGGGTTACCTTTAAAATCCTTTCCAGGAGTGTTGATACCTGGGTTATCGAGCTGGCTTCTTCCGCAATATCGCAGAGGAGCCCGATTCTGGTCTGGTACTCTTCCATCCCGGTATTGCCATTGCCGTTATTCCGTAGCGAAGTACGTTTTTTATTTCTGTTAAAGACAAGAACCATAGCTTTTTACCTCTATTAATTTAATTGTGTAACTGTATCGGGCGGTAGCTAATTTCGTTGTTCAATAATGCCCACTGATATTAATCAAATTGCCCTGAACATAACCATAACTAACTAATCTTGACTATCAAATTTTACTATTAAGGTTGTATACTGGGCATAAATATTTATTAAAAACAAATTAATTATCCATAAACATTTGCCTTGTCCGGGCGTTCATTTTCGTAAAATCCGGTTACATTTCCCCGGAACGTTATTTATAAAAAATCTGTAAAATATGTTTCTTGTTTACAATGATACGATTAATTTACAAATGATGCTATAATAGGTGTCATGAAGGCAATTTTCGGTAAATGGTTTCCCTATTTCCTGGCGCTTCTCATCTTGCAGATAATTGTTATTATCATCGTCGTAATCTGGACTTTTAATGATTCCGGCGTATTTATGTCCATATACGACTTTCTCGGTAAAAGTCCGGCGGCTTTCAGTGTGTTCGACTTTATAGCGGATCATGCTGAGTATATCAGCGCTTTTATTGTTTTATTAGAGCTGGGTATCATTATCATCAGCCTCAGGAAATTTCAGCGGATCCGTGCCGTCAACCGGTTGCACAATTGGGCCAGAAACAGCGTCGTGATACTGGCGCAATACCGTCAGGCCCTTGAATCCGATAGTCCCGGCGGAGACAAATTCGAAAAAGTGAGAATCCTGGTGGTCAAATTAATCGCTAACTCTAATACAACGCTTGCCGATGCCGGTACTCTCGGCGGCGAGATTAAAGACAAGACCAGAAAAACCGTCGAAGCGTTGCGTGCTGTTAGAGAAAAACTTATCAATGAGGATGATTCTTTATTTGACGATTTGCAGACCCTTCAACATGATTTAGCCGACATCATGATACTTGCCTTCGAATTCATTAAGTAGCCCTTGCATAATCGGCCGATGGATATATTTAAAAAAATAGTTAATGTATTTAATTTGTTGACGGGCAGGACCTTGCGTCACAACCGGGCGCTGCGTAACACCCGGGATTGGGCAACCACGGTTCAGGAATTTCTTTCTGAATATCAACTTGGCGATAATCTGAATATTAGTTTCTTGCTCAAAAACCCCAGCCAGGCCGATTTCGACCTTGTAACTTTGGCTCACAATGGCAATCTCCTGATAAAGCCGGCTTTGAAAATCAGAGATAGGCAGGTTTTGCCACACCTTATCGAAGTCATTAACGATATTGTAAGCATGCGTCGGGCCCTGATGAGTCCCGCGCTGCGCAGTACCAGATTGCCGGAAGTCGTCTCCCGGCTCTGCGCATCTTACGAGAAGTTCCAGGAAAGACTCTCGGCAATAGAATATATCTAAAGAATATTATTCTTGCCCCTCATTATTAGTCGCCTAAACGGGATTATTTTGTGACATTTATAACAGATTTATGGGATTCGTTGCGTGGTATAATTACCACATTAAAGTAATTGGAGGTGATTTATGAAAATAAGTGCTCGTAACGTTTTTAAAGGCAAAGTAAAACAGGTTACTCCCGGGGCGGTTAACTCGGAAATAATCGTGGAAATAGCCGGCGGCGTTGAGGTAGTCTCGATTATTACCAAGTCTTCCGCCGAGAGACTGGGACTCAAACCCGGTAAAGATGTTTACGCCATCGTCAAGGCTTCCAACGTCATGATAGGGATCGACTAGCCTCATCCCGGAAAATGGATTATCTTTTAGATACTGGCTGGGGAGGAAGGATTCGAACCTTCGCATACGGATCCAGAGTCCGTTGTCCTACCACTAGACGACTCCCCAGCGATAGGTAAATTATAGCATGAAGGTATATCCGGGACAATCATCGCCCGCCCATTTGACACCACCATTATAACGCATTATTGTATTATCAAAGCGGGTTTTCCTATGCCTGATATAGCTGATTTACAGAAGGCGCTGGGGGGCACTTTTCGCCGCCCCTCTCTCCTGCAACAGGCGTTGGTTCACAGTTCCTTCATCAATGAAAACCCCGCCAGTGTCTCCGGCCACAACGAAAGGCTCGAGTTCCTGGGCGATGCCATACTGGGTTTTATCGTCGCCGGGGAGTTATATCGGGACTTTCCCGACCTCAGTGAAGGTGAAATGACCAGGCTGCGGGCGGCGCTGGTAAGCCGTGATACCCTCGCCCGCGTGGCGCGGTCTATCAACCTCGGCGATTTCCTCTATATGGGTAAAGGCGAGGAAGCCAGCGGGGGCCGGCGCAAAACAACTAATCTGGCGGGGGCCCTGGAAGCGGTCATCGCCGCGGTTTACCTTGACCGGGGCGTTGCGGCTGCCAAAGACGTGGTTACCGGGCTTTTTGCGGCGGAGTGGCCGAAGCTGACCAGCCCGGGCACCGGCATCGACTACAAGACTAGGTTGCAGGAGCTTGCTCAGTCGAGGTTTCAGCAAACACCCGTGTATTATTTGACGGCGGAGGTCGGTCCGGACCACGCTAAAAAGTTTACGGTAGAGGTCAGGCTCAACGATAAAATCCTGGGCAGCGGTTCCGGCAAGAGCAAAAAGCTGGCGGAGATGGAAGCCGCGCGCTCGGCGCTGGCACGGCTCGGCGGAGACTTTACGGAATAGCTGCTATCTGCTAAAATCTGGTAAAGCGCCTGTAATACGTTAGAGAGGTGTTATTATGGGTCGTCAAGGAGATTACAGTAAGAGAGAGAAGAAAAAGGCTAAAAAGGAAGCTAAAAAATTGCCGCCGGTAACAATTATAGCCCCGCCGGTTGAGGTTGAGGTGATCAGGAAAGGTAAGAAGAGGGAGGAGGAACCGGAAGAATAGCTCTTCTTCGGAAGGGTGAAAAGAGTCAGGAGCGGTTTATGGCTGACCTGGCTTCGCTTCAGGCGACTGTTAGCGGTCGGGTGCACGGTGTGTTCTTCCGGGCTTATGTGGAGAGCCAGGCCGCGGAATTGAACCTGACCGGTTATGTACGCAACGCGCCCGATGGTACGGTAGAGGTTAGGGCGGAGGGAGAAAGGCAGCGGCTCGAGAAACTTGTGGATTATCTAAAGGCCGGTCCGCCGGCCGCCAGAGTTGGTAAGGTCGTAACGAAATGGGCGGCGTATAGCGGACTCTTCACGGATTTCCGGGTCAGGTATTAGCCTGGCATTATCTGCGTGTTTGTAGGGGCGTTTTAAGAGGGGCGAGCATTACAAATCGTAGGTAAGTAAATAGGACCTCAAGCGTCAAGCTCTACCTTGGCCGATTTTATCAGGTCGAGGTAGCCGATTTTCAGTCCCAGCGCTTCCGCGGCTTCACGGTCGGCCTCGTAAGGCTCGCCGAGGAATACCTTATCGTATTCCTCCACTTCGCCTTCGCTCGGGTCGGCCTTGACGGCAAATTTCTGCCTCGCCTCAACTATGCCCATATCGAAGGGGAGCGTAAAGTAAAGGTCGGCCAGTACCTTATCTATCCCCAGGGAGTATAGGCTCTCCCAGCCGGCGGCGGTCTCTCCGCGATATTTGCTGCTCGGCAGCAGGGAAAGCAGGTTCATGATGCTGAAACTGCCCGAGCCATTGTATGTCTTCATCGGCGCTACCGTTATCAGGTAGTCGCTGGATAAAATTACGTTGGGTACCCAGAAGGTTGGTATGGCGAAAGGCTTGGGCAGCGGATTGTCCACTTCCACGAAGATACAGTCCTTAACGTCCAGGGTGAGCACCCGCGGGAAATTGTAGCCGAGAGCCTGGTATATCGGACGGGTCGGTATGCCCCCTGGTGTTCCTTCCAGCAGGAGAATATCCGCGTCGCTGACCCTCCTGATGCTGGATATGATGGCGGCCAGCATGTCGGCGCTGGTGCTCACGGGGTAGGGCAGCGGGTAAGAGGCGCTGGGTTTGATCAGGACGCGCCGCGCCCGCGATACCACCGAGGGCACCCTGAATACAAAGTCCGAGGCTTCGTATATCAAACCTTCCTCCTCAGGGAAAAGTGCAAGCTTTTCACCTCGCCGTTATCCTGCGGGGCCGGTATCATGGCGGAGATGGTGCGGGCCAGCAAATCTTTTAACGACGGGCTGATGGGTACATAAGCACCGTTAACCACCAGGTCGACGTCATTTTCCTGTCGTTGATTTATTATCATCTTCTCTATCAGGGCGGCTATCCCGGTAACATTATCCCGGGAGAACTGCGGCACATTAACGTCCAGCGGTGTGTCTGTAACCACCGCCAGCAGCTGTTGGGGGTCGGTGAGTAGCTCTTTACCCTGCCCGTGGCGGTGGACCTCTATCTTGGGGTAGCTGCTGCCCTTGAATCCTTCGGTAAGGATAATGTCGTAGTCCCAGAGAATAAAATTGGATATTTCCTGCGGGTCGAAGTAGTGGTCCATATGGCGGTAAATGGCCAGGTTATCGAGGGAGTTGATGGCCGATAGCTCGCTTCCCGCCCTGGTAAAGCGCCAGGTGTCTTTTGTGGCCGTATCGAGGTCGTCGGCATGGTGCGAGTGCTTGACAATAGCCACCTTAAAACCCCGCCTCTTGAGCTCGGCAATCAGGCTTTCCAGCAGCGTTGTCTTGCCGGCATCGGATTTTCCCACGATTGATATGATTAAACGCATATGTGTTCCGCTAGATGTTTACTTCTTCGTTCCAGTCCAGCATGAGTGCCTGGACGGTCTCGCCTTTATTGACCTTTTTCCTCTCTTCCGGGATGAGCACCAGCCCGTTGGCTAGGGCCATTGATTTCAATATTCCCGAGCTTTGCGAGCCGGTCAGCCGGGCGTAGTAATGGCCGTCGCGCTTTGCCACGATGGCCCGGTTGTAAAGGCGGCGTCCGGCGTCGTTCTGGACGCTGTCTTCTAAAATTGCTTCTACGATGGGCTTGGCGATGTTCTTTTTGCCCATCATCTTAAGCAAGGCCGGCCGAACAAATAACTCGAAGCTCACCATGCAGCTGACGGGGTTGCCGGGCAGACCGAGATGGGGTATGCTTTTTGCCTTTCCGTTCTTGTCCCTGCCTTTAATCTTGCCGAAAGCCAGGGGTTTCCCCGGTTTGACGCGTACCTGCCAGAAGACCATCTTGCCGTCCCTGGCGATGATGTCCTTTACCATGTCGTAGTCGCCCATGGAGACGCCGCCGGTGGTGAGCAGCATATCGGCGTCCTGCGCCTGTTTGAGCTTGCTCACCAGCTCGGTTTCATCGTCCCGGGCTATCCCCAGAATTTTAGGGATGCCGCCGTATTTCTTGACCAGGCTGGCGATACTATAGGCGTTGCTATCGTAAATTTTGCCCTCGGGTAGGGGATTGTCGAGTTCCACCAGCTCGTTGCCGGTAGAAAGCACGGCCACCACCGGACGTCGGATAACTTTTACCTTGCTGTAGCCGAGGGAGGCCATGAGGCCGATTTCCGACGGCCTGATGACGGTGCCTTTACTCAGAGCTATGGAGCCGCGGGCGATATCCTCTCCCGCTTTTCTGATATTCAGGTCAGGGCGTATTTCTTCCAGGACGCCCACCTTGGTGTTGTCTTTGTTTTTCCCCTCGTCGGTGCGCTCGAACTGCACGACGGTATCCGCGCCCTTGGGGACCGGCGCCCCGGTCATTATCCGTATTGCCGTGCCCGGCACGACTTCTTTTCGAGAAATAGAGCCGGCCATGACTGTATCTATAATCCGCAGGTATTTTGGCGTTTTTTCGCTGGCTCCCCTGGTGTCCGCTGACCGTATGGCGTAACCGTCCATGGCGGAATTGTCCAGCGGCGGTACGTTGATATCGGATTTGATGTCCTCGGCAAGCACCTGTCCCAGTGAGTCCAGGATCGGGACGGATTCCATCTCGAGTACATCTACTTCATCGAGTATTTTTTGAAGGGCTTCTTCGACGCTTAGCATTAGTCGGCGGTTCCTCCGGCAATCCCTCTGGCCAGTTCCAGGTCTTCTTTAGTATTGATATTGAAAAAGCTCAGATGTTTGGGGTCGAACCTTTCGACCTCCTCGGTTTCGATGTACCTCACTTTTACATAGTTAAATAGCTCGATAATGACCCTTTTCCCCTGTCCGAGTATCTTTTTAATAGGGTCGATGCAGTTCATCGAATAAATCGCGTGCAGCGGTTCGAACAGACCATTGACTCGCGGCAGGATGAAATCGTAACCATCCGATTTTTCCATCATATACCACAGTAAAGACTCGTTTAAAAAAGGCATATCCGCCGCCACGACAAGGTTATAAAACGAGCTAGATGCTACCAGTCCTGTATATATACCGCCCAGAGAACCCTGCCCGGGAAAGATGTCGGAGACCATTTTTATTTTCGGGTGTTTTGCCACAGGCGCAAAGGTCCTCTCGTGCGCAGTTACAATAATTATATTTTTGCTGAACGAATCGATGTGGAATACTACTCGTTCGAGTAGACTTTTATCACCTATCTTCTCTAAAACCTTATCATGCCCGAGTCGTAAGCTCTTGCCGCCGGCTAAAATAATCCCGCTTATATCCAATTTTACTGCCTGTTTTTATACGCGATTATACCCCCTATATATTATTCTATCATAGAGAGTCAAGAGATAATAGAGCTTGAAAGAAGCTTTTAAATAGGAGAATTAGTACCTTTGAAACGAAGCTATTTCACTTTTCGCCGGAGAAGCTGATTTTCGGATATTCCCCATCGTTATTATTAATGATCATGTGCGCCGTCTCGCCTGGCGGATATTCTTCCAGGTACCTCGCCTGGGCGGGCAGGTATTTTGTATCGTATTTCTTAATGACTTCTTCCACGTCCCTGTCTTTGGCCCGCTTTTTACTTTCTTCCAACGGAATATCGAGGAAAATTTTATAATCGATATATGGCGTCAGCTCTTTCCGGAACAGAAAGACCCCCTCGAAAATCACTATAGTATTTTGGTTAAAAGTGTATTCTCTCTCGGTGTCGTATCTATCGGTGTGGTAGTCTAGTAGGGTCATCCTGGTAGAAAAAACTCTTTTCCGGCGCAGCGGCTCAAGCAGCTTTTCCACGATGAGATTTATATTGAAGCTGCGGTTGTAATAGTTATCGGCCTGGTCTTTTCCGGCATATCTGATTTCCCTCGGATTATGAAAATCATCCAGGTGAATTGCTTGCGTTTTATAGCTATGGGCAATCAGGAATTTTTCGAGAGCCCCGGCGAATTCTGTCTTTCCCGCGCCGTCTATCCCGCTTATCCCGACGACGAACGGTCTGTTTTTGTCCTTTCTCCTCCTGATTTCCTCGAGTATCTTCTCAAGTATCGTTAATCTCCTGTCGAAAATATCCAGTAGCTCCCCGAAGCTGCTAATGGCAATATCCGCTTTTTCCGGCTCATCGCCGCCGTAGCCGAAAAGCACTCCGATAGATAAACAGCCGGTCTCGCGGGCGGCTTCGATGTCGTGAAATCTGTCTCCCACCACCGCCGCCGTCATTCCCCCGAATCTCTCCCTGATTTTCTTTACCAGCTCGGGCTTGGTGAGGTTGTTTTCGCGGACGCATTCTATGTAGTCGAAGTATTTTCCGGTATCCAGGGTTGACATAACCATATCGAGGTATGCGGTGGAAGCATTGGTGTACTGTACCAGTTTGTACCCGCGCTTCCTCAATGTCTCCAGGGTTTCTCTGACTCCCGGATAAAGCTGAGCCATTTCGCGGAAGGTATCGGTATATTCGGCGCGTACTTTATCTCTGATTTCAGGAATCGTTAGATGGCTGTCGGGCGGCGTGATGAACTCGTAAAGCCCGCCCCCGCCCGCCGACGAGGGCATCCCGAAGAATTTATTAATGTCCTGCGCGTTGAAATTGACCGCCCAGCCCAGCTTGGTAAAGACCCTCTTTATCGATTCGTAAACGGCGGGCAAAGAGGGGACAATCGTCCCATCCATGTCGAAGATGATCAGGTTCACGTCGTTGGGGTTTATCATGCCCTTTATTACAGGGACGGCTTCAGTACCGTGATCTGCGTTACCGCGGGCAGCGTTCCCGCTTTCAGTTCTATTTCGCTGCTGTTACTGCGCGTGACGTTGCCCTTACCTTTGGTAAACTCGTCCACGCCGGTAATAGGAAAGTCCAGTTTATCCGTCTTGTAGT
Organism: uncultured Dehalococcoidaceae bacterium; assembly: GCA_964514525.1. GTDB lineage: Bacteria > Chloroflexota > Dehalococcoidia > Dehalococcoidales > RBG-16-60-22 > JBFYTX01. Next base: position 12,994 of record CAZEUJ010000024.1, read on the forward strand.
GCATGGGGATGATTACTTTAGGCTTGAGTTGCTCGCCGACTTTTGTGGCTGTTTTCGCATCGATGGTAAAGAAACCCCCCACCGGGATCATCAGCACGTCCACCTTGCCGATGGCTTTGACCTGTTCTTCGCTTAATACGTGCCCGAGATCGCCGGCGTGGCAGATATTGACGCCGTCCACCTCGAAGCAGAAGATGGTGTCTTTTCCCCGCTGGCTCCCCCCTTTATCATCGTGGGCGGCAGGTACGGCCTTGATTCTTATCCCTTTAATCTCGGCGTTGCCTCTGACGGCTTTTGGATTGCCCCTGACGGCGGCGACATTGTTATGGTCGCCGTGTTCATGGCTGACGATAACGATGTCTGCCGTTTCCTTTATCTCGCCGTGTTTCAGTCCGGGCGAGGTCTCGTAGGGATCGGTAACGATTCTGACGCCGGACTCGGATGTAATTAAAAAGGCGGCATGGGCCAGATACTTAATCTTCATGGTGTCCCTCCTCGCGGTAACTCTTATTTCTTTGCCAGCGATAGTACGACGTTAACCAGCGTCCTCACCGGCACACCGGTGGCGCCTTTGACCAGGTAGCCCTTCTCCTTATCGGTCTCGCTGGTGCCGGCGATATCCAGGTGTACCCATGGCGTATCTTCCACGAAATCACCCAGGAACTTGGCGCCGGTGATGGCACCGCCGTATCTGTTGCCGATGTTCTTGATATCGGCGATATCGCTTTTCAACTGTTCCCGGTATTCCTCGTACATCGGCATTTGCCACATGAGCTCCCCGGCCTCTTTACCGGCGGTGATGACCTTTTCCGCCAGTGCGTCGTTATTGCTGAAAGCTCCCGTGCATATCGTCCCCAGCGCTATCCGGCAGGCGCCGGTCAGGGTCGCCACGTCGATAATAGCTTTGGCGTCGAGCTTTTTGGCATAGCACAGGGCGTCGGCTAGGGTCAGGCGTCCTTCGGCGTCGGTATTGAGGACTTCGATGGTCTTGCCGTTCATAGCGGTGATGATATCACCCGGTTTCATGGCCGAGCCGCTGGGCATATTTTCCGTGGCCGCGACGAGCGCTACAACGTTAATTTTCGGCTTGAGTTGCGCCAGGGCCATCAGCGTTGCCATGACCGAAGCGCCCCCCGCCATGTCCCCTTTCATGTCTTCCATGCCGTCCGAAGGCTTGATATCGATGCCGCCGGAATCGAAGGTGATGCCCTTGCCTACCAGCGCCAGATCGATTTCCCCGGAGGGGTTGCCTTTATAGTTGAGGACGATGAACCGCGGCGGCTGCTGTGTGCCCTGGGATACCCCGAGGAGACCTCCCATGCCCATTTTCTGAATCTGGTCTTTTTCGAACACTTCCACCTCGAGTCCGTACTTTTTAGCAAGATGGCGGGCGGCTTCGGCCATGTCGCCCGGCGTCATGTAGTTGGCCGGCTCGTTGACCATGTCTCGCGCCCAGTTGGCGGCTTCCGCCACTATCTTTCCCTTTTCGATGGCTTTTTCCATCTTTTGTTTTCCCCACCCGACTATTGTGAATTGCTTAATCTCACCGAAGTTGTTTTCCTTTTTCGTAATGTGTCGGCGGAAAGCATAGAGTCCGAGTAATGCCCCCTCGGTCATTGCTTGAACGGCATCCTCAGTTTTAATTTCATTAATGCCGGCCCCCTGGACTCCGCTGGCTACGCTGCCGACCCCTTTTCCCCGCAGGTAGCGGCAGGTCTCGGCTACGGCGCTCCGTATCTTGTTGGTATTAAGCTCCTGTTTTTTACCCAGCCCCACGACTACTATCCGAATGGCCGGTAGCCTGCCCAGGCTGTGAATCAGGGTAACCTCGTTGAGCTTGCCTTTGATATCGCCCTGCTTTATTAGCTGCGTAATGGCGCCGCCCAGGACTTTGTCTACGGCGGCAGCGTCACCCTCCGGTCGTTTCATCCCTTCGTAATGGTTCACCATGATAGCATCTGCTTTAATATCAACGATGTTTCCGGCTACGGCTTTTATCTCCATGACAGGTCTCCTTTCATCGGTTCACTTCTCTCACGATTTTGTCCACGGCGGGCGTAATATCTTTAGAGGTATCCACTGTGAAGTGGTTGCGGCGGATTTTCTCCGCGGTGGCGCTTAGCTTTTGATACACCTCCCAGTCGGCGTCGGATTTTTCTCCGTTGTTACGTTTTTTGAGCCTGTTTTCGAGTCGTTGTTTGACTACCTCCGGAGGCGCCTGGACGCGTACCAGGATGAGCTTGGCTTTCCGCTTTTCGGCGATGTTGTAGAGTCGTTCGCGGTATCTCTCTGTTAAGTTGGTGGCATCCAGGATAACGGGTATTCCTTTACCGAGCAGTTCTTCAATCAGCCGGTGGATGGCGCGGAAAAGGATGCCGCTTTCTATGGCTGAATACGTCGGCGCGGAAAAGAGTTGTTTTCTTAAGGCATCGCTTTCCAGGATGGGGTAAAGCAGGCGTCCCGACAGCCGGCGGCTGAGATAGGATTTTCCCGTCCCGGGCAGGCCGCTGATGACGATTAAAGCCGGTCGTGCTTCCGCCGGGGGGAGCCGTCCCAGACTTTCGACCAGCCGCCGGATATCCGCTTCGACCCTGGAATAATCCATACCCTATGATTATAGATTGTTTGGGATGGTTTGGCTAGGCAATGTGCCGGCGGATTAGTCTTCTGCGTAGAAGGCCACGCCGATTAAGCCCGGCCCGGTATGCACCCCCATGACCGGCGTGAACTCGGTGATGAATATTTCCCGGCATTCGAACTGTGAGTTCATCCTGTTTTTAAACGCAATCGCCTGTTCCAGGGCGTCGGCGTGTATCACGGCTACATGCAACGGACGCCCTTTCTTCACCATCGACTGCATTAACTTCAACATGCGATTGATGGCCGTTTTCATCGTCCTGGGCAGGGCTACCGTGTGGGCATCGCTGTGGTTCAGGGTAAAGATGGGCTTGATATTAAGAATTGAGTTGACCATGGCGGCAGCCTGAGGGACGCGCCCGCTCCTGGCCAGGTATTGTAGGGTGTCGAGGGTTGCCAGCAGGTTTACCTTTGACATGATATTCCGGGCGATTTCCTTTACGGTCTCCATGGGTTTGCTCTCCGCGGCGGCCCTGGCGGCCGCCAGAGCCACGAGCCCCTGACCGGCGGCCGCGGTGGTGCATTCCATCACTTCGATTTTCGTATTCCGCAGCGTTTCTCTGGTGATATCCGCGGCGATGCGTGCGGAGTTGAACATGGCGCTGAATTTAGACGGTTCCGTCAGGCAGAGGATACTCGGCGCTTTCAGGCTGGCTTTGCGGAAGGCCGCCAGGTAATTGTCGGGAGAGGACGCGGAAGTTGTGGGTATTTTCTTGGACTGGCGCAGGAGGGCGTAGAACTCGCTGGGTTTTATATCGATTCCGTCAAGGTAGGTCTTGTTATCGACGATAAGCTGTATCGGCACCACCTCGATATCGTATTTCGCCACCAGTTCCGTCGGTACGCAGGCGGTAGTGTCCGTCACTATGGCGACTTTTTGTTTGGTGATGACGTTTTTATCCATTTTTTCTGCTGGAAATTATATTTCCAGATTCTCTCCGTTTAATCCTCGGGATAAAAAGCCACGCCGACGGTTCCCGTGCCGCAGGCATAGCCCATGACGGGACTGAACTCCGATAGCCACAGCTCGACGCAGTTGAACTCGGCTGCTACGCGCTCCTTTAATTTCTCCGCTTCCTCCGGGGCATAAGCGTGGGTCACCGCCGCGTGTATGGGTTTGTGGCCCACTTTATTTCGCATTATCTGGAGGACGCGCTCGATGCCATGTCGCCTGTCTCTGGCTATTGCGGCGAAGTGGACGACCCCGGAGACGGTGAGAATCGGTTTGATATTCAGCGCCGAGCCTATCCGTGAGGCTATCTTGGGCACTCGGCCGGAGCGGTAGACATGTTTTATCGTATCCAGGAAAATAATGGCTTTGACTTTCTCTTTGACACTCTCGGCAACGCCGACTACCTCGGCGAGTCCTTTGCCCTCGGCGGCGGCGCGGGCGGCGGCCAGCGCTACCAGCCCTTCGGAGGGAGTAGCTGTCCGGGAGTCTATCACCTCTATCCTGGTCCCCGGCAGCTCGGTACGGGCAAGCTCTTTGGCTTTATTAGCGGCTTCGTACATCATGCTTAGTCTGGCGGAAACGGTAACAACGACAATGTTCTGGGCCCGCTGGCTGACGGTGCGGTAGGCTTGGAGGCAGGCCTCGGGTGACGCCGCCGACGATTTAAAGGAGTCGGGGTCTTCGAGGAATAATTTATATGCCTCGGAAGGGGCGATGTCTACCCAGTCCCGGTAGAGTTTGCCGCCGGCGTAAAAGTTAATCGGGATAATTTCGATTTCGTATTGCGCGGTCAGCTCTCTGGTAAGGCAGGCGATGCTGTCCGTTATAATGGCTACTTTTTCCGTAGGCATAGTTCCCCTGTGTGATGCTTATACTGGTCGTTTATCTTTTCGCCAGGTTATTGCGTTCCTGTTTCTGACGAGGAATCGTTCCAGGAGCGGAGGGGCCAGGAAGACCCCCCACATCACCAGCATCAGCCCGAAGAAAGTGGGCGTATTGAGTCGTCCGGTGCTGTAATAAACGACCAGGGTCAGCGTTAATAGCCCCGAAGCCGCCAACAGTCCCACTCTTAGCGAGCGCTGCCGCAATCGGATAAATGCCGCGATGGTAGCGGCCAGCACCAGGAAACTCAATCCGATCCAGGGCGCGAAATAATAGACGCGTCGCAGGCTGTCTTCGGTAATTTTCCCCGATGAAGAAATGGCAAGAAACCAGCCGGCGATTATCGGTAGCGGCAGCAGCATTAGTGTGCTGAAAAGCCAGTCCCGTCTGGTTGTCTGAACGATGATGCGGAAGAGCCACCAGAGCGCCAGCGGGAAGTAAATAGGCAGCGCCAGCAGCGACCACCCCTTGGGGCCGGGGATATAAAGTAGCAATATGCCGACGGCCAGTACCGGCAGCAGCGAATAACCCAGCCACGAAAACAGCCAGGTCGGTTTACCGCGCCCCCACCCGTAAATCGTCGTGGCGAGGATGGCCACCAGGGCTATCGATAGCCAGCCGGGGTATTGCCACCAGTTAAGGACAAACAGCAGCCCGAAAATAAGGTGGGGCATGGAGGCGAGTAATACCTGCTTCCAGCTGCCCTGGCTGTAGGCTTCGTATATCTGCCGCGCAACTAGCTTGGCGCCTCCCATTTGCCCCAGGCAGGTTTCCAGGGCTTCTTCTTCGGTCAGGCCGGTCTCCGTTAATTCCTGGATTTTATCTTCGATATGCGCCTTAAGCTCGTTCATGACCCCGCTTTCATCCGAGGGGCCGAGCTTGGCGCTTCCCCTGATGCTTTCCAGATATTGAGTCAGTTCCGGTGTCATTACCCCGACCTTTCTAAATATTTGACGGTTCCGGTTGCAGGATCATCTTGACGGCTATCAGGAAGTCCTGCCACTGCATTTTTTCCTCGTTCAACTCGGCCTGTCCCTTGGCGGTGATATGGTAATAGCGCCTTTGCCGTCCGTTGGGCAACATTTGCCATGTCCCGATGATCAGGCCGGCTTTTTCCAGGCGATGTAAAGCCGGGTAGAGGGTTCCCTCTTTAAACTTGAAGTAACCCTGGCTCCTCGCCTCGAGTTCCTTGACAATCTGATAGCCGTACATCGCCTGCCGCTCCAGCAGGCTGAGCAGAAGGGAGTTGGAGCTGCCTTTTATTAAATCATGTTTTGATACCACGTGCATCACCTCTCAAATCTGTTTACTTAGATACTCGATGTACGTCAATACTAACAAAGATTGGCGGTATTTGCAAGAGGGGAAATAGCACCGTTTCTATAACTTGTCAATAGGGAACGGGGTGTCTAAGAGGGGTCACGACCCATGTTTCTTAAAATTCCCTCTCTTAAAAATTAAGTATTGCGAGTCTGATGGATAACACTGTTTAGTAGAGGGATTAAGGAGATTTTGTCTTCTTCTTTGTTTAACTTGGACGCCCCGTTATTTCAAGGGAGTAGTCCGCCGAGAGGGGCGAAGCCCCTCTCAATTAATATTTCCCCTCTCCAGCCCATAATATCTACTTTTTTTACCAATGTTCCTGTCTGGAGAGGGGTAAGGGGTGAGGTTATGATATCCAACTTGAGACAGCCTGATTAAAATGCTATAGTACCTGCGGGGGAGTGCCGGAATTGGCAGACGGGCCAGACTTAGGATCTGGTGCAGCAATGCATGGGGGTTCGAGTCCCCCCTTCCCCACCAG